>JAJRZN010000251.1 GCA_024275235.1 Deltaproteobacteria bacterium
CAAGCAAAAGCCACCCTGGAGATCAACCAGACCGATCTCGGCAAATTAAAGATTGTCTCCCCGATTAACGGTGTTGTCCTGGCCCGCTCGGTGGATCCAGGCCAGACCGTGGCCGCCTCTCTCCAGGCTCCGGTTCTCTTTACCCTGGCGAAGGATCTCACCAAGATGGAACTGCATGTGGACGTGGATGAGGCCGATGTGGGACAGGTTAAAAAGGGGCAGAAGGCCACTTTCACGGTGGACGCTTACCCGAACCGCATCTTTCCAGCCCGCATCACCCAAGTGCGTTACGACTCCAGAACCGTGGCCGGTGTAGTCAGTTATGAGACCGTGCTGGATGTTAAAAATGCCGATCTGTCATTACGGCCCGGCATGACCGCCACCGCCACTATCACGGTTAAAAAGGTGGAAAACGCGGTAATAATCCCCAACGCCGCCCTGCGCTTCGCGCCCCCCAGGGAGGACACAGGTAAATCCAAACGGGGTGGTATCTTCAGCAGAATATTCAGCCGCCGCCCGCGCGTCCAATCCCGGCCGCCTCAGAAAATTCCGGCCCACAATCAGCAGCGGGTCTGGATTCTCCGCGGCCGGCAGCCGGTTGCCATTCTCATCACCACCGGAGCGACGGATGGTACCATGACCGAGGTAACCGCCGGTAAAATCAAACCAGGCCAGAAATTAATAGTTGATACCGTGAGCACCAGCAAATGACCACAACTCCAGTCAGCGGTAAACAGCCGATTATTGCCATGCGTAATGTCAGCAAGGTGTACGGCTGCGGCCGGGCGGCCGTGCACGCCTTAAGAGGAATTAATCTCCAGATTGAAGAGGGAGAATTCGTGACGGTTATGGGGCCAAGCGGATCCGGTAAATCAACCTGCATGAATATTATCGGCTGCCTTGATACGCCAACCACCGGCAGCTTCCTGTTCAAAGGCTTGGATGTGGGCGGCATGTCCCGTAATCAACGGGCCATGCTGCGGCGTTACGCCCTGGGTTTTATCTTCCAGGGCTTTAATCTGCTGAGCCGGACATCGGCTCTGGAAAATGTGGAACTGCCGCTCATCTACCGCGGCACCCCGGTTCACCAGCGACGAGAACGGGCCATGGAGGCCCTGCGCCTTGTGGGTCTTGAAGACTGGAGCCACCATACCCCCGGCGAGCTTTCCGGCGGCCAGCAGCAACGCGTTGCCATCGCCCGCGCCATCATCACCAATCCCAAAGTGTTACTGGCTGATGAACCCACCGGCAACTTAGATTCCCGGCGCAGCAAGGAAATTATGGAGCTGCTCACCTCCTTCAACCGTGAACGGGGTATCACCGTGGTCATGGTCACCCATGAGGCGAATATGGCTGTTTATGCCAGCCGCCGGATAAATTTTCTTGACGGCCTGGTTGATACGGATAATTCGACGGGGGGAACAAACTGATGCTGTGGGAAACGATTTTTCTCGCCATGCACGCCATCCGCCGTAATATGCTGCGTTCGTCGCTCACTGTATTAGGCATCGTGATCGGGGTGGCCGCCGTCATCCCTCTCGTCACCATGGGCAACGGCGCTACAGCCCAGATTACCAGCGAAATATCAAGCCTCGGCAGCAATATGCTCTTTGTCCGCCCCGGCCAGGGCGGCCACAACCCCGGTGGAGCCCATGCCCCGTCCCCCATGTTTAAGGCGGCGGATGCCGATGCCATCAGACGTGAAATTTCAGGTCTAACGGCCGTGGCCCCCACCGCCTCCACCGTCAGCCAGGCCATTTACGGCAACGAAAACTGGTCGACATCCGTCATTGGCAGCACCGACGCCTACCTCACGGTCCGAGAGTGGAAGATTAAAAGCGGCCGTCAGTTTACCCCCGGAGAAGAACGGGCGGGAAAAGCGGTCTGTATCCTGGGAGCCACGGTAAAAAAAGAGCTTTTCGGCGCCCAGGATCCTCTCGGGATCTCAATTCGTTTAAAAAAACTGTCCTGCCAGGTAATCGGCACCCTGCGGAGCAAGGGGCAGTCAACCTTTGGCAGCGACCAGGACGATTTTGTGCTTGTGCCGCTCCGCCTTTTACAACGGCGGCTGTCCGGCAATAACGACGTATCGGGGATTTTCATCTCGGCAAGAGACGGGGTTTCCACCAAAAAGATCAAGGGAGACATTGCGCGTCTTATGCGTCAACGCCGCCATATCGGCCATGGCCAGGATGATGATTTCAGGGTTCGGGACATGAAGGAGATCATGGGTGCCGTCACCTCCACCACCCGTGTCCTGACGGCCCTGCTCGGTGCGGTAGCGGCGGTAAGCCTCCTGGTCGGCGGCATAGGGATTATGAATATCATGCTGGTCTCAGTGACGGAGCGAACCAGAGAGATAGGCATCAGACTTGCCATTGGGGCTCTGGAAAAAGAGGTAATGCTCCAGTTTCTGGTAGAGGCGGTGGTCTTGTCCTGTTTCGGGGGACTCATCGGTATCGCTCTTGGCTTAACTGCCGCGGCCGTGGGTGTCCACTTTTTAAAGATGCCCTTTATTTTCGATCTCCGCATCGTGCTGTTAGCCTTTTTATTTTCCGGCGGGGTAGGAGTAGTTTTCGGCTTTTTCCCGGCCAGAAAGGCCGCCCGCTTAAATCCCATTGAGGCCCTGCGCCACGAATAACGACAAAGCCTCAAGCTTAGTGCCGCAGGTAAACTTAATTACAAGGGTGCAGCTTAGTTTAGTTTCGGAGCCTTAGCTGAACAGACAATACTTGTAACCTTGTAACTATTCAGCGTGATGCCTAAAAGTGACGAAAACCCCGGAGCGTAACTGTTCAGCACGCTCCAGCCTGTTTTTCCCGCAGATAATCTTGTAAACGCCGGCGATCCACGGCCGCCTGCTCTGAACCTTTTTCAGCCAGCCGGACAACGGCCAGAATTTTCGCTGTCAGCTCATTCATCTCTTCCGGCAACCTGTAATACATCCAAACGCCCTTCCTCTCGTCACTTACCAGACCGGAATTACGCAGATAAGCTAAATGACGCGACACGGTGGACTGGGGCAGATCAAGAACCGCCATCAGATCACAAACGCAAAGCTCACCCCCGAACCGCAGAATCCAGATAATTCTGACTCTTGTTGGGTCAGATAATGATTTAAAAAGCTGGGTTATAGTTCTCATACAGAACTATTCTATCCGCATAAGCAAATGCTGCAAGCTGTTTTTATCTGCCGGTTTAAGACCTCTCTATAATCCGGCGCGAATTTACAACACGACAGCCCTTTATGCTTGACGATAAACGCCCCATCTGGTAACAGTGAGCGGCGAAACAGCTCCGCAACCGGCAGATAAAGGCAGATAAATTTTTTATACCAGACAAGACACCATGAGTAAGAATATACCCTTGAATGAGCGCATTATCTTCGCGCTTGATGTTTCATCCCATGACGAGGCCATGCGGTGGGTTGAAATGCTTGATGGCGACATCAAATTTTTCAAGGTTGGCCTGCAGCTTTTTCTTGCCGGGTGGTTCAATACTATTGACGCCATTATTGAGCGCGGCAACAAGGTCATGGTTGACCTGAAGTTTTTTGATATTCCGGAGACTGTCCGTCTGGCTGTTGAACAGCTTAAAAACCGTAAGGTTACATTCGCCACTGTGCACGGTAACGACCCGATCCTTAAAGCGGCAGTCAAGGAGAAAAACGGCCTCAAAATCCTGGCCGTTACCGTCCTCACCAGCTTCGGTGAAAACGACATGCGCGCCATGGGCATGACCGGTTCAATCAGGGACCTTGTACTGCTGCGCTCCCGCAAGGCCCTGGAAATCGGCTGTGACGGCGTTGTTTCTTCTCCTCTCGAGGCCCCTGTCCTGCGCGAAGAGCTGGGCAGTAATTTTCTCATTGTCACCCCCGGCATCAGACCCGGAGCCAACATTGATACCGGCGAAGATGACCAGAAGCGCATCGCCACCGCCCGGGAAGCCATTATCAACGGCGCCGATTATGTGGTTATCGGCAGACCCATCCGCAACAGCAAAGACCCGCTGGCAGTGGTAAGACAGCTCCAGCAAGAAATCAGCTCCGCCGGCAGATAGAACAGTCAAGCCAAATCCGGCCACCCCGGAGATTCCCTGTCCCCTCCCTGACCCAGATACCGCAATTAATACCAATGCGCCCACTGTTTTAAGGACGGCGGCGGGGCTGCGCCGGGAAACAACTTAAAATCCCCCCGTATAAAAGTTGACAAAACTAAAATCACACATTAACTTATTCCACAGTTCCATGGAATAGCTTTGTAAAAAGGTTTCACAATCAATACCGAAACAGCATGAATAGCATGAACAATATGAACAATATAAATAACAACGGACCGGGGCTCTGCTCATCATCAACCGACTTATCAGACCACTCTCTGCTCAACGAAGAGCAGGCCGTATCTTTGGAAAAGACCTTCAAGATTTTGGCGAATACCAACCGACTGCGTATTCTGCATGCCTTGGTCATCGAAAGAGAAATGTGTGTATCTGATTTGGCCCAGGTTCTAAGTTTAAATACTACCGCCGTCTCCAACCAGCTGCAGCGCCTCGCTGACCGGGGAATAGTCACCTCCCGGAAAGATGGTTTAAAGATCATTTACCGTATCCTTGATCCCTGCGCTATTTCAGTTATGAATTACGCCTGGTGCCTGACGCAATGCGCCGCCTGCCGGAAAGATCAACCGCACTCTTTAAAGAGGATGCCATGAATAAGTAAACATTCAGCGCCTCATCTTCGCCTATTCTGGCCGGAGGTTTTGCCGCTTTTTGTCTGTTGCGGGCAATCAGAAGAAGGCGGCAGGCCATCATAAGTTCCACCAGCGGTATCGCCTTGAGAGGTTTATTATGGGCGGGCGTTTGTTTTTTTACCGGCTGCTGTGGCTCCCCCGTGCTGCCCATATATTTGGGGCTCCTGGGGCCGAAATTTATAGGCGTAACCAAACCGCTGACCTTTGCCATAACAGTTTTGTCAATTTTAATCGGGGCCGTAATAATGTTTAGACGCCCGCGTCTCAAAATTCATAGTCTTCAAACCAGGGGTACATAATGTCAACTCTTGTCTATATGAAAATACTTGAATTATCACCAGGCAGTTACGATAACTGGATGCGTTTTCTTACCCTGGGCCGGGTAGACCGTATCAAACAAGAAATCGCCGTCAACTGGATTAATCCCAACGATGAAATCCTTGAAATCGGTTGTGGAGCTGGTTCTCTTGCCGTTTTAATGACCAGGCGCGGGGCCAGGGTTACCGCTGTTGATATTTCGGAGAAAATGCTTGCTGAGGCCCGCAAAAACGTACCGGATGCCGATTTTTATCACTTGACCGCCCTGGAAATTGATCAATTCCCGCCAGGAAAATTCAACCGGATTGTCGCCACCCTCTCTTTTAGTGAGTTAACGGCGGAAGAGCTGGACATGGTTATTGCTCTCACGGCCAACTTACTAAAGACGGGCGGCTTGC
>JAJRZN010000252.1 GCA_024275235.1 Deltaproteobacteria bacterium
AAAGGATGATTTAACCTTCTGGGAGATGATGTTCAAGGCGGCCGACAACCGGCCGCGGGTGGGCAAGGGCATTAAGTCGATAATCGATCAGAGCCAGGGGGCGGTGCGGAAGACCGATGATCCCCTGGATTTTGCCATTAACGGCCGGGGATTTTTCAAGATTCAGACGCCGCAGGGGGTTCGTTATACCAGAGATGGGAATTTCACCTTGAACAGCGGCGGTCAGTTGAGTACGGCTGATGGTAATCTGGTGATTGGCAACGGCGGCCCTATCTCCTTGAATTCAGAGCATATTGAGGTTGGCCGGGACGGCACCATCAGTTCCGGCGGCCAGGTCATCGACCGTCTGGCCCTGGTGGATTTTACTGATCCGGGGGGCCTGGTTAAAGAGGGTAACAGCCTTTTTAAGTTAAAGCCTGGGAACCAGGAGATTCAGGTTTCTAATGCCGATATTAAACAGGGGTATATTGAGGCCTCGAACGTCAGTGTGGTCAGGGGAATGACGGAGATGATTGATCTGCAGAGGTCGTATCAGGCCCAGCAGAAGATGATTCAGACTTTGGATGATCTGGATCATCAGGCTATTTCCAGGGTTGGAAATTTGACAGGGTGAGCCCGATGCTGACGGTAGGTCAGCCCCTGAAAGGTTTATTTGGTTGAACTTTGAACGTTGAATGTCGAGATAAGCGGTAGACTTTGATGTCGAATTTTGAATTTTGATGGAAAAGGATGTTTTTGACTTTGAGCGTCTGTAAAAATATATGAGATAAGGAGAAAAATTATGATTCGCGCCCTTTATTCAGCCCGTACCGGGATGGACGGCCAGCAGACCCAGTTGGATGTCATCGCCAATAATCTGGCCAACGTCAATACCGGTGGTTTTAAGAAGAGCCGGGTGCAGTTTGAGGATTTATTTTATCAGTCGCTGCGGGAGGTGGGGGCGCAGACCGTGGGCGGCGGGATGGTTCCCACCGGAGTGCAGGTGGGGCTGGGTACCAGGGTGACTTCGGTGCAGAAACTCTTTACCCAGGGCTCATTCGTTCAGACCGGCAATGACCTGGATATGGCTATTGAGGGGGACGGCTTTTTTAAGATCAGCAGGAACGGCACGGATTATTACACCAGGGCCGGGAGCTTTAAGCGCGATGCCGACGGCTATATCGTTACGGCCAACGGTAACCGCCTGCAGCCGGAATTTGCCATTCCTGATGGTACCACGGAACTGTCCATTGACTCCAGCGGTTTGTTGACGGCTAAGGATAACGCCCAGCAGACCCTGGGCTCGGTACAGCTTACCCTGGTGCGTTTTGTCAATCCGGCCGGTTTAAAGAGTATGGGCAGCAATCTCTTTGCCGAAACAACGGCCTCCGCGGCTCCGGTGGAGGACAATCCGGGCAGTAACGGGATGGGCAGCATTGCCCAGCATTTTTTAGAGACCTCTAATGTCGACGTCAGTGAGGAGATGGTGAATTTAATCATTACCCAGAGGGCCTATGAGGTCAATTCCAAGGCCATTACTACTGCCGATCAATTGATGGAGATTGCCAACAGTCTGAAACGATAATTTGCTGATTTAAGGCCTTTGTAAGTTAGAATCAGGAAGGCTGCGGGCCGGCCGTAATTTATTGAGGTTGTATTTATGGTGTTAAGGCATAAGGGCAGGGGGTGGCTGTTAATTCTGGCGGCTGTAGTCGGAGCGCAGTTTATTGCTGTCTGGCCGGCCGCTGCCGGGTCTAAGGTAATCCTGGGGCAGAGTGCCTTGGAGAAGGTGTTTATGAATATGCTGCCCACGGGCAGCAGGACAAAATCATATCTGCCGGGCATAGAGCGGCGGCTGAGCCATTTTAAGGCCCGGCCGGCGGTGGTTAAGGTCTTGCCGGGGCCGCTTACTTATCGGTTGTTGTCGAGAAACGGTAATGATACGGGGCTGCGGCAGGAGATGGAGGTAGCCATCATGGCGGCCGGCGGCGCCGAGGTACGGGTGAGGATGAGCGCTGATGTGGAGCTCTGGGGGGATGTGGTCTGCGCGGCCCGTAATTTGTCCCGTAACACTATACTTCGGGCCGCTGATCTCGATACTATGCGCCGCGACATAACCATGCTGGGCCCTGATGTTATTACTGATCCCGCTCAGGCGGCCGGTCTGCAGTTAAAGACCACTATGCGGCCGGGGGCGGTTTTCTTTAAACGCCTGTTGAAGCGGCCGATGATTGTTAAGCGGGGCGATATGGTTACCATTGTTGTTCATTCCGGGCCGCTCATGGTGAGGGCGGCGGGCCGGATAGACAGGGCCGGAGCTTTGGGGGATGTGGTTATGGTGAAGAATTTGATGAGCCGTAAAAAGATTTA
>JAJRZN010000253.1 GCA_024275235.1 Deltaproteobacteria bacterium
AGCCGCCGGCAGGGCGGCAAGATAATCAAGATTAAGCCGCTTACTGGTTATATTTAAAAGGATATCCGGCCGTTGAAGATAATTATCAACCTGCCCCTTTAGTTCAACTTTTTCCTTATCCAGCCTGGTCTTGATGGTATAGGCAATCTGCCTCGGAGTAAAATTAACCAGGACATCAGCCTGGGGAGTAAGCTTACCATAAATAGCCTTGATCTCCATATTCAGTTTGCCGCGGTAATCTATATTGGCGAGATTAAAATCACGCCCCAGCTTGACCCGCATGGTCATATTGGCCTTGACATCTGTATCCGGCAGCTCCTTTTTGGCATCCCGCACTGTCAGTACCGCGTCAACAATCCTTATCCGATCCACCATCAGAGCCAGGGGCAGAGCGGCAGCCTCCTTCCCGGCTATCTTTTTTGGCCGGGTGGCGGATGTTTTTTCCTCTTTGGGGATCAAAGAAGAAAAATTAAAGCGCCCATCGCGGTCACGTATCACCTTGATATTCGGCGCGTCCAATAAAATCTCACTCACCCGCAGTTTTTTACGAAGAAGGGGCATAAGATCGTAACGGATTTTAAAGGCCCTGGCATGGATAAAATCAGTCTTGCCATCCTGCTCCTTAACCGCGAAATTATTGATGGTTATGCCGCTGAACAGACTGACCTTGATACTACCGATAGTCACCCGCCGTCCCAGGGCCTTTTCGGCCGGCGGCACCACCAAGGTTTTTATGCGGGCATCAGTGAGATATGATTTCACAAAAATATTCAATCCCACCACCAGGATAACCAATAATACCGCCAATACTCCGATAATTTTCACAAGTTTTTTCATGTTCACCGTCTCCTCCTTTCCGTTAGACCTATACAGGTTAGATCCCCAAAAGGTAATAACTTTTCAATTTAGCCTATTATATATTATTGTGGTAAATGTGAGTATTTATTTAACAACTGAGGCTGTTAGTTTAATAGTATTTTTCAGTGCTGTCCAGTGGCCTTTTGCCTGCAGGAACCCAATAAAATTAAATTTTCAAGTTAAATATAGAATCCAAACCTGGAGCCTGCCTGCATAATTACGCTTACTGTAAATGATGGCGTCGTAAAAAGTCCGATCTACGGTGTTGTGGCGTTTCGGCAGACCTTCGACCTGAATAATTATGATTACTATAAATTAATCCGTCAAAATTACAAACTATATAAGGAGTAAAACAGATGGCACCATTTTTTTTAACCCCGCAAAGCTCAGCTTTATTGGTAGTGGATATTCAAGACCGGCTGATAAAGGTAATTAATGAACGGCAACGAATAATTGACAATAGCGTCCTTTTACTCAAAGCGGCTCATGCCCTAAAAATGCCAATTTTCAGCACCACCCAGTACGCGGCCCGCATTGGCGATTTCCCCCCAGTCATCAAGAGCGAGTTAACTGAAGCGCCAATAGACAAAATAGAGTTCTCCTGTTTTGGCAGTCAAAAATTTGTGCAGGCCTTGAAAAATCTGCCCCCCACCGTCAGGAGCCTTATCATTTGCGGCGTCGAGACCCACATCTGTATTTATCAAACGGTCTTGGACGGCCTGCTGGCCGGTTACCGAATGCTGGTTCCAGCCGATGCGGTCTCATCAAGAACTGCCGCTAATTATGACAGCGGTCTACAGCGGATTAAGCAAATCGGCGGTGAGATTATGAATACGGAAATGGTTATCTACGAACTCTTAAAAAAAGCGGGCACCGATGAATTCAAAGCCCTGCTCCCCTTTCTGAAATAAATCATCATACAAGTTACGAAATAACTTGTATTAACGTTAGTTCATGATATGCCGATATAATAGATAACTATCCCATATTATGACGAGAAAATCATGAACGAACAAGAGATAGAGGAACTGCCTGACAGCCCTCTAAAGAGCCGATACCTGAAGCTGACTGATCTTAATTCAGCAGATGATCCATCCTCCTGGTGGGCGGAAGAGGACGATGCCAGCTTGTTCCAACGCGGCAGTCGGCCCATGTACAATGTCCATTGGTCAGTGGCCTGGGCAGACCTGATGATGACCATGTTTATCCTTTTTCTGGTGATGTTTGCCTACAAGAATTCCGGCCATGATTTTTTAAGCCGCAGCACCAGCGGCCGCCAGGCTGTGATAAAAAGTTTTACCGGCCCGCTGCCGCCCGGCGGAATTAATGAAGAAATAAAGGGGGGCGGTTCACGGCAGCAGATAAGACAATCCGTGGCCAGAATGTACGACTTCAGTAAGATCTTTATAAAAGAGAACAGACTGCGTAATTTTGCGGCCATTAACCTCACTCCGAATCAGGCCATAAAAATAATCCTCACCGGCGACCTGTTATTTGATCCCGGCCAGGCAAAGCTCAAACCAGCGGCCCGCCAATCCCTGCAAAGAATGGCACCGCTCCTGGCCTATACCCCCTATCATGTTGAAGTGGTTGGCTACACGGATAATATCCCCATTCACTCCATTTACTTCCCCAGTAACTGGGAGCTCTCCGCGGCCCGGGCCGCGGCAGTGGCCCGCTTCCTGATCACTACCATCGGCCTGCCGCCGAACAAGGTCAGTATTGCCGGACGAGCCAGCTTTCAGCCCCTGGTAAAAAATGACAGCGCTGCCCATAGGGCCCTTAATCGACGGGTGGAAATAATTATTTCCCGAGCAGGCGCAAAGCCACGATTATTCTACGGCAATGCCGAAAATCTAACCCCCAACATTAAACATTCACCATAAAAACGCCATGCCCAGAAAAAATATTATCGGACTGACCATATGTATTATCATCTTTGCCATTGGCTTCACCCTGCATGGTAACATTGCCCTCTATGTTAATCTATCCGGCCTGTTCATCGTCATTGGCGGAGCCGCAGCCGCCGCTCTCATCAGTTATCGCTTAGAACGGCTGCGCATCATCAGCAAGGTAATCATTTCCGCCTATACCAAGAGGCCAAAAGAGCCCAAGGAGATTGTCGAAATCCTGGTCAACTTAGCGGTAAAGAGTAAATTCGAGGGTCTTATTTCTCTGCAGAAAGACGAAAAGGAATCATCAATCCTCTTTCTGCGCGGGGCGCTGGGCCTGCTGGTTGACGGCTATTGCGGCCAGGAGATCCGCAGTCTGCTAACCGGAGAAATGCGTTTTTTTCAACACCGCCGGGAGGCATGTGAGCAGGCCCTGAGGAATATCGCCGATTTTTTCCCGGCCTTTGGTTTAGTGGGGAGTGTCGTTGGTCTCATCGGCATGTTATCCGGAATCGGCGACACCCAGACCATCCTGGCCACCGTCCCCATAGCCCTGACCTCCACCCTCTACGGCATTGTCTTTGCAAATTTCTTTTTCCTGCCCTTTGCCGCCAATGTCCGGGAGCACACCAACCGGGAGCTTTTGCTCCAAAAAATTATCATGGAAGGCGTAATCGCCATTGAGAGCGAATTAAACCCCAGGATATTAGAGCGCAAATTAAAATCCTTTCTAACCCCCGCCGCCCGTCATGGGCAAATGGTATCACTCCGTAAAATACAGCAGCGTTTTCATATTAATAATATCCCGGCCCAGCCAGCCGGATCGGCTCCAGCCGACAGCCAGCAAGCATAATCCTTATTGATTTTTTCATTCTTATCTGTCTACAATAATAACAGGAGGCATAACTATCCCGTCACGAATGAAAATCAATCCCTAAATTGACCAGCAGGAAAAAGGCTTATGGCAACCAGCATGAATGAATTGTTTAAAGAACGCCGTTCTCATGAACGTCTACCCAAAGAGGCGGTAATATCCTACTGCCTTTTTGAAGAACTTCCCCTCTCGGCCAGCAGTCGTCAGGGGAAATTATGTGATTTCAGCGGCGGCGGCGTCCGTTTTCTGGCCGCGGAGTCATTTAGCAAAGGCACCCAGCTTGTTTTAGAGCTGACATTTAAAGGCTGGCGGGCCACAGATCATGACTGGCTGTGGACAGGTAACAACAGTGACGCGGGTATCCTCAAGGCCCTGGGGGCCGTCATGTGGTGTGCCTCCACGCTGGATAACGAGCAGTTTGAGTTAGGAGTACGATTTACCGGCCGTTTACATGATCAGGGCCGCCAGGAAACTATATAAAAAGCAGCTAAATTAGAAGTTGGAGAGTTGGAGACAGTTATGACACAAGAGAGTATACCGGAAGTAACTCTGGAGATTTGCAGCGGTTTTTTTAGAATCCCCACCAGGGATATTGTCTATAATATCAAGGTAATTTCGGCAGATACACCCAGCACAACCAGAGTGATAGAAAAAATAATCGAGGTTGAGAAAGCGCCATCTCCCCCCCAGCCTGAACCGGCAGTTGCAGCCCAGCCTCCCCCCGCCGCTTCCCCTGAACCGGCAGCTCCGGAGACACCGACAGTATCCGCCCCTTATATAGATGATTATTATCAACAGGCGCTTACCAGTATCGGTGATGAGCTAAAGCAGCCGGAGGGCGAAATCCCGGAAAGCTGGGCCGCCACCCTGAACGGCCTGCAGGATCTATCCGAGATGGCCAGTGAACTCCAGGATGTTCTGAAAGCTATAGCCCCCGTTGCCGTTAGTTCAGAGAGCCGCAATAACTCTGCTGCCGTCATCAAAGAAATTATCGCCATGATTAACGACACCGGGAGCGGGCCCCCGGTGTCAACAGCCACGACTACCCGCTACCTGTTTAATTTCGATGCTGTTTTCCAGACCATATACGAGCTCTGTACCAATGAGACGGTGAAAGAACATGTCCAGAAGGCCAGGGCCAGAGCCGAAGACATCTTCGATAAAAACAAGTTTTACGATCTCATCAGTCCGCGGGCGGCCTCTATTAAAGAAGATGACGGTTTCCTCTCATTACCCATGAGCGATATATTTAACAGCCTGCTCGGCTCCTGCTCTGACAAAAAGACCGCTAATCTCTTAAAAAAGATGGATCAACAGCAGGCAGATATTTTCCTGGATCAATTTCTGCCCCTTGAGGTTCCGCCCACTGAAGAAGTGGCGGTTTCCGCCCCGGCGGCAGAAAGCAAGGCGCCTGTGGACAGCACCAGGTTACTAAGCCGGATAAAAGCAAAACTAACGGCTCTTAATCTTTCTCCTGCAGCCGCCGAAGATGAATCAGACATGACCGAGGCCCTCGGCGATGCCATTAATATCGCGGCCAGCATCAGCTATGACGCGCAAGAGATCAAAAAGACCGCCGCCGTGGCCGGTAAATTTATCGCTCTGCCATTAAAAAGAATTGCCGTATTGATTAAGGAACTGCAAGAGATCAAGGAAAAGGCCCCGGCTCTCACTATTGCGGAGGGTATGATCCAGGCTCACAAAGCTGCAGACAATTTCAGCAGCCGGGAAAGCGGCGTTCTAAACGAAGAACTAACCCCGGAGCCTGAAGAGATTGACGACGAGGATGCAGGTTCCGGTGAAGCCAGCCAGGACGACATTGACCGTCTGCTCGAAGAAATGGGATAGACAGCCATACCCGCCCCCCGGACACAATGAAAGTAAGCGCTCCGTTGGAGCGCTTACGAAAGTCGTGACAAGGCCAATATCATTGGCAGGTGACTTTCATACAAAAATATGATATTTAAAAATTGAATTTTTTAAAAAAGGTTTTAGTATATAACGAATCTGCCTCAAACAGCAGGTTTTTTTTTGGCCAAGACCATGTTCATTCCCGTTGGGCCGGACAATGAACATAGATATTATTGGTTTAATTTTACCACTAATGACTTAATTGCCCTGAAAACAATTATGACTAAGAAAAAGCGTAACCCCATCTGGAAATTCTTCACCTCTGTCAAGCTGGCTCTCTTCTGCCTGTTTACCCTGGCCGGGGCCTCCATAATCGGCACCATTGTCCCCCAAAATGCAACGACGGGGCGCTACATAGAACTTTACGGTCACAGTACCGCTAAATTCTTCCAGCTGCTTGACATCCCCAATATGTATGATTCATGGTGGTTTCTGGGCCTGCTGGCCCTTTTTGCCATGAACCTTACTATCTGCACCATTGACCGTTTCCCCCATTTGTGGAAGCTGGCCACCATGGACAACCTGAACACCAAGCTTGACCGCTTGCGAAAGATGGGGATGCGGAAGGTCTTTAGCGCTGGCAGCAATACTCAGGAAGCCGTCAGCGAAGTTCAAACTGTTATGGCTCAGGCGGGCTGGAAGACTAAACAGCGCCAGGTTGAAGGCGGCACTCTGCTCTTCTCCCAGAAAAGTCCCTGGACCAGACTGGGAGTAATCGTGGTTCATGTCAGCATCCTGTTAATTTTTGCCGGGGCGCTGGTTGGAAAATTTTACGGCTACAAGGCCAGTGTAATGATCCCGGAAGGCAGCAGTACCGATGTCGTGTACCGCTCAACTCCTGAGCATCCCCCTATCCCGCTGGGCTTCACCGTTAGATGTAACAAATTTCTTCTTACCTATTATGATACCGGGATGCCCAAGGAATTTCGTTCTGATTTAATCATCCAGCGGGACGGCAAAGTAGTTAAAAGAAAATCAATTGTAGTAAATGATCCTTTACAGTATGACGGTTTGACCTTCTATCAGGCAAGTTATCAGGCAATTAACGGCCAGTTCACCGCCCAGCTGAGCAATGAAAAGACCAAGGCCCGGCAAAAGTTTATCCTCCAGTACCCCACCAGCCAGGCCATTAAATGGCCGGGCAAAAATATCAGCTTTGGTATAGTTGATGTCTCCGGCCCTGACATGATGCGCCGCTTTCAGTATAAAATCTGGTTCTCCGACGGCAAGGGCCAGCCCTCAACCTTCTGGATGAATCAAGGAAGTTCAGTCCGGATTAAAAGACCAGGCAACAGTTATCTGCTAACGGTCAGTCCACGGTTTGCCACCGGCCTGCAGATCGCCAAAGACCCTGGGGTCTGGATTGTCTATACCGGCTGCATAATGATGATTCTGGGCCTGATCGTCATCTTCTTTATGTCACACCGCCGTATATGGGTATTTGTATCTGAGGAAAAAGGGAAAACCAGTATCCTGGTTTGCGGCCAGAGCAACAAAGATAAGATTGGATTTGAAAAGACTATGCGCGCGCTCTACAAGAGATTTGCCACAAGTCAATTAATCGTAGAGGATAAATCATGAACAGCAGCCAATTACTGAATTTCACTACCTTCGCCTATCTGACAGCCTCAATACTCTATATTGCCATCTTCGTCTTTCGGGCCGAAAAGCTGGGCAGGCTGGCGACAATCATCACCCTGGCCGCCTGGCTGGTGCAAACCGGCGGCATCGGTCTGCGCTGGGTAGAATCGTACCAAATGGGATACGGGCATGCCCCGTTATCCAATATGTATGAGTCGCTGGTCTTTTTTGCCTGGGCCATTGCCATAATTTATCTATGGCTGGAGTGGAAGTTCAAAACCCCGCTCATCGGTGCCTTCGCCATCCCCTTTGCCTTTTTCAGCATGGCCTACGCCTCTTTTTCCACCCAGTTCGGTTCAGAAATCAAGCCCCTCATTCCCGCCCTGCAGAGTAACTGGCTTATCGGCCATGTGGTTACCTGTTTTATCGGTTACGCCTCCTTTGCCGTGGCCTGCGGCCTGGGAATTATGTATCTGCTGAAAGATCATCACGAAAGAAATAAAAAGGGGAAAAAGAGTTCAGGGACAAGCATAATAGACAATCTGCCGGCATTGCCAATAATTGATGATGCCGTTCATAAAACCATTATCTTTGGTTTTGTCTGGTTGAGTACGGGTATTATCGCCGGTGCCATCTGGGCCAATGAGGCCTGGGGTACTTATTGGAGCTGGGATCCCAAGGAAACCTGGTCACTCATCACCTGGTTCCTTTACGCCGCGGCTCTACACGCCCGGCTGGTCAGGGGCTGGAAGGGGCGGCGCATAGCCTGGATAGCCGTCTTGGGCTTTATAAGTGTTATCTTCACGTATTACGGGGTAAACTTCCTGCTTTCCGGCCTCCACAGTTACGGCAGTCAATAAGAAATTATTGCGCCAAAGGCCTTAGACACAACACCCGATTCCTAAGTTTTGAGGCATCGGGTGTTGTCATTTTAAGCGCTTACTATTTTGATTTAGAGAGAGACCAATAACGGTATAAGAATGGGGACAAAATTGAAACAGACAGAGATTAAACGAAAAAACCGCGGTCAAAAGACCACGGTTTATATATAAAATGGAGGCGGCGATCGGAGTCGAACCGATGAATAAAGGTTTTGCAGACCTCTGCCTTAGCCACTTGGCTACGCCGCCATACATCTAAATTGAGAGGCTGATATTAGCCGTAGTTGAGCTTTTTGACAAGTTAAAAATGCAAT
>JAJRZN010000023.1 GCA_024275235.1 Deltaproteobacteria bacterium
GGATACTGGTATCGCGAAACCCCGGCCGCGTCAGCGGCGGCGTAACAGCACCAATTACACAAAAACCCAAGTATTTTGGGATTAAACTCGTCAGTCATGCTTACTCCTCAATTGAATTACCAAAGGCCTCAATCTGGGCGATAATTTGTTCATTAGTAAAGCCCCCCATGGAAATAGCAAAGGTGGGGCAGTGAGAGGCGCAGATACCGCAGGCCTTACAAGAGGCCACGACGGTCTCGGCCTTACGCTTCTTGTCTACCTTAATAATCTGGATTGCCTGATAGGGGCAGAGACTGGCACACAAACCACAGCCAATACAGGCCTCCTGGTCAACATGGGAGACTATGGGCTCCACGGAAACCGAGCCCTTGACCAATGGCATGGCCGCCTTGGCGGCCGCGGCCTGAGCCTGAACAATGGTTTCGTTAAGAGGTTTAGGCGAATGGGCCAGACCGCAGACATAAACCCCGGCTACCGGCATCTCCACCGGCCGCAGTTTGACATGGGCCTCCATAAAAAATTTCTGCTCGGTTACCGGCACCTTGAGTAATTTACTCAAGATCTCGGTGCCCTGCGGCACAATGCCCACGCTGAGGGCGATAACCTCAGGCTGCATCACAACATCTTCCTGTAACAGCGGGTCATGAAAACTTATTTCCACCTTCTGACCTTTTTTGGCAATCCGGGGTTTATTATCAACCTCATAGGGAATAAAGACCACGCCCTTCTCCCTCGCCAGCTGATATTTTTCCTCGGCATAACCATAGGTTCGGATATCACGATAGAGGACAAATACCTGAGACTCCGGATTTATCTCTTTAATATGCAGAGCGTTCTTAACGGCATGATTACAGCAGACCTTACTGCAGTAATTCAGATCGTCACCCCGGCTGCCGGCGCATTGCACCATGACCACTGAGGCGGGAGCCCGTTTTTTACCCTTGCCGGAGAGTCTGGTCTCTAACTCCTGCTGGGTGATTATCTGCTTGGATTTTATCGGTTCCTGCCCCAGCACCTGAGCCGGTTTATGTTCCCGGCCGCCGGTGGCAAGAATAATTACGCCATGATCAATAGTATGTTCAGCAATCTTCTTGCCTTCCTGCACCTTGAGTACCGAAGAGAAATTACCCACAAAGCCACTGATGGAAAGCAACTCGGCCCCGGTTATAACCTCAATTAAAGCGGATTTTTTTACCTTGGCAATGAGCTTCTTCAAGGTAGCGGTCGTCTCAACTCCTTCAATAGTCTTCTTAATAACCAGAAGATTACCACCAAGCTCCGCCTCCTTCTCGACCAGGGTACAATGGAATCCCTGTTCAGCCAGGGTCAAAGCGGCAGTCAACCCCGCCACCCCGCCCCCTAAAACCAGACCCTTGTCAGTTACCGGTACCGTTTGCTCGGCCAGCGGCTGAATACGGTTGGCCTTGGCCACTGCCATGCGGATTAAATCCATGGATTTCTCGGTGGCGGCCTCGGGCTCATTGGCATGAACCCAGGAACATTGATCGCGGATATTGACCATCTCGAACAGGGAACGGTTCAGACCGGCATCCTTCAGAGTCTCCTGAAACAGAGGCTCGTGGGTTCGCGGTGAACAGGCGGCAATTACCACCCTGTTCAGGTTATGTTCTTTAATTGTCTTCTTCAGCATCTCCTGGGCATCCTGAGAACAGGAATACATTGACTCTGAATGATAAACGACATTTTCCATGCCATCGGTATATTTATCGACCCTGGGCACATCCACTACCCCGCCGATATTAATTCCACAATGGCAGGTAAAGACCCCGATGCGAATATCCTCTCCACTGATATCATGTTCAGCGGGATATGATTTTACCACATAGTCCATACCCCGCTGTTTCTTCAAAAGACCGGCGGCAATACCAGCCGCGGCTGAAGACTGAGTAACACTTTCTGGAATATCACAGGGGCCCTGGAAAGCGCCGGCCACGTAAATTCCCGGCTGGGACGAATTAAGGGGATGAAAAGGGTCTGTCTGGCAAAAATCAAACTTATTAAGTTCCACATCGAGGAGCTTGGAGAGTTTCCGGGCATCTTTGGGGGCATCAAGACCCACGGAAAGCACCACCATGTCAAAGGGGTCAAAACGATGACGGCCATCCATGGTGGAATAGGTGAGCCTCAGGCCCTTGGCTCCCCAGGGGGTAACACCTGCCACCTTAGCCCGGACAAATTTGATGCCGAACTGTTCCACAGCCCGTTTCTGGGCCGCGTCAAAATCCTTACCCTGAGTCCGCATATCCATATAAAAAATGGTGATATCCAGCTCTGGATCATGCTCCTTGGCAACCATGGCCTCCTTGATGGCATACATACAGCAGACCGAAGAACAATAGCCATTACCACAGCCAAGATCCCGGGAGCCCACGCATTGAATAAAGGCCAGCCGCCTGGGATGACGTTGATCAGACAGGCAGAGAACATTACCCTGATAGGGGCCGGAGGGATTTAACAGGCGCTCAAATTCCAGACTGGTAAGCACATCGGCATGAGCACCGTAACTATATTTAGCCAAAGTACTATCCGGCACCTTGCCAAATCCGGGGGCCAGCACCACGGCGCCAACCGCAATCTTTCTAGCCTTGGGCTTCTGATTAAAATTAATGGCATGACTACGGCATACCGGCACGCATATCTGACAGGTATCCTCGGTAAGGTGCAGACAGGCCGCGGGATCAATATAATAAGTAGCAGGAACCGCCTGCGGATAATCAATATGAATGGGCCGGGTTAGATTTAACCCCTCATTGAAGGTATCCTGCAGGTGGCGCGGGCAGTAAGTAGTACACAGACCGCAGGCCGTACATTTATCGGCATCAATAAAGCGAGGCCGCAGATTAATCTTGGCCGTAAAGGCCCCGGGCTTTCCTTCAAGTCCGGTAAAATCAGCATTACTTAAAATTTCAATATTGGGAGACCGACCGGCCTCTACCAGCTTGGGTGCCAGGATTCAGAGAGCGCAGTCATTGGTGGGAAAGGTCTTGTCAAGTTGCGCCATCACTCCGCCAATGGCCGGACTCTTCTCCACGAGATAGACATAATAACCTAACTCGGTAAGATCAAGAGCGGACTGCACGCCAGCAATTCCACCGCCCAGTACCATGACCGCCCCGGAGGAGGTACCTTTATCTGCCTTTTTATTTTTTACTGCCTTTGCCATATTACAAACTCCACGTTATAAGAATGGGCGGTCAATTCAGCCTGACCGCATTGTTCAAAGATCATGTTTTTACCTGTGCTGCAGTACAACAAACCACACTCGTGATCTGCCGCTTATGCCAAGTCGTTATGATGTCTTCTATCCTCCGGCTTTTGAGCCTCAACCCTGATGGCGCATATCTTGTACTGCGGGCTTCGGGAGAGACGGTCAAGACTGTTTAAGGTCAGCTGATTGACCGGAACCTCGGCAAAATGATAGGGGATAAATATTGTCCCGACCTGTGAGCGGTCAGTTAGAGTGGCCCGAACCCTCACCGAGCCTCTTCTGGAAATCATCTTGATCCAGGCCCCTTCTTCAACACCAAGGCGCTGGGCGTCAAGGGGGTTTATTTCCGCCATGGCCTCGCCATATATCTTACCCAGCCCGGCGGTCTTTCTCGTCATACTGCCAAAATTATATTGGGCGTAGTGGCGGCCGGTGGTGAAGAGCATGGGAAACTCATCATCGGGCATCTCTTTAGGCGGCGTATAATCCTCCGGGATAAAGAGGCCGCGGCCTCGGGTAAACTTGCCGACGTGCATAACCGTGGTGCCGGGGTGGCTTTTATTGGGTACCGGCCATTGCAGACCGACCGCCTCGATTCGCTGATAGGTAATTCCTTTATACTGCGGGGTAAGAGAGGCAATCTCAGCAAAAACATCCGCCGCAGACTCATAATTCATCTCATAACCCATCTTCCTGGACAGCTCGCAGAATATCCGCCAATCATCCTTGGCCAGTCCAGGAGAATCAACGGCCTTCCGAACCCGCTGCACCCGACGCTCGGTACTGGTAAAGGTACCATCCTTCTCGGCAAAACAGGAGGCCGGCAGCACCACATCCGCCATCTTGGCGGTGTCGGTGAGGAATATATCCTGCACCAGTAGAAAATCCAGTTTTTCCAAGGCCTGCACGGCATGGTGAGCATTGGGATCGGCTAATACCGGATCTTCGCCCATAATATAGAGCCCGCGAATATCACCCTCATGAATGGCATCCCAGACCTCGGTGGCCGCCTTCCCGGGCCGCCGGGGCAGTTTAACGCCCCACATCTCTTCATAACGGTCAAAGATGTCATCATTTTTAAGACCGGCATAACCGGGCAGAGTATTAAACAGAGCACCCATATCACAGGCGCCCTGCACATTATTCTGACCCCGCAGGGGATTAACCCCGCCCCCGGCA
>JAJRZN010000254.1 GCA_024275235.1 Deltaproteobacteria bacterium
ATGATTGTTTCCAGCGGTTATTCCACTGACCCTATAATGGCCTCTTATCAGAAATATGGTTTTTGCGGTACTCTGGTGAAACCATACCGCTTTGTGGATCTTGCCGCGGTAGTATCAAAGGCACTTGAGCCTGCTTGATTCGTATGCGTTCCCACGCAGGAGCGTGGGAACGGGAGCTGAGAGCGTGCTAAAAAAATAATTTGCTGAAAACACAACATTGCAGGGAGGCTAAGGCTTGTGCGTTGATATCACTTATGGTTGAGCTTTTGATGTTGCCTGAGCCTCCTCCATGTCATGCGCTAATTTTTTCACCTGTTTTTCTGCTTTTCTCAATTTCTCTTCTGTCGTCACTGCGTAGTCAAAATATCTTATATTTCGTTCCAAGGTATCAACGGCAACTGGATTACCACTGGTTAATACTCGCCTGGCCCTTTCCAGCAGGTCTGCTGTTCCGGGGTCTTCATCTTCTTCATGCCCGTCTGGTTTAATATATTTAGAGCCATTACCAGTCAGCAGCCAATTAATATTGACATTGAATAATTCTAACATCCGAGCTAAAAATTTTGATGATGGTTTGTTGTCGTCGTTTATTAATCCATTTAAGTTACCAGTTGACACCCCCGTTAACTTGCTGAAAGCCGTACTGGTTAGGTTTTGCCTGGCTATGATGTAATTAATCCGGTCCCCGACAGAGGTAGGTACAAAGCGTTTAGTCTGCTCTTTTTTTAGAATTTTTTTTCTTGACATGCTCTTATATTAGAGATACAAAGTCTATAGGTAAGAGTCAGATGACCCTTAGGGGAAAGGGGGACTACCCATGACTTTAAAAATATTCCTAAATGTTCCACAACCCGGAATGCGATTATGGACGGTTTGGGTACGACCGTCAATTTTACTCATACTACACTGCTGGCCTGTAGACTCAGCAAGAAGAGTGTCCAGGCTGCCGCACTGAAATTGTGAGAGATGAATGCGCCGCTCCTTTTTTTTTGCGGGACAAAAAATTACTCGTTAATCTTTTTTTTGAGGGGGTTGGCGTATTCTTCCCGGTGCAATTGTCCTTTTGTGGTAACAGGGAAATTGCGAGGGAGAAAATGTGCAATATGGAGAAGAGGCGCACAGCAGGAGGTTCAGCATACAAAATTCATAGCTGTGCGAACGACCTGAGGCATATCTCATGAAGACTGTCAAGGTAATATGAATGTCGTCATCACAGGTAAATATCACCTGGCGGTTATACGGTTCGTGTTATTGAGTGAGACAACGTTGATAATTTGGCAGAATTATATGGCTCAGGTGGAGCATGAATAAATATAAACCAGTAGTGTCCGGTTAAAAACCGGCATTGATACCAATTAATTTATGGCACTAAAGGAGATTTTTATTGTCTCCGTTTTTTATTCGGGACAGAATACTTTTTGCCAAGAAACGAGAAAAATTTCAGCCTCTTGGTGTAGGAGAAAAAATAATCTGTCTTTTAATATAAAACTGCCAACCAAGCCTAAAGCAAAACTTTAATCGAACACCTTTAAAAGGTTAACATGTAAAATCAAATAGATCAAAAAATAATTTATTTTCCCCCCGTTCTTCCCCCCATTTTTTTAATAATTTATTTTTGCTTATAACGTGTTGTCTAATTGCTGTTTAAGTGATGTAATCCATAACAACAGGGGGGGATGATGTTTAAACATGTTGGCCTGCGAGGGAAAATTTATGGTGGTATTGGATTGGTTATTGCCTTATCAACGCTTGTCATCATCAGTTACCAGTTGACGCTCAATAAAGTTACTGACGGTTACAATGGTCTCTTGAATGGTCCAATAATGTTTTATAAACATGCCATAACGATCAAGACTGGTATCGCGCAAAGCTATCGTGAGACCGAGGGATTTTTATTGCATCCAGAGGAAAAATACCTTGTCTGGGCGCAGAAATACACTTTCGCGGCTCAAAAAGAAATTCAAAAGATGGGTGATATGGCTGCCAAGATCGGTCATATAAAGTTGGCTGGCCAAGCCAAAGAGCTGCATGCTCTGGTGAAAGAATACGACAAAGAGTTTAGAGCGACGGTTCAAGGCTGTAAACAAAGAGGGCTGGATGAAAAATCCGGCCTTCAGGGTAAATCCCTGGAGGCCGCGCAGGCTCTTGAGGCTACGCTTAAACAATATATGATCCAGAATCTTTATATTGCCTATCTGGACATGATGCGTAATGAAAAGGATTTTGTCCGCATCGGTAAACATAAGGATAAATTGAAGCGGGCGGTTGATGTTTATAAAACCATTCTGGCCAGGAGCAGCTGTGAAACCAGGGCGAAGGCTGTGCAGGAAAAGGCCCTGGCTGAGTACAGCAGCCAGATTGACTTGCTTATGAAGGGCGGCAGACTAAATACCGCCGTCGACAGGCGCCTGCAAGAGCTTGGCAGGACGCTGGATACGGCGCTCAGGGGAACTTATATTCCCATGGGCGGAAACCTGGTATTAATGGTCAGAAGGCATGAGAAAAATTACCTCCTGCGCGGTACACAAAAGTATGTAGATAAGACCCACGCGGCCATTGAAAGATTGGCGGCCGCGGTTACTGGTTCTGGGCTCTCGGTGATCGCAAAACAAAATATTGTCCAGCAGATATCTGCCTACCGCAGCAACTTTGATGCCTTGGTGGTAGAAAACCGCCTTATAGCGCACACTATCATCAGGATGGACACTGCTATTGACAAAATTAACACCATAGTCGACGGCATTGCCGCACAGGCCACAAAACAGGCCGCTCTGGATACGAACCATACCGAGTATCTGGCTTCCAGAAACAGTGCTATTTCCATGATCATCGGCGGCAGCGGTATCCTCATAGGTATCCTCATGGCTTTTATTCTGGGTGGTTTTATCACCAAGCCAATAAATCTGGCTATTAAAGAATTGTCCGATGGTACTGATCAGGTAGGTATTGCCGCCAAGCAGGTAGCCGCAGGCAGTCAGCAATTGGCCGAGAACTCCAGCGAGCAGGCCGCCACTCTGGAAGAGACATCGGCCTCCATGGAGGAGATGACTGCCATGAGCAAGCAAAATAATGATAATACCGATCAGGCGAATCAGCTGATGGCAGCGACCTTGCGGGTAGTGGCTCAAGCCAATAACGCCATGCAGGAGCTTACCTCTTCCATGAATGAAATCTCAACCGCCAGTCAAGAGACCTCAAAAATTGTTAAGACCATTGATGAAATTGCCTTCCAGACCAATCTTCTGGCTTTAAATGCCGCGGTAGAAGCCGCTCGGGCCGGAGAGGTCGGGGCAGGCTTCGCGGTGGTTGCTGAAGAGGTTCGCAGTCTGGCTATGCGCTCGGCAGAGGCTGCCAAAAGTACCGCTGTTTTGATTCAGAAAACCGTTGATAAGGTAGGGGAAGGCAGCACCCTGGTCAAGGATACCAGCAAGGCCTTTGTTGAGGTGAATGAGTACTCGGATAAAATTGGCCTGTTAATCAAAGAGGTGGCCGCCGCCTCAGCGGAACAGAGCATTGGGGCCGGTCAGGTAAATCAGGCCATTACCCAGATGGATCAAGCGGTGCAAGAGATTGCCGCCAGCTCCGAGGAATCGGCCAGCGCTGCTGAAGAATTAAGTGCGCAGGTGGCAAGCATTGGAGATGTCCTGTATGGCCTGACCTCTCTGGTAAACGGCGATAAGCCTTTAATCGGCCAACAACAAACAGCCCCCGTTGCGGTATAATAAATTCTTCGACATGATGTAAGCGCTCAATAAACCACACTCTTGCACAATAAAAAGCCGAATAAGCCAGTGGCAAAACGAAAGGGAATGTTTAAGATGTACCCCTGATATCACTAAAATAATCCCATGAATAAACTGCGTATAAAGCTCTTGGGGCCAACGGCTCTTGTGGTTGTCTTCTGTCTTGGGGTTATTGCCTATATATCCTACCTGCAATACGCTTTTTTCCAGTTCTCTTCAGCCCAGACAACTTATCAGTTTGAGCATGAGGTGCAAAATCGGCTGCGTACCATCCAGGCCGATAATCTGGAATTGGTGGACTTTCTCGCCAACAACCGGTCATTCGTTGATAATGTCGCCCAAGGGGCGGTCAACCATCTTCTTGATCAGATTGTTCCCTTTACTGTTCATAGAACCATCGATCTGGTCAATGTTTATAATACCAAGGGCATTTTGCTGGCTTGCGCCGGGAACCCCGGCAAGTTCGGGGTCAGGGATGATATAAGTCCGATGCTGGCCAGGCTTAAAAACGATTCGGTTTACCCGGCCGCCATGGTTTATAACGGCAAGCTGGCCTTACTTTCTCTCAAGCGCCTCGCGGGGAATTACGGCCCCATCGGTTTTCTCGCGGTGGGGCGTTATTTAACCAAGCCCAGCATGGCCGAATTCAACCGTTTCTCTCAAAAACATCATGCGGTCTTACATCTAAGCTATCAGGGCAAAGAATATTTGCTGTTAAATGGTGTTCTGACACCAAATTTGGTCTCGCACCAGAAGTCAACCAGCATTGCCTTGTTGCCGGGAACCGACAATACAGGCCTGCTTAATGTCTTACTAATCGAAGATATTTCTCATGCCGTGCGATATTTTTGGGAGCAATTACTGGTTATCACGCTCTCCTTTTCTTTTGTGAGTCTGATAGTTATTGTTTTTGCCCGCCGCATCACCATGATGGTCACAACTGAGCTTGAAAAATCCAGGGACGAACTGGAACAACGGGTGCTGGAACGGACGAATGAACTACAGGGTAGCGAGGAGCGCTTCCGGACATTAGTCAATAATCTGGACTCTCTGGTTTATGTCGCGGATATGGAGACATACGAGCTCCTTTTTATTAATGAATATGGCCGGAAAATCTGGGGGGATGTGGTTGGCAAGATTTGCTGGCAGACTCTCCAGGCCGGTCAGCAAAGGCCCTGTGACTTCTGTACTAACGCCAGGCTGCTGGATGATAATGATGAACCTTTGGGGATTTTAGTATGGGAGTCCCGAAATACCGTTGATAATCAATGGTATGAATGCCGGGATCAAGCCATCCGCTGGCCGGACGGACGTTATGTGCGGATGGAGATTGCCACCAATATAACCCGGCGCAAACTGTCGGAAAAGGCACTGGAGGATGAGAAAGAGCGCCTGGCGGTTACATTGCGCAGCATAGGAGACGGCGTCATCACCACTGATATACACGGTTGTATTGTGCTCATCAACAAAGTAGCGGAAGGACTGACCGGTTGGCGCAGCAATGAGGCGAAGGGACGGCCTCTAACGGAAGTATTTAATATTTTCGACGAAGTGACAAGACAACAACGCGGAAATCCGGTGGACAAGGTTCTCGCTACAGGGGCAATTATTGGCCTGGCGAATCATACCGTCTTGATAGCTAAAGATGGTCAGGAAAGGAGTATTGCCGACAGCGGTGCGCCGATCAGGGATAAAAACAGCGCCATAATCGGCGTTGTTCTGGTCTTCAGGGATATTACCGATCAGCTCCGCATGGAGCAGGAATTAACCAAGGTGAAAAAACTTGAGTCCATCGGTGTACTTGCCGGTGGCATTGCTCATGATTTTAACAATATTCTAACGGCTGTTCTTGGCAATATTGAGTTATCACTTTTTGATGCCGAGCTTACGCTTAAAACCAAAAAACTGCTTGAAGAGGCGAAAAAGGCCTCATATCGGGCGCGGGATTTGACTCAGCAACTGCTCACCTTTGCCAAGGGCGGTGAACCTGTCAGAGAAACGGCATCTCTTGCCGATGTCGTTGTGGAGTCTGCCGACTTTATACTCCGCGGCACTAAAATTATCTGTCATTATAATTTTTCTGATGACCTCTGGCTTGTTGAAATTGATAAGGGTCAGATCAGCCAGGTAGTGCAAAATATTGTCTTGAATGCCAGTCAGGCCATGCCGAGTGGCGGTATTATTGAAGTGTCGTGTGAAAATCTGAAGGCGTCAGGTTCCTGGGGTGAGTTTTTGCAGAAAGAAAACAGATATGTAAAAATGATTATCAAAGATCGTGGTATCGGTATTCCTGCCAGTATTATTGATAAAATTTTTGATCCATACATCTCAACAAAGCAGCAGGGAAGCGGGCTTGGTCTGGCTATTACTCATTCAATTATCAGTAAACATGGGGGGCATATTACGGTGGCGTCTACCTTAGGCTCCGGGACAACTTTCATGGTTTATCTGCCAGCCGCAGTTCAGAGCCGCACGGCAGATAAACAGGTGAAAAAGGTCGATTCTGCCGTTAAAAAATCTAAGATTATGATTATGGATGATAAAGAACCTATTAGGAATATGGCCCAGGCCATGCTTACTCAAATGGGGCATGAGGTTGTGCCTGCTGAAGATGGCGAGGAGGCCGTCCGCGTCTATCAGGAAGCCATGAGCGGCGGTACCCCTATAGACCTGGCAATTATGGATCTGACTATTCCCGGCGGCATGGGAGGAAAAGAAGCGGCCCATGAGATTCTGGCCATTGATCCACGGGCCAGAATGATTGTTTCCAGCGGTTATTCCACTGACCCTATAATGGCCTCTTATCAGAAATATGGTTTTTGCGGTACTCTGGTGAAACCATAC
>JAJRZN010000255.1 GCA_024275235.1 Deltaproteobacteria bacterium
GAATATTTAATAAGGGTGGGAACCTGTTCTGTATCTTGAGGTTCCTCAATCAACAGTCCCCATTGCCGGTTCCTGGCCTCATCTTTAAGGGCCGTTAAATTGGGAACGGGGCAGAAGCCGCTGAGATAGCTGATCCCGCCTCTGGCTCCCATGGCCCTGCCGGCATCTATAAAGGCAAGACGTTCCCTTTGCCTGCTTAAACATCTCAACAGAGCGGGACGAAACCGCTTTAATTGCTTAATTTTTAATTCTTCTGCCGCCAGGTTCTTTTTTTTCCGGGCAATAACAGCCTCTATTGCCATTCTACCTCTTAGCGGTGGAGAAACTTCCCGCATCCCCTCCCCCGCTTTATCAAAATCAAAAACAGCTAATAAAAGACGGTTCCCCTCATGGCCTATTTTATAGACAACAACTCCAGGTGGAAGTTTATCGTGATTATGGGCAGAAGTTAGAAAAAATCTCAATTTCAAGCCCTTATCTTTTAATAATTCCAACCGTTCCGGCGAAAAATCGCTCCAGATGCCCAGCCCCTTGTACTCTTCTTCCAGTTCACAAATTTCTTTCTGCAGTTTCTTTCGTCTTTCGTGGACATTGAGCAGTTCTCGAGCGCAAGCCAAACCATCGATCTCTAATTCGTCCTGATATAAGCCATTTTTTTTGGCTATAAGACCAACAGCCTCTTCAAGCAGATTAATATTTCCTTTCACCCTGGCAAATTCAGCCTCATTTGTTGATTTATCGGCCGAATCAAGGGGTATAATATGAACAACGCCCAAATCACGGACAGCACCCAGCAACTTATCTTGCCAGGAGGTATGTCCCAATATTGTCACCTTTCGCATGGGGACAATCATCAGGCCGCCTCTTTTATCTTTTTCTTGGCGATTCTGGCCCAGCCCACTGCCGCCGCCTGCTGGTCAGCGAGGTAGATAGTAATAGCGCGAATCTGTTCGATAGCCTGAGGAATTTTCACCTTTTCAAAGAGATTAACCCGCTGAGCGGTAAGGCGTAATTCAACTTCCAAAAGCCGGTATTGTTCCAGAGCAACCATTTTTACCGCCCGCAGTTTCATAAGCTGCGCCAAATCGCCCGCCGCCCGATCAAGCCAAAGCGGAGAAGTAATAAGATCATAGGACTTTATGTGAACAGGAAGTTCCACAAAAACGGGGAGATCCACCCCGGCAATATTATCCGGACGGGTTACTATCTCCCCCACTTCAAACATCCCGGCAAGTTCCTGCTCTTCACCCATCAGCGCCGCCCATTTATCCATCTCGGCCTCAAGACGCCGGCGCTCATCGTCAAGCCGCCGGATCTCCACCCTGACCCGATTTGTCTCCATTTGCAAAAGTTGCTTTTTAATCTGCAGAGTGGGAAGATAACGGTCGTAGCGTTTTAAATCATCCTGCAGTTTTTTAAGCTCTGTCTTGGTCAATCTTGCTTTTTTCATCATCCCCAGGCCAGAATTTATCAATTAATTCACTGCTCAAACCAGTCTCCTGCGGCTCAAAACAGGCGGATAAGATTTGCCAGCTGCGATCAAGAGCCGCTGCCAGGGGAATATTAACCCTGAGATCAAGCAGACCTCTCTCAAAGGCCGTACCGTAATCCAAAAGTTTATTATCCCAGGCAGACATCCTGAACCCCATGGCCTTCTTTTCCAAAGTTTCCTGGTAGTCGGCATAAAGATGAACCATACCGTCCATAATCGCTCGATGATCCTCTCTGCTGTCTTTGTTTACTAATTGTTTCAATCTGCTTAGAGAGCCAAAGGGCTCAATACGGCCATTGTTGAGATAATATTGGCCCTCGGTAATATAACCGGTATTATCCGGCACCGGATGGGTTACATCATTACCCGGCATGGTGGTTACCGAGAGAATAGTTACCGATCCAGCCTCCTCGAAATCAACTGCCTTCTCGTAACGGGCCGCCAGCTGGCTGTAGAGATCACCTGGATAACCGCGATTAGCGGGAACCTGTTCCATACTGATAGCCACTTCCTTTAAGGCATCACAGAAGTTGGTCATATCAGTCAGCAATACCAGAACATTTTTACCCTCTAAGGCGAAGGCTTCGGCCACTGTCAAGCAGAGATCGGGTACCATGAGGCATTCAGCCACCGGCTCGGCTGCCGTATGAATGAAGAGAATAGACCTGGTTAAGGCCCCGCCCTCTTCCAGAGCATTTTTTAAAAAGAGATAATCGTCAAAGCGTACCCCCATTCCTCCGAGGAGAATAATATCCACCTGGGCCTGCAATGCCACCCTGGACAACAGAGCGTTATAAGGCTCACCAGCGGAGGTAAATATAGAGATCTTTTGTGACTCCACCAGGGAGTTAAAGAGATCAATCATGGGAATATCGGTATGAATCATTTTATGAGGAATCACCCTTTTAGCCGGATTAACCGGCTCCCCTGTAATCTCAATCAGATTATCAGTAAACCTAGGGCCCTTATCCCTGGGCTCACCAATGCCGTTGAATATCCGTCCTAAAAGATTTTCAGAAAAAGCAACTTTTAGACCATGGCCAAGAAATTGAATTTCACTGCCAGTGGAAATACCGCTGCTGCCGCCAAAGACCTGGAGAAATATCCGATTATCTTCTATTTTGATCACCTCCGCCAGGGAAGAGCCCCCAGGGACGGCAACCATAGCCAATTCACCAAATCCAACCCCTTCAGCCTGAACCATGATTACATTACCACTCACCCACCTTATTTTATTGTAAATCGTCCGCATCTTCCCCTCTATAATCATCATCGTGGTGCAGCGGAATTCCGTCTTTCAGCGTTCTGGTACTTCGCGCTCTTATAAAGGTGGAATCAAAATCCTGTTCCATGAAGGCCTGACGGTTGGTTATATTGATCGCGTCTTCTTCCTGCTGGCAGGATTCACGGATCAGCCCGGCAACCTGATTCTCATAACGCGAAAAGTCATCAGAATCCCAGACGGCGCTGTTTAGACTCAAAAATGAGAGCCGGAGCTTCTGAAAAAAGGCTCGGGCTTCATCCTTATTGTCAAAAGCAAAATAACCGCCGATAATTTTTTCAAGAAGCTCAAAGACATGGCTCTGCCGTTCTTTGGAGGTAGCACCGTCCACGGGATCAAAACCATTTTGCTGCAGGTAGACACCGTCAAAAAACAGGCCCTTTAAATAAATGATAAAATCAGTAATGGAGGTTCCCTCTTCACCGACAACCTTCATCATCTGCTCAATCTCATTGGCTCTGGAAAGCAGCTTTATTATCATCTCCCGCTGCTCTGAACCAATAAAACTTTGATATCGGCTCCAACTGGTCAGAGGATCAATAGCCGGATAATGACGGGCATCGGAGCGCTCCCGCGACAAGCCGTGAAAAGCGCCGACTACCTTTAAGGTGGCCTGAGTCACCGGTTCATCAAAATTACCGCCCGCCGGACTTACTGTGCCGCCGATGGTAACAGAACCGGTGCGTCCGTCCCTCAGGCGGACAAGCCCGGCCCTTTCATAAAATGAGGCAATAATTGATTCCAGATAGGCCGGAAAGGCCTCTTCGCCTGGAATTTCCTCCAGGCGCCCCGATCTCTCCCGCATGGCCTGCGCCCAACGAGAGGTGGAGTCGGCCAGCAGCAGGACATCAAGACCCATCTGACGGTAATACTCCGCCATGGTTACCGCGGTATATACGGATGATTCCCGGGCCGCCACCGGCATGGAGCTGGTGTTACCAACAATCATAGTTCTCTCCATAAGCGATCTGCCGGTCAGCGGATCAGTAATCCGGGGAAATTGGCGGATAGTTTCCACCACCTCACCGGCCCGCTCCCCACAGGCCGCAATAATAACGATATCCACCTGGGCGTTACGACTGGTAAGCTGCTGCAAAACGGTTTTCCCAGCCCCGAAAGGCCCCGGAATACAGAAGGTGCCGCCCTTGGCCACCGGAAACATGGTATCTATAATTCTAATCTGGCTGATGAGCGGCTCAACCGGACTCAATCTTTCCTGATAGATATTCACCGCTTTGCGTACCGGCCAGAAAAAATTCATACTCAAGGGCCGCAGGTTTCCCTTATCGTCCCTGAGAACAGCTATTTTGTCATTAACTCTGTATTCCGCCCCGTCCGCAATCTCCGCGACCTCATAAATACCCGTAAAATTAAAGGGTACCATTATTTGATGCTCAAAAATGGCCTCGGGAACCGTACCAAGGGCTTCCCCGGCCCGCACAACGGCACCAGGTTTAACCGCCGGACTAAACCGCCAGAGCTGTTCGGCGGACAAAGCGGCAACGGCCTTGCCCCTCTTCAGAAACTGCCCGTATTGCTCAGCCAATTTATGGAGTGGATTTTGCAGACCGTCAAACAACTGCCCCAGAAGTCCCGGCCCCAATTGCACCGTAAGTAATTCACCACTGAATTCGACCTTATCACCTTTTTTCAGACCTCTTGTATCCTCAAAAACCTGGAGGTCGGCCAGATTTTCCCTGATCCGCACCACCTCCGATTTTAGACGTTGATCTCCAATAATGACATGAGCCACCTCATTCTGGCGGATATCGCCCCCGAACTCGACGGTAATCATATTTTTGTTAATACCGTAGATAATACCGTCAGTAATCATTGGTCAGACCTCAGAAACAGAGTGATCCGGTTGACAATTTCCCGGCGCAGTTTTTGTCCGGCCTGCTGATTGAAGCGGGCCCGACGTTCCAAAAGTTGAAGTTTAAGGAAATAAACCGCAAGACGCGGCAGCCCTGAATCATACTCAGCCTCCAGTTCATTGAGGATTTGCCAACGGCTCAGGTCAAGCAGTTCTTCGGCCTGCCAGGGAGATTCAAAGGCCATGGCCTGGCGGGCAATTTTTTTAAAAAAAGGACTCACAGAGCCTTGAGAAACAAAATTTGGGCGGCCAAGCCGTACCGCACGCAGGCGGGCCAATTCCAGCCGTAACTGCCGTTCTCCATTGTACCAGCTCTCTATACAAGACGGTGAATCAGAGAGATCAGCGGGCGGCAGCAGAGTTATAGAGCGCATAACACTCATATCTAAACGGCTGAGTTCAATTCCACAGGTGGATAAAAAGGCAGAACTGCTCAAGGGAGGCGGTGAGGCGGTAAAAGAAAGATGGGGCAGTGAGCAGATGGTATAATAACAGCCCGGCATACGACATTACCCCGCTGGATGTTTTTTATTTTTCAGGAACGCTTACCTTGGGGCCGGACAACAAGGCGGACAGCTCCGGCCTCAGATATTGGCCTATAGTTTCGGCAATTGCCTCATCGGTAAAATCATAATAAAGATGGGCGCCCTTTAAACCAACCCGGAAACCTGCCGTGATATCAGGATGTCCCTTGATCTCGATGCCATCTTTTAGCTGTTGCCGAAAGTCGGCTAACAGTTCATCAACAAGAGCACGCCTGTCATCTTCATTGATTATAATTTCCAGGTTCAAACTCTTATGTTCCGTCTGCCAGGCGCCAATTATCTGGGAAATAACTGCCGCGAGCCGCTTACCCTTAAGGCACGAGCGGCATTCATGCTGGAGGAGACGGTCAAAGAGAGCAATAATTTCTCCTTTAACATTTAGCACAACATCTCGGCCAGTCTGAGCAAGACGACTGTTTAAACTCCTCTCACGGCGCTTAAGTTCTTCCCTGCTTTCTGCCGCAATTGCCGCCGCCTCCTGACGGGCTTTGCTGATTACCAAATGGGCCTTCTCGTGAGCGGCTTTAATTATCACCGCCGCCTCACTCTCGGCCTTCTCAATACCCTCTGTTTGAATCCTGTCAAGCAGAGCGTTTATATTTGTTTCCGGAATTGCGTCATTTTTCATGGGGTTGATCTTATATTGTTGTCAGACAACTTTCCAGGTCATCGGCCAACTCCATTGCAGAGTCATAAAAAACCGGAGTTTCACAGGCAAAATGCATATTAATATCATTAAGCTCTTTTGGAATATAAGGAAACAATTTTTTGAGATTAACAATACGATTTTTTGAGAGCAGAGAAATATCACTTCTATCCAGGAGATTATAGACTTTTTTCCCCATTCCGGGGTTCTCCAGGACATTGTTTGGATAAAAATTACCGCGTCCGATCAGATATAAAAGAATATTCCCAAGTTCAAAAAGATCCAGGGAAAACGGCCGTTCAGGCAGATAAAAATCATAGTCAAAGTCAATCCAGCGAAAGAGCCCGGTATCAAATTCCACAAAAATATGATCCCGTCTTATATCACCGTGGCGCATGCCATGGCCATGAATAAAGCCAATGGCCTTCACGCATGCCAGAAATTCCCTCAGAATTGCCGGTAGCCGGTCGGTAAAATATTCTTCATGACTACCCTTAAAACGGTGGATATATTTATCTAACCGCCAGCCCCTGATAACATCAAGAATACGAACCAGATTACCGGCCTCGTCTTCCACTCCATACCCCTGCATGAACCTTTCATGGCCCCTTACCAGTTCGAGAATACGGGCCTCCTTTTCCGGACTCCGATAGCAGGTAACCTTAAACTTCCCCAGACTGACCTCAAAGGTTTCATGAAAAACCAGTTTGATGATATGAGTCACCCCGCTGTTCAGATCAACTACCTTGGGTACCCATTGTTTGGGCTGATCGTCAACCCCGAAACGTCCTTCCCTGGTATAGGCGATAATCAAAAAAAAGCGCCCGTCAACCAGGATAATATCACCGTAATCAATGGAAGTGAAATCGCCGGTATCGCTGAAAACTCTGGGACGGCGGCGCAGGCCGCGGATGGCGGGATGAGCCAGAGCTTTAGCCGCTATATCAGCCGGCAGCTCATTAAAATTTTTCGGCAGCACTACGCGACTATCCAGACAGTAAAGGAATCACAGCTCTGGGCCATGGCATTGGAAATACTGCCGAAGAGAAATTCCTCCGCCTTGGACACCCCGCGTTTACCAACCACCACAGTCTCAAAATCACCTTCCCGCTGAATCTTTTTAATGGCACCGCTGATAGTCTCCGCCTGGTCGGTGACATAGGAACGGGTTGATGTCTGGCTGCGGTCAACCCCCAGGGGTTCTAAGATTTCCTTAATAATTTTTTCAAATAATATATCGGCTTTGGCATCTTTCTCTTTTACGTAATCGACCAGCGAATGTCCTTCAAGATAATAATAAGGGGGCGGCTCCGGAGAGACATTAAGCAGACAAATCTCACAGTCAGACATACGCCCGCAAATATCGCCCACATAGCGGGCCGCCTTAAATGAGGTCTCGCCATCATTAACCGCTAACAAAATTTTGCTTTTTTTGCCTTTTTTGCCTTTAGTCATTTTGTACCTCGCGAGATCGTGGAGGGTTTAAGAGTTGGGAAGCCGACCGCCGACAGTCCATTTTTCACATAGTTTAATAAGCTCCATAATAGTCATGTGGGTGGCAACCGGTATATCGTATTCTTTACCCAGCCTGGCAATCTCACCATTCAAGGCCTCAATTTCCGTTTTTCGCTCGCTGAGCAGATCTAAAAGCATGGAAGAAACATTTTCTGCAGTGGCTTTACAGGTTGCGAAAAACAGGTCGTAGAGATCGAATTCGCTTAGATCAAGCCCGACCGCTTCCGCAACCCGCAGGCCCTCATCAATCAACCTCCTGGCCAGACTTATTGACTCCATTTTTTCCAACAACTGACCATTTTTGACCCGCAACAGGCCAGATATCGGGTTAATGGCCGAATACACCAAGACCTTACTCCAGATTTTTTCTATAATATCAGAAACTAATTCCGCCTCCAGGCCGCAATCATTCAGTGTTTTAGATATTTGCCGGGCCCTGGTTGTCTCTTGATCGTTAAGTTCACCGAGATATGTCCGCCCCAGCCCCCCAAGCCTTACCTTTCCAGGCCCCAGGGCGGCGGCCGCCATATAGGTAAAACCACAGATGATATTTTCACGGGCAACAACCTGTTCCATAATTTTTAGATTGCCCAGGCCGGTTTGAATGGAGAGCACGGGAGATTCTTTACTGATTAGATGAGCAACAGAAGTGATTGCCGTATGGGTGTCAAAGGACTTAACGGCCAGAATAACTAAATCGCATGATTTTATTTCCCGCGGGTCAACAAAAGCCGTGGCTGGTACAAAAACAAGAGCTGTGGGTTCGTCGCTGACAAGGGCCATAAGCCCTACACCATGCTGGTTAACAGCATCAACGGTTTCTTTATCTTTTTCCACAAAAAAAACCTCATTACCGCCCCTGGCCAGGTAGGCCCCGGTCAGCATACCGATGGCTCCGGCACCGACAATTACGATTTTCATTTTATTCTCCTTTTTGGTAATCAGCCGACAACCCAGATTGCCATATGCCTTGCCATATCCAGAACGCTGTCAGAAACGCCTTTAAAAATTCCTTTTTTTTCTCCCTTTGGCCGCCGACCAATAACTATGGTTCCACAATTATGTTTACTGCTCTGGCGGATAATATGGGTATGAGGCTGAAGACAGGCAGCGCGGTCAAGACGATATATGCGTTGCGGATCCATCCCCCGATCTATAAGAATCTGTTCCGGGGCATGGAATATGGCATCTGGATGATTCAGGTGAAGTTCGCACCAGTCATGACCCCACATTTCGTCCAGATTTTCCCGAACAGCAGCGGTATTACCGCCAACCAGGCTGGAGAGATGCAGCAACGAAACCTCAGCGTAGGGATTATTCGCCAGAATAAATCCCAAATGATCAGCGGCCTTCAGGGAGTTAAATGAGCTGTCAACCGGCAGCAGGAATCTTCTCGAATTAACCTTGCCATCCACGATCCAGAGGGGAATATGGTAACATCTTTCGACCATGGAGGTAGAAAGACTACCACCCATAAACATCTCTTCTATTTTACCAATTCCCCGCCGGCCAATGAGCAGGGCGTCATAAAGGCCTTTCTGCGCCTCAGTTAATATGTCGGCCGCCACACTGCTTCTGGATAATTTAACACTGGTACTCACCTGAGCGGGGGCTATTCCACGACGGCCAAGCTGTAAAACCGCCTCCTCCATAAACCTTTTGGCGGCCGACAGCTTGGCCCTGACCTGCGTGCTGACCATGGTCATCTGATCCCGTTCATCCACCCACTCCATGCCCAGTCTCGCTGAACCGGCCGACACCACGCATAACAGATGAACATTGATGTCTTCCAAATCAGTAAAAAGATAACTCAAATAACGCAGAGCGTTAAAACTATGGATTGAGCCATCCACCGCTGCCAGAATTTTATGCTGTATGATATTTGCCATATCTTATTATATGAGTATTCATCATATATTTGTCAATTTTAATTCAAGGTTTGCTGATATTATCCAACACAGAAAAGCGCGCAAGAATTTAATCAGCCTGGCAGTTCCACCGTCACGCGCATTCCCTTCCCATCCGCAAGATCTTCCATCTTTACCTCCCCATTATGGAGTTCGATGATGCGTTTAACAATACTCAACCCCAGTCCGGAGCCGCCATAACGTAAGGCCCTGGATTCTTCAATCCGGTAAAAGGGTTCAAAAATCCGCGAAAGTTCAACTTCTGACAGGCCTGCCCCCGTATTGGTTATGGTTATTGTGACCTTATCTCCCATCTTGCCGCCTTTTATCTCCACCCAGCCGCCGGCCTTATTGTACTTAATGGCATTATCTATAATATTTGAAAAGGCCCGTTCTAATTTTTCCACCCTTCCCGGCACCATAAGCTTAGGCGGGAAATGAAATTTAAGTGCTATATTCCCCGCCTCCGCCAATAATTGGTAATCCTGGATTAAAGAAGAGAGCAATATTGCTAAATTTACTGGTTCTTTGGGCATCCTGGTCAAAATTTCCAGGGCGGAGAGATCAAGTAAATTTTTGATCAGCCGCTCCATGCGCAGGGTCTGTATGGTCATTCTGTCAATAATTTCTGAGCACCTGTTGCCCTGCACGGCATCGGCGGAATGTAATTCATCCAACGACAACCGAATCATGGTCAACGGCGTTTTTAACTCATGTGAGGTATCACTAAGCAGCCTCTTCTGACTTAAAAAGGCCTGTTGCAGACGTTCAAAGACCTTATTCAAGGTTCTGGCCAGGATACTGAATTCATCCCCCTCACCACCCACTGGAATCCGGCGATCCAAGTGCCTTTCAGTGATTTCGCGGGTCTGATCGTTTATTCTTCTCACCGGTTCAAGAATAATACCAGCCACAAAATAGCTGGCCGCCAGCAGCAGGAGACTGGAAAAGAGCAGACTGCTGAGAACACCGACTGCTGTATCCCACAACTCTTCAATAATTACCTCCACGGGCCGGGCCGCGCAGACGATAAACTCGCGGCCGCCGCCGGCAATGACAAACGTCCTCATCCGAAAAGTTACCTCGTTTTCATCATCCTGACCCAGTTCGATCCTGGTTCTTGGAATAGTACGGCTCACCGTGATACTGCTGTTCACCCGCGGCTCCGGAAGTTTTATAATTTTCGCTAATTTAGATTGATAAAGCGGCTTTTTTTTACCTTTGAGATAAATTTTCAGCCAATAGCCGTCATCACCGACAAAGGCAGGGGCCTGCCCCTGACGCAGACGTTTATCAACAATCTGCACCGCCCGCTTAGCGACAGCCAGCAGTTCGGCATCAATAATCCGCCGGGGCTGCTCCAGCATCTGCCAGAGGATAATCGCCGAAAATATGAGACTGGCCCCGAAACCCGCCGCCGTAATCAACAGGGCGATTTTTTTCCTGACCGTCATCAGTCTCCGTCCCTGATAATATAACCGACTCCGCGGATGGTCTTAATTATGCCGCCACCAGCCCCGGAGTCACCGATTTTATGACGCAGATTTTTGATATGAACGTCCATGAAATTGGACATACTGAATGGATCGAAGGCGTCTCCCCAGACGTGTTCAGTTAGACTGAAACGGGAGACCGCTCGATTTTTATTATAGAGGAGAAACTCCAGGATGGAGAATTCCCGGGCTGTGAGTTCAATTGTCCGGCCGCCTCTTGTGACCTCACGACTCACCGTATCAAGGCAGAGATCATTAATTAGAAGCCGGGTATCCTTCTGAGTGCCAGAACGCCTGAAAAGAGCCCGGACACGGGCCAGAAGCTCATCAAGTGAAAAGGGTTTAGCGAGATAATCGTCCGCCCCGAGATCAAGCCCCTTGATTTTATCGTCACTTCCGCCCCTGGCGCTCAGCATCAAGACCGGAGTATCAATACCAGCCTCCCGCATCTCCCGCAGCACAGTCAGACCGTTTTTTCCGGGCAGCATGATATCCAGAATAATCAGATCAAAGGGGAGATCAAAAATCAGTTCCAGAGCCTCTTTGCCGTCTACCGCCGTTGCCGTCAGATAACGCTGCTCGGTAAGGGCGCGCCGCAACTGTTCCAACAAGGCCCGTTCATCATCAACAATGAGTATCTTCATTGGCTGCCCCTTAGTCCTGCTATTTTTTAACCACCCCTCGAACCCCGCCACTGATCAAGGCCGCGATATCCACCAGGGTCAGAAAGGGGCTTACCCCCTTTTTGGTGGTCGCGAGATAGTGCGGTACCCACTCCGGATTAAATTTATCTTTGAACTTACGCAGTCCCTGAAAATTATAAAAGCGGCTGCCTTTTTTATATATCAACAACCCGAAACGATCCCACAGGCGGGCGTTTTCATGCTCCATGAAGCCGGAAAGCGGTACCATACCCAGGCTGAACTCAGCAAAATCCATCGCCTTTAAGGCTAACATCAATTCAATAAAAAGAAACTCCATGGTATTATTGCCGGCCTCCGGCAGATGACGCATTAAATCAATTGTGGCCTCGGCTTTGGTTTCGGTTGTAAAAATATTGGCAAAGGCCGAAACACGGTTATTTTCATAGACCAGGGCCAGGGGGAATTCGTTCAGATATTCAGGGCTGAAACGCCCCAGGGAATATCTTTTTTCACGAACATTTTTCATGCTCAACCATTGTTCGGAAATAAGACTCAGCTCATCCATCAATTCCGTTTTATGAGGAGGATATGTAATCCGAAAGCTCAGGCCGTCACGAAGCGCCCTGTTCCTGGCCTGACGCAGTCTGGCCCGTCTGGCACCCTCCAGACCGAATTCGGCTAATCTGACCCTGGCCTCTTCCCCGAGTTTAAAGAGATTAAATCCGGCGTCAATATACCAGTCGAGATGTTCCCGGCCCACCTGATAAAATACC
>JAJRZN010000256.1 GCA_024275235.1 Deltaproteobacteria bacterium
AGCCGGAGCGGTTGACCGAACTTAAAGCGGCCTGCGGATTGCTCGGCTTTAGATGGCAGCTGGCTGCCAGTCCCCTGGGCCTCGACAATATTACCCCTGCCGACCGCCGGCAGCCGGAATGGCTGGAGAAGGTCAAAATAACCGCGGTTAATCTTAGCCGTTTAGCCCCTGATATCGTCATCATACCGCACGCCGGAGACCGCCACCCAACTCATGAGGGCTGCCATCACCTTATTATGGATGCCCTTATGAGTAGAAGCCGCGAGCGGCGGATAACCATAGTGGAAACGGAATTCTGGCAGCCCATGACGGCCCCCAATCTCCTTGTCGGCCTTTCAGCACACGACCTGGCCCTCATGCTGGCCGCTCTCACTAAACACCGGGGCGAAATAAAGAGAACCCCCTACCATCTAACTCAGGCCCCGCGGCTCATGGATAACGTCCGCCGGGGCCGGGAGATATTGGGGATAGAGATAAAAGAACCGGATTTTTTATTTGGCGAATTATACCGCATGAATTTACTGGAGATTGATGGTAAAATCAGACCATTATCAACGCGCGTGTGCGGCTTACAAGAATTTTGCACTTTTGCACTTTTGCATAAGGCAGTAACATGAAAGAACAAAAGACAGACAGTAAAACCGCCTTTGAACTTTTTCCAGAGTTGATTAGCGGGATCAAAAAACCAGAGACCAAGACCAGGCCAAAGGCAAAAGTACAACCCATAACCAGACCTGAACCAGCCCCCATGCCGCCGGGGAAAATATCTCCTCCCCAGCCCCCCGATTTAGGCTGGCTGCAAAAGGACGAGCGCCGGGGAAAAAGAATATCAGCCGGGGCCGCCGCCCTGCTGTTAATGCCCGACAATCAATACAGATCCATGGCGGCGGAGATAATAGGCGCCATGGGCTATGATATCTGGACTATCAAATCACTTTCACAGGCAGTCGCCAGGGCCGTGCAATGTCAAATAATTATTGTCGACACCGAAATCATCGGCAGACCTGAACAGTCTGCCCTGCACCAGAAAATAATCAATCTGCCCATGGTTATAAGGCGTTACATCTATTACGCTGTCATCGGCCCGGAATTCCATACCCTCTATGACCTGGAAGCCCTGACCTTAAGCGCCAATCTGGTAATCAACCGCCGCGATTTATCCTCTCTTAAAACTATTCTCACCAAGGGGCTGCGTAGCAATGCGGATTTATTCAGCCCCCTGATCCAGGCCCAGAAACAACACAATACGGCTCCCATTGACAAAATCCTGCCCGGCCCGGCTTAGAACGGCAGAATCTCGGCGGCTAGATCATCCTCAAATATATTCATTTTAGCGATATCCCATTTTTCCGTCTCTTCATATTGAGCGATACTGTCTTCTGTATGGGATAAATCAAGATCATGCACCGGGAGGGGCAGCCCCCTCTTCTCATCATAAAAAATGCGGACAACGGGCTTGATAACATTCTCGGTGGAGCCGATAACCACTGCTATTCTGCCGCTCTCCAGCTTGACACAGGTTCCTAAAGGATAAACCCCGATGGAGCGGATAAATTTATAGGCCAGCTCCTTATTAAATTCCTCTCCACTGCCCTCGTAGATTTTACGCAGCCCCGCGACCCGGTCAATCCCCTTTTTATAGCAGCGATCAGAGGTTAAGGCATCATAGACATCGGCAATAGCGGCCAGCTGGGAGCAAAAGAGTATCTGCTCTCCCTTTAAACCGTGGGGATAACCGCTGCCGTTATAACGCTCGTGATGATGAAGGGCGATGTCATAGGCCTCAGACGGCAGGCCCCGGCTGCCAGCCAGAATATCAGCGGAATAGGCGGCGTGGTGCCGCATTTCCTGAAATTCTTCAGTGGTTAATTTACCGGGTTTATTCAATATCCCCCTTTTAATCCTGGTCTTGCCGATATCGTGAAAGAGAGCGCCAATGGCCAGGGCCATACTCTCATCATGATTCATCTTATAAAAGTTGCAATAATTCAGGATATAGGCCCCAACGCTGATGGAGTGCATGAGGGTATATTCATACTTCCGCCTTATCCTGGTCAACAGTACCAGGGCATCACGATTACGGACAATGGACTGATCCATCTTCTCTACAAGCTGATGGGCCGCTGCAATCTCCACCGGCTGCCCCTGCCGGGCCTCGCGCATGGCCTTATCAATAATACTGACGGCCTGTTTCTTGATGTTGCGGGCCACTGCCAGCTCCTCACGCAGGGGAATATTACTCAAGGTCTCCGGCTCCGCCGCGGCCAGCCGGTGAAGGGCGTGATCGGTATCAAGACGCAGCTCTATCGGCGCCCGTTCCTCTTTTCTGGTATCCAGCCCCCTTGCCGTATCTATATAAACCTCCTTGATCCCCCAGGAGGTCATAATATCAATCAGCTCCTGACTGTTAATCATGGTTGGTTCAAGAATAAGATTACCGGTCTGCCACGCGCAGTCGAAATCATGAATATAGATTCCAGGCCGCAACTGAGAGACCTTGACCTTTTTGATCATAAACTCTCCAGAATCAAGTTAATTGAGCCGTAACTTTCAGCATGATGTCTAAACGTTATAACAAGCACCGCGTAACCGCTCACTCAATCCTCCAGCCATTTACTTAAGGCATTAATGATCTTCTCGGCCTGATCACGGCTGGAGATATTAAACTTGCTCTTGGGAATATACTCACCATTACGTTTTTGATAACGCCTGATGGTATAACGATCCGGCCCATACTCCTCCTTCTTGCGATCCCACTGTTGATAACGATAGATAAGGGTAGCCCAGGCCCCCTTGGTGAGAACCTCCTTGTCAAGCTCCTTGACGATCAGAACGTCGTCCTCTTCATAATTTATAGTTAGTTCATCAACATTAGAGGCCATATTTTCTCCCATTTAAAAAAATTAAAGTTAAATTTCTGATATTTCATCCATCTCCTTTCTGCTCCAGCTCTTCCCAGCGTTCATAAAGCCTGTCTACCTCCTCCTGGGCCTCCCGCCCCTTTACGCAGCAGGCGGCCAGATCCTCCGCCTTACTCTGAATTTCAGGCAGCTCCAGACTGGCCTGACAGGCGGCAAGATTATCCTCGGCCTCGGCAATTGAGTCCTCAATCACCTTAAGCTCCAACTCTTCCCCCAGAGTCAGCTTTTTCCCGGCCTGTTTACCGGGAACGGCTTGAACCGCCTTGACAGCTCTTGTTTTAGGCGGCTTTTCAGCCTTCTCCACCTGCTGAACCGCCTCCAGCCACTGGCTGTAATCGGCATAGTTTTCTACCCCGCCCCGACCGTCGAAGCCGATAATATAATCAGCCAGCGAATCCAGCAGGAAACGATCATGGCTGACCAGAACAACGGCCCCGGCAAATTCCGCCAGTCCCTCTTCGAGAACCTCAAGGGAGGGAATATCCAGATCATTGGTGGGCTCATCCAGCATCAGGATATCGGCGGGCTGCCGCATAAGCTGAGCCAGAAGGATACGGGCCTGCTCCCCGCCGGACAAGCGGCTCACCGGCAGTTCCAGTTGATCGCTGCGAAACAGAAAGCGGCGGGCCCAGGAGACAACATGCACCGCCCGGCCCTGATAAATCACCGAATCGCCCTCCGGGGCCAGGGCCCGGCGCAGGGTCTGGCGCTGATCCAGCTCCTGGCGTTTCTGATCGAAAAGGACAATCCGCAGACCGTCTACCATTTTGATGGTTCCGGCATCAGGCGGCAGGCGGCCGGCCAAAATCTGGATCAGGGTACTCTTGCCCGAACCGTTATTTCCCAGGATGCCCACACAGCTTCCGGGGCTTAATTCAATATTCAGTTTATCAAAAATCCGCCGTCCGGCAAATGATTTTGCCAGTTTATGGGCAGAAAGCAATATTTTACTCCGCCGCCTGGTTCCCTCAAAACCCAGGGCCATTTTAGCGCCCGTATTATTACGGCGCTTAACCTCATCCACCTCCCGGCGCAGGCTGCCGGCGGCCTCAATACGATAACGGGCCTTGGTAGCGCGGGCCTTGGGGCCGCGGGCCAGCCAGGCCGTCTCCCGGCGCAGGCGGTTGCTCAGGGCGGCCTCGTTCTTTTCCTGAGCGGTTAGCAACTCTGTCTTGCGGCGCAGGAAATCGACATAACTCCCCTCAACCCGGAGATACCCCCCGGTATAGGCCTGACTGAGTTCAACAATCCGATTCGTCACGTTATTTAAAAAATAACGGTCATGACTGATGAGAATAAAGGCGAAGGGGGCCCGGGCCAGGATTTTTTCAAGCCAGAGGATTCCCGCCATATCAAGATGATTGGTGGGCTCATCCAGCAGGAGGAGATCGGGCTGCTGAATCAGAGCCCGGCCAATGGCAAGACGCTTGCGCCAGCCGCCGGACAGATCCCCCACCGGCTGCTCCATGTCAAAAAGACCACATTGACCGGCCATCTGCCGCGCCCTGGCATAGGCGGCGGCCTCATCTAAGCCCGCTCCGCCCTCTATCACGGAAAGCAGATACTCCTCAACGCTCTGTTCTAAAGGTAAATCGTCCGCCTGGCTCAGATAAACCTGACGCCCGTTCTTATTGGTAAAGACCTGACCGCTGTCCACCTCCTCAAGACCGGCAAAAATCTTCAAAAGGGTGGATTTCCCCGCTCCGTTGGGGCCGATGAGCCCGAGACGTTCACCCGCCGAAACTCCCATACTGATTTCAGAAAAGAGATGCTGGGCGCCAAATGACTTGCTGATTGCCTGACAAGATAGTAAATGTGCCATAAAAAACAGACGTTAAACGCCTCGAACCCCATAAATTGGCCAAAGTAATGATTAATCCAGCCCAGTATATTAAAAAAATATTCGTCACCGAAGAATGCGCCGAACTGCCTTACACCCGCCGGATCATCGAAAGGGCGAAGCTGCCGGTTGAGATAATAAAAGACCGTCGGCTCCCCGATTTTAATTCAGGAGATCAATACCATTTTCAATTAACCAATGGCAAGCGCAATTTATTATTATGCCGGAATCAAGGCCATTTTTTTAAGCCCTGCCCCGGCACCAGGGAATATCAATGCTGTGAGTATCAGGTCATAAATATCGGCATGAACTGCCCCATGGACTGCGTTTACTGTATCCTCCAGGCCTACCTGAACAACCC
>JAJRZN010000257.1 GCA_024275235.1 Deltaproteobacteria bacterium
CGCTCCGGTTCCAGCTCCTCAATAATCTCCATGGCCCTGATTTTGGGAGCGCCGCTCACCGTCCCGGCCGGAAAGCAGGCCCGCAGGACATCAAACTGATCCAGTCCCGGTTCAAGTTCACCATGCACCCCGGAGACAATATGCATCACATGGCTATAACGTTCAACCACCATCAAGTCGCGGGTCTCCACAGTACCGTAACATGCCACCCGCCCCAAGTCATTACGGCCCAAATCCACCAGCATCAAATGCTCGGCCCGTTCCTTGGGATCGGCCAGCAGCTCTTCCTCCAGGGCCCTGTCCTCGGCCTCATCCCGCCCACGCTTACGGGTGCCGGCAATGGGACGCACCTCGACATTATTATTATCAAGCCGCACCAGAATCTCCGGCGAAGAACCAATCTGAATAATATCATCAAGCTGGACATAAAAAAGATAAGGACTGGGATTAATATGCCGCAAAGCCCGATAGAGGGTAAATGGTGAAAGTTTGGTCTTACTGTGAAATCTCTGGGAGAGCACCACCTGAATAACATCACCGGCTATGATATATTCCTGGGCCCTGGCCACCATGGCCGTGAACTCTTCCCGGGACATATTGGCGGTAAAATCGTGTTCCAGCGCCTCCTCCGGCTCGGCGGTGAGATGAGGCGGCAACGGCCCGGCAAGCCGGGCGGTAATCCCGGCTATTTCTTCCAGGGCGTGTTGATACTGCCCGGCAGGATCAAGATCATCTTCAATGGCCACGCAATTAACCACGGCAATGGTCTGGCGCAGATTATCACAGACCAGAACGATACGGGGGATCATAAATGATGAATCGGGGATATCAAGGGGCGGGTTAGTTTCCGGCAGCCGTTCCATGAAACGAACCATGTCATAGCCCATATAGCCCACCGCCCCGCCAAAAAAACGGGGCAGATAACTGGTATCACAGGTACGAAAGGAGGCCAGCAGATCTTTTAAGACCGCAATGGGATCACCGGTCAATTCCCGGTTGCCTCCCCGACCCCTGATCTCTATTTTTGAGCCATAACTGCGAAAGGTGGCAAGAGGCTCCAGACCAATGAAAGAATAGCGGCCCCACTTCTCACCCCCCTGGAGACTCTCTAACAAAAACACATGCTTACGGCCGGCAGCGACCTTGGCAAAGGCGGTGAGAGGCGTATCCATATCCGCCACAATTTCACGGCAGACAGGAACCATACCGGACTGAGCCGCCAATTCCTTAAATGTGGATAAGTCGGGTGTAATCATAATATTATCGTAAGATAAAACAGAGGCCAAAAACAAAAAAAGCCATGAGGACACGAATGACCACATGGCTTTTTTTGTTAACAGGCATAAAATAACGACCGCATAGTAAATAACAGGTGCCGTACTGCCATTAAAAATATTTTGTTCGTTACAGACATTTTCTTCCCCGGAGCCTGGTTTTTTAATTTTCTCCGGAAAATCTCCTTAGAAAGTGGCGGTCAGGACTACTGCATAGTGGCAACAAAAGCGTTTACCCTCTTGGTCAGACGTGACACCTTACGTGAAGCATTTTTCTTGTGCAGGTTACCCTTAACCGCCACCCGGTCAATAACGGGAATAGCCGCCAGCAGGGCCGCCTGGGCCGCCTCCACGGACTTAGCCTCAATCGCCGTGTCAACCGCCTTAATAGCGGTCTTCATCCGGGAATTGCGGGCCCGATTACGTAACCTGCGCACCTGCCCCTGTTTGCTTCTCTTTAATGCTGATTTATGATTTGCCAAAACTTCTTCTCCCAACTTTTAAGATAAATTCAATAATGCCTTTCAGGCATATTTTAAGCCTCTATAGAAAATTTTTTTAATTTAAAACAATTGACCTTTAATGTCAAGAGCCTATAATTTTTTATACTATCAGGGTAATTAATTGAGGCTAATTTGCCGCCCGCGCTGAACAGCTACCTGTCACACTGTTAATCTAATCAGGGCGGACAGACTTGACATACAGACCATTCTATCCCCATAATATAATATTCAGTTTCTGACATGTACCCCGCCAGAAGGTAACTATTAATAACAAGCAACGAACAACAGCAGCAGGCATGAAAAATGAAAAGCTCCAATAAAGACATCCGAACTGTTTTGAGCAGTGTTATGCGACTGGCCGTAAGTCAGGAGTCCTTTACCGATATCCTGCGGCATTTCCTGAAGATTCTGACCTCTCTGCCCAGCCTGAACCTCATCAACCGGGGAGCTCTTTTCCTGGTTGATGAGGAGTCCCCCCATAATTTACAACTGCGAGCCGCCCACAACCTCCCGCCTAAAATTAACAATCTCTGCCACCAGGTACCGTTTGGTCAATGCCTGTGCGGACAATGCGCCGCCGAAGGCAAGATTATTCTGGCCGACAACTCCGACCCCCGCTATCAAAGATACATCGACATTTCCCAACCATACGGCCATTATTGCATCCCAATACCAGACCGGAGCGGCTCCGTACTCGGTGTTTTCACCCTCTACACCAGAATCGAGGATCATTACGACCCGGAAATAGTCGAGCTCCTGCAGATTGCCGCCATAGCCATTGCCGGCATCATCCGCCTCCAGCGCAGCGCCGCAAAATTAAGCAGCAGCCAGCACTATGCCAAGGCCATAACCAATGCCGCCATTGATGCCATAATCATGATGGACGACCGGGCCAGAGTCACCCTGTGGAATCCCGCCGCCACCCGTCTCTTCGGCTACGCGAAAGAAGAGGCCATGGGCCGTAATGTCCATGACCTTATTGTGCCAGACAACTATTCCGACGCCTATCGGCCGGCCCTGATAAGTTTTTTAAAAAGAGACCAGAAAGAGATTCTGGCCAGGACGGTTGAGGTCAACGCCCGCTGCCGGGACGGCCGGGAAATTCCGGTTGAGCTGTCTCTTTCAGGGGTTGATATTAATGGTCATCGCCATGCCGTGGGCATAATCCGGGACATTCGCCGCCGCCGCCAGGCGGAAGAGGAGCGCATGGAACTTGACCGGCAGTTACAGCAGTCCTGGCGTCTTGAGGCCGTCGGCACCCTGGCTGGCGGCATAGCCCATGATTTCAACAACATCACCGCCTCTGTCCTGGGCTTTGCCGGTATGGCCCTGGAGGAATTACCCGCCGACAGCCCCATACGTTCTGATCTGGAGCATATCATTTCAGCGGGCCGCCGGGCCAAGGAAATAACCAGACAGATTCTAACCTTCAGCCGCGGTCAGGATCTGCATTTTTCTCCCCTGCGCTTAGACCTTATGCTTCAAGAGACCATAAAACTTCTGCGGGCCTCAATACCTGCCGCCATAAAAATAGAACTCCACATAGCCCAGGAATGCCAGGCGAGTATAATGGCAGATCCCTTGCAAATTCATCAGATATTGATGAATATCTGCGCCAACTCTTATTACGCCATGCGCCGTCATGGCGGCACCATTGATATCCATCTGCAAAATATAACCCTCAGCGAGACAGAGGCAGCTGCTATTATCGGGCTCAGCCCCGGCAATTATGTCCAGCTTTCCATCTCAGATACCGGTACCGGCATCCCGCCGGAGGTGCTTCCCAAAATATTCAATCCATTTTTCACCACCAAGCCAAAGCCCGAAGGTACCGGCATGGGCCTGGCCATTGTGCATGGCATCGTCACCAAATTAAACGGGGCAATTCAGATCAAAAACTCACCAGGCCTGGGAGCCACCTTCACCATCTATGTTCCAACCTGCCAGGCGGAAACAGAACCAGAAACCCCAAAACTTCCTGCCATGGGCGGACACGAACGTATTCTGTTAGTTGATGACGAGGCCCCATTAGCCGAAATAACCGCCAGGGCCTTAAACAAAACAGGCTACAAGGTGACTTACAAGACCGACAGTCTCGAGGCCCTGGAAACGTTCAAGGCCCGTCCCGGGGATTTTGATATAATTCTCACCGACCAAACCATGCCCAACATGACTGGAATTGATCTCGCCGTCGAACTGCTTAAAATCAAAGCGCATATCCCAATCATCATGTTCACCGGAATTATAGATCAAGACACCATGCAGTACGCCAAAGAAATCGGGATTCGCAAGATAATACTAAAGCCCATGGAATTAGACAAACTAAGTGCCGCCATTCAGCAATTATGCGGTGAAGGCTGAAAGATGGCAGATTTAAGCGGCAAAATCCTGATAGTTGATGATGACCCTGATCATCTGGCCTTAGTGGGCAGATATGCGGCCTCCGGAGGTCATAACTTTCAACTGGCGGAATCCGGTACCGAGGCCATAAATCAGCTCAAGCGCTTTGACTTCACCGTGGTCATTACCGACATGATTATGGCGGGAACAGACGGCATGCAGTTGATCCGCCATATCCGGGAACACTCCCCCTTGATCAGCATCATAGCCATGACTGGTTACAGTAATGATTATTCCTACACCGATGTCATCAAGGCCGGGGCCAGTGACTTCATCGTCAAGCCCTTCCCCAAGGACGAATTAATTGCCAAATTAAGACGAATTTTTCGGGAAAAAGCCCTTTTTCACAACCTGCGGCAGGAATTACAGTATCACAAAGATGTCAGCGCTGAACTGTTAGCAGCCAGAAACACCGTACAACGGGCCAATGAGGTTAAAAACGGCTTTATCAATACCATCAGTCATGAATTTTTGACCCCGATGAACGGGATTCTCGGCTTTCTGGAACTGCTGACCGAGACCACCCTCTCCAAAAAGCAGCAGGAGTTTCTCCGTCTGATCCAGCTCTCCGCCGACCGCCTCCTGGGGCTGATAAACCAGCTCCTTGATTTCTCGCACAGCGAAGATCGACGGCACCGCCAGGATATCAACTTCCAACCGCGCTCCATCCTTGACCAGACGGTTAAAGGCATAGCCCCAAAGGCCGAAGAAAAAGGACTTAAGCTGTCCTTCTCGTTAGATCATGACATTCCAGACGCCCTGCAGGGTGATCTGAATATCATCCAGCAAATACTTAACTCCCTGCTTGAAAATGCCGTAAAATTTACCGAGCGCGGCGAGATAAACATCCACGCCGCGGTTGAGCAGAAAAAGGCCCCGGACGGCATAATCCTGCGGTTCAGTGTCCGCGATACCGGCTGCGGGATACCGGCCGCCAAGCAGGAAGAAATCTTCTCCCCCTTTTCCCAGGCCGATGAATACCTCACCCGCCGCCATGAGGGAGCCGGCCTCGGACTCGCCATCTGCTCCCGCTTAGTCCCCATGATAGACGGCAGGATATGGGTAAAAAGCAAACCCCGCCAAGGCTCAACCTTTTATTTTACCGCCCGTCTGCGAACGCTAAATCCCCAAAGTTCAAGCTCCATCTTGTCTTTCCCCTGATTTTCAGGCATAATACTATCATGCTGAACTTTTTACACTTATTACGCTGGCAGGATATCGCGGACATCCTCATCGTCTCCTTTATCATCTACCGGACAATCCTGCTTATCCGCGGCACCAGAGCGGTGCAGATGCTGGCCGGTATCGGGGTGTTGATTATTGTCTATTTCGGGGCCAGAGAATTAGAATTCATGACCCTCTACTGGCTGCTCGGCACCCTGCTCAGCTCAATTTTCCTGATTGTCATCATCGTCTTCCAGCGTGATATCCGCCGGGCTCTGACCCAGATGGGCCAGGCCACGCCTTCGTTCAGCCGCCACCTGGAAGATACGGATTTAGACCTCCGGCAATTAGTCACCGCCGCACTCTACATGTCCCGCAAAAAGATAGGGGCCATCATCGTCATCGAAAAAGAAACCGGGCTCAAGGACTACTTAGAATCGAGCCACCCCATTGACGCCATTCTGACCAATGAACTGTTAATAAGTATTTTCAGAAATGTCTCGCCTCTCCACGATGGCGGGGTTATTATCAGAAATGGACGTATTCATTCAGCCCGCTGCGTACTGCCGCTGACCAAAAACCCCTATATCTCCAAGAGTCTCGGCACGAGACATCGGGCAGCTCTCGGAATATCCGAAGAAACCGACGCAGTGGTTATTGTGGTTTCCGAAGAAACCGGCAAAATTTCCCTGGTACAGCATGGCGCCATCACCTCTAATCTCGACAAACATACCCTGAGCGCCCGCCTCGAAGCCATATTCAAGCCTAAAGAACCTCCAACCACGGTATGGAAAAATTGGCTGATAAACAAATAAAAAGCAACTACCGGCCGCCAAAATTGTCCTGGCGCAAGGACTGGCTGATCAAACTTATTTCCCTGTTCTTCGCCGTCTTTCTCTGGTATTTCGTCGCCGGAGAGGACCGGGTGGACATGAATGTCAAGATCCCGGTGGAAATTGTCAACATGCCCCGCGACCTGATTATCTCCAATCCATTTAAAAATATATTAGAGGTTACGGTGAGCGGGCCGCGAAGCCTGATTCGGGAAATTGCCCGCAGTGATATTTCCCGTTCCATCGACCTCTCAAATGCCAAGCCCGGCAATATAATCATCGACAACAAACCGGACTCCATATCCTTTGCCCGCGGCATTACCGTCCTCCGTATCCAGCCGTCTCATACAATTCTGCTGATTGACAAATTGATCCAGAAGAATCTGCCCATCAAGGCCGTCACCAAGGGCAGACCGCTTAAAGACTATGAATTAAAAAGAATTATCCTGACTCCGGATCACATTAATATATCCGGGCCGCAAAAAATCATCGACAAGCATAAGAATCTCCCGACCAAGCCCATTAATATTAATGGGCTTGACCAGGAGGTCACCAGACAGATATACCTGAATATCCCGCCGGAGGTGATTAATCTCATTGGCTCACCCAGCATTACAGCCCATATTATAATCAAAGAGAAGATGGTGGAAAGGAAGATCAACAAACTAACCATCACCGTCATCGGCCTTAGCAAGGGCAAAAAAGCAGTACTTAAACCCCGAGTAGTGCAGATCAAGGCCCGCATCCCCATGCTGGTGAACAAGAGTACCCTGAAACCACGGCAATTATTTACGGCCCGGGTAGATGTAAGTAAAATATCAGACAGCCAGCACAGTGCGGCGGTTAAAATCACCACCACTCAACCGGGGATTATTGTTGAAGATGTTATCCCGGCATCGGTTAATGTTACCATCAAATAAAGTTTTTTTTATTGCACCACGGAAAACACGGAGAAGAGTGCCCTGAGGATATCTCCGCCCAAGGGACAGGGGTTTATAAATTCAGCGGCCCGAAAGCCAAAAGGCCCGCCTTGGGGAGAAGGCGGGCCTTTTGGCTTGGAAAGAAGATTAAGAGTTCGTTCTTGAACAATACTTAAAGCAATCTCCATGCCAAACAACAGCTTATCTTTTGATTTATTTATTTATCCAATAATAACAACATGTTAGCCTTGTCGCCCCCATTTAATCATCTCTTCAAACAGCTCTACTGAAGTACCAAAAATAGTTTCAACGAAACTTTCAGTATTATTCTATTAAAATCAACATCTTATCAGTACAAAAAATAATACCCGCTTTTTTTGAAAACGCCGGCGGCCCCCTTCACAGCCAAATCAGCGGCAGTATCTTTTTTTAAACCAGGCCAGACAAAGGGCCAACGGGTATAATTTTTTGTACGCGGTAATAATTTCCCAGCAGGGTAAGCGTTCAATAAACCACACTCTTGACTTTATAACCTCTCGGAATGTAGCGGTACGACTATGATCGTATGCGAGCGTTTCAGGGGCGCCCTGCTGTGCGTAATTAAGTGCCCCGATAATACCCCTGTATATTGAGGTACTTGAGTGCGTGCAGCAGGGTGTTCATGGAGCGCTTTCCCAGCAGATGATGGAACTACGCGCTCTGTTCAGCCCAGATCAGGGAAAGCCCGGTCAATCTCCTTATTCCACTCCGCTATCCTCTCTTCCTGCTCCCGCAGCAGAGACTCAACATCGCCACTGATGGTTATTCCCTCAATGGTGTCACCCTGGGCAATACTGTTAACCACCGCCATGTCATCCTCATTCAACACCTCACCAAAGACGGTATGATGGTCGTCAAGCCAGGGCGTGGCAACATGAGTGATAAAAAACTGACTGCCATTAGTGCCGGGCCCGGCATTCGCCATAGAGAGAATACCCCCTTTGGCATGACGCAGAGAGGCATCGAACTCATCCTCAAAATTATAACCAGGGCCTCCGGTACCAGTACCGTGCGGGCAGCCGCCCTGCACCATAAAATCAGCAATTACCCGGTGAAATGCCAGACCGTCATAATAATTACGTTGAATCAGATTTATAAAATTAGCCGCCGTTAAAGGTGTTTTATCGGCAAAGATACGTAAATTTATATCACCCTTATTGGTTTTGATGGTTACCTGTAGTTCCTTTTCGTCTGCCATTTTCTCTCCTGATGTTTTTATTTTCTTATTTTTTCGTCTAATGCGCCATAATTGGAGCATTAAACAAAAAAAGGGAGCATACGGCACACCCGCACACCCCCGGCAATTAACAAGTTATCCTTAGTTCGTCCGCATCTGCCAGACCCCGCAGGGGCAGGTATCGGCACAGAAACCGCAGGCAATGCATTTAGCGGCATCCGAAATATATTCATAACTGTCCCCCTCGGGCAGCTGCAACTCACGACGGCTGATAGCGCCGGTGGGGCATATGGTCTCACAGAGATGACAATCCCGGCATGAGCCACAGCTCAGGCAACGGTCGGCCTCACCCTCCTGATCAGCGCCGCAGGATGTCTCCGGGGCATAATGTTCCATGGTGAGGTTGCTGATGGCCACCACCTTCCGGGAAAAGGGCTGCCAGTCCCGGCCCTCCAGTTCGGCGACAATGGCCTCAGCGGCAGTTTTACCGGCTCCCAGGGCGCTGGTGGCCAGTCCCGGCCGCTCCACATCGCCCACGGCAAAGACCTTGGGATCAGAGGTTCGGCCGGCCTTATCGCACTTAACCCAGCTGGCGCCGCCGACCTTAAGACACTCAATACTATCCGGCAGAAACCCCAGACGCGGTACATCGCCGATGGAGATAATAACCGTTTGAGCCGGAATCAAATTGCCTTCCTTATCAATCAGGCCCTTCTCAGTAACCTCGCTGGTCATTACCGGCCATTTAAACTTGGCGCCCAGGGCCTCGGCCGCTTCCTTTTCCTTGCCAAAGGCCAGGGGCTGTTGAATATCCACCAGGGTCACCTGCTCCGCTCCAAGACGATAGGCCTCACAGGCTACGTCACAGCCGACATTACCAGCTCCGATAATCACCACCTGCCGGCCCGGCTTAACAGGATTGGTACTCTTGCCGGCCTTCAGAAAATCCAGGGCCGGAATCACCCGCTCGTGACCGGGGAAGGGGATGCGGCGCGGCTCATGAGTGCCCACCGCCACCACCACATAATCATATTCCTCACGGAGAGCGGCAAACTTAGTCTTATCCATATCTGTGCCAAAATGTACCTTGACATTCTTCATGCTTTGAAAACGGTCGATTTCCTTCTGCCAGGTGGCCATGGGCAGCCGTTCCCAGGGAATAACCTGAGCCAGCTTACCACCTAACTGTTCATCCTGTTCAAAGATATGGGCCTCCACTCCGGCCCTGGCCAGTTGATAGGCGGTGTTAATCCCTGCCGGGCCGCCGCCGATAACGGCCACCCGCTTACCAATTGCCGGTTTTTCCTTCGGCGCCGGAGCGCCGAGAAGGGCACGGCCGAGGAGAGCCACGTCAATGGGCTTATCCACCGTCTGCCGGGAACAGTTCTCCATGCAGAGATTAGGGCAGATGGCCCCGCAGACCGAGGCCGGAAAGGGGGTATACTCCATGATTAATTTATAGGCCTCTTCGCCCTTGCCCTCCCGCAGGAGACGCAGGCGGTCAATGGTGGGGATATGGATCGGGCAGTAATAAGCGCAGGGGGCCGCCGACTCCTTATTGGCCCAATATGGTATCCGCCGCCGCAGCTCTCCGGTCTCAATAAGCCCAATGGGTGAACGGTCAAGACCTGGGGCCAGATCACGCAGAGGGTCACCGCCAAAGCCCTTGTCCCAGACCTTGGCATGAAACTCCGACATGGGCATGGGGCCGGAAAACATCAAGGCCCGTTCCTGGGGGCTGATGGAGATCAGCAGCCGCCATTCATCCCGCACCGATAATTGTTCCAGAAGCTCCTCACGACCGATAGCCTTGAGATAGCCGGGCAGTTTAGCCATGAGCCACTGCCACTGCTCATCATCCGGAGCGGCCTCTCTGACATTAGTGCGGGAATAAGAGTCGTCGGTCTCACCACGGTAATATACCATACCGCCAACCATGCCGACGCAGGGCCGATAACCAAGAACATTCGTTGATTTAGGATCCACCCCGCAGATCACGGCAACACCACCGCAGTTAAACTCGGCAAAGGTATCACCCACGGATCCTAATACCCATAGTTCAGGCCGCTTATACTCGGGGTTCCACTTGGTCATAGTCAGACCACGGGAGCCGATGGAACCGTTAATCATCACCCGGCCTTCAGCCATGGCGTTACAGACCCCGTTGGTGGCATGACCGTTGATAATAATATCGGCCCCAATATTGAGATAGCCCACATCGTCCGAAGCCGGCCCGTCGCAATAAATGGTGGTGCCGGGACGCCCCATACAGCCCAGCCGCTGGCCCACCGGCCCTGAAACCTTGATATCGATGGGATCCGTGGCATTAAGCAGACGACCGCCGACATTATGCTGACCGTAAGTCTCCAAGATCAGATTTGACGACTTTTTAAAAGCAGCCTGCACCAGCTCCTCAAAGACCTTTGAGCTTATCCGCCGACCGTTCTCGTCAATACCCTTAACAATTATAGCGTCATTAGTGCCCTGCACCATTTTACTCCTTTGACAAATTATGCGATTTAGTATGTCGGGCGTATGGCAATACGCCCCTACGGGTACCCACCCTGCCGCCTGAGCCCTGCACCCTGCGTCCCGATTCCTGTCTCCTGTCCCCTGTTTCCTGACTCCTGATTCAGCAGACGTACCTGATATTTAAACGCCTCGCCGCAGCCTCATCACCAATACCAAGGGCATCAGACATGCCGATGGGCAGGCTCTGGGAACGGCCCAGAGGGGCCATAATTTTCTTCATCTCGGTACGAATCCCCATGAAGACATCAACTACCCGCTGCGCCACCTGATCGGGGTCAAGACGGCGGTAGAGTTTGGGATTCTGGCTGGTAATGCCCTTGGGGCAGATTCCCAGGTTACAGACATTACAGCGGTTCTTCTCGTTGCCGAGACAACCGGCCGCGGCCTGGAGAATGTATTTACCGATATGTACTCCGGAGGCCCCTAACATAATGAGCCCCATGCCGTTTTGCGTAACATTGCCGTTCTTACCCACCCCGCCGGCGGCAAAGAGGGGAATCTCATTCTGCTTGCCCTGGGCCACCAGGTCGAGATAACAGTCACGAAGATTAGAAGCAATGGCATGCCCCGTGGCATCCATACTGACATTATAGGCCGCACCCGTCCCGCCGTCGATGCCGTCAATGAGCAGAGCAGAGGCGTAGGGATTACGCACCAGATTATTCAAAACCGCCTTTGCCGAAGTGGAGCCGGATATCTTGGGATAGACCGGCACCCGGAAATCCCAGGCCATGGAGAGGGTCTGAATCATCTTCATCACACTCTCCTCAATAGAATACAGGGTCTGATGCACCGGCGGCGAGGGCAGATCAACCCCCTCGGGCACCCCGCGCAGACGGGCAATAAGCCGGCTGACCTTGAACCACATGAGCAGCCCGCCGTCACCGGGCTTGGCGCCCTGACCGTATTTAATCTCAATGGCGGCCGGATCACACTGCATATCCGGGATAGCCCGGATGATTTCATCCCAGCCGAAATAACCGGAAGCAATCTGCAGAACCAAGTATTTCAGGAAGGGACTCTTCAACACCCAGGGCGGACAGCCGCCCTCGCCGGTACACATCACCACCGGAATATTCAAGACCTCATTACAATAGGCCACTCCCTGCAGCAGGCCCAGCCACATATTGGGCGACAGAGCCCCAAAGGACATGGAGCCGATAATAAAGGGGAATATCTCCCTTGTGGGCGGTATCCACTCCCCGGCGGCCTGGCGGCGGATATATTCCTCCGGCGGCAGAACCCGGCCTAAAATGGTATTCAGATAAAACTCATGACGGCCGGCATCCAGGGCCGGATCGGTGAGCATGGATATCCGGTTAAAGGACAACTGATCAAGGAGGCTGTGCCGGTCATTACGGCGGCCGCCCCGTTTCCAGGCCTCGCCCTTTTGGTGACTGTGAAAACGCGCCCGCTCATCATTGCTGTTGGGAAAGGGGCCAATGGCCTCATTGGGACAGACCATGGAGCACATACCGCAGCCGGTGCAGCGATGCTCCAGATCAGTACTCTGCCTTATCCCGGTAAAAACCCTGTATTCGCTGCCGCGTTTTTTCTTCAGGATGCCGAGCTGCGGCATGCGCTGACGGTGATAGGTCAGATGCAGACTCTGGGTGGGGCAGATGGAGGTACAGCGGCCGCAGAGGGTGCATCTATCCTCGCGGTGTTCTATTATCCAGGGCAGATCGTTATAGGTCAGGCTGCCTGGTGTAGAGGGTATGGATCGAATTGAGACCATATTACAAACTCCTTTCGGTGAGCGGGAACGATCACCGTATTTTCTCTCATTGGCTGAAAATCTAAACTTTTATCACGGTCGGGGATCATGGCGTCCACCCCGCACATTTCCGAGGCCATAGCCCATTCTCCCGGCCGGCCGCCGATGGTCGCCGGCCGCATCTTCTTGGTATCCATGAGCATTAAGCAGGTTTCATCGGGCATGGAGCCCATCACACAATTGGGGCCGTCAATAATCATCCGCCGACAGGCATCACGCAGGCCGCGCAGAAAACGCCCCTGGGGATGATTCTCCAGTTCCTCGGTCTTTAAAGGGGTAATCACATGTTTATAGGCCTCCAAAGGCAGCTTCAACTCCTTGGTAACATAATGCAGAATATGGGCAAATACCTCGGAATCACTCTGATAACCCACATAACCCGGACGATGCAGACCGGTGAGGTACTCCTTGATGGGAACAAAGGCGGTATTCTCACCATTGGTCATGGTACCGATTCCCTGGATAAAGAAGGGGTGACAGGCGTAGAGATTAATGCCGTAATTGGTATTCTGCCGTCCCTGAGCCATGCAGATTCTCGAGGTTATCCGGTTGTCGGCAAGCCCCAGGGCATCACCGACCTGCAGGGGCCAGCCCACCTCCTTGATAATCGCCACATCGGGCCAGAAGGAAAAAACGGTGAGATCATTGTCCCGCAGGCCATCCTCCCGCAACGCCAGGCGGGTAAACATTAACTCATCATCAACCTGCTCCTGACTCCAGTCCTTCCAGGCCAGAGGCTGTTTATAGACCCGCAGGAAATATTTATGGCGGTCCTTAGCCTCAATAAGCTCCGGCCGTACCTGAAACTCATGATCATATTTCAAGGTATACCCCCTGTCCTGCAACATCTGATTCAGACGATGGAGGGCAGCCTCACTATGAGCGATACCGGATAAAACAGGCTCACCGGCCTGATAATTGAAATCGGCAAATTTCATGCCCCGCAGCAACAGCCCCAGGCCGCTGCCGTCATACCCCTCCTGCATGGCCTCCATGGCCTGGAGAACGGTATAGGGCGAAAACGGCTCAATAGCTGTTTTCATAGATAGACGACACATTATTTACTCCTTTTTTGATTTCAGAACGCGAAAAAATATGGAATGCGGAATACTAATCAACCAGCCGCCCCTGCCCGGC
>JAJRZN010000258.1 GCA_024275235.1 Deltaproteobacteria bacterium
ATCTCGGTGATCCGTACCCCGAAACGATCATTAACCACAATAACCTCGCCTTTACCGAGGAGTTTGCTATTAACAAAGATCTCCACCGGCTCACCGGCCCCCTTGTTCAGCTCAACCACCGAGCCCTGGGAGAGCTGCAGCATATCGTTAATAATCATGGAGGTATTCCCTAATTCAACGGTAACCTTCAGGGGAATATCAAGGAGAAAATCCAGGTTATTGGCCTCTTCATCTCCCACCGCCGCTCCATTACCGAGTTCATCGAAAGAGGCAGGAGCGCCGTCATCTTTATTCTGGTCGTCCAAGGCGGCGGCCCAGTCATCACCGCTGGTATCCGGCTCGGCGGCCGGGGCCGCGGTCGTCTCTTCTGTAGTTTCAGTTGTATTTTCTTCTGCCATGTCCTTCTCCTTGTTAATCCCTTTCCTGATCAAAAACCTTGCGCTTAATAAGAAAAGCCTTGTTGCCGCGATGAACCCCCGGCGTGCCCATATATTTTCTCACCCCGGAAACAAAGGCCGGCAGCAGATCATCACGGCGGCGGTTAAGCTGAATAATATCACCCTTGACCAGCTCAATAATATCGCCGGCTGGAATCATAACCGAGCCCAGCTCGGCCTTAAAGGTAACCGGGATGTTTTTAATATTCTCCTGCAGGGTATTGGCCAGCAGCAGATCCTCCTCACTCTTTTCACGCTGAAAGGAGGTCATGAGCTTGGATTTAACCGATTCCAGATTAGAGAGCGGAATACAGGAGGTAATACTGCCCACGGCCCGATCCATATCGACATCGTAACGATTGATAATGACGATATCCTCCGGTTCACATATCTTGGCGAATTGAGGGTTAATCTCGTTCCGCACATACTGAATCTTGACCGGATGCAGCGAATACCAGGCCTTCTCCAGATCGTTCAGGAGAATATTGATGATCCGGTGAATCAGGCGCTGTTCAATGGCCGTGAAATCCCGGCCCTCAATGCGGATATTCCGCGCCCCGGTACCGCCGAGAAATGACTCCACCAAAGCAAAGACCAGCTTGGGCTCCAGCACGAGAAGAGCCATACCTCTAAAGGGCTCCATCTTGAAGATCTGCAGACTGCTTGGAACAGGCAGAGTACGGACAAAGGCCCCGAAACGCTCCAGTTCCATGGGCACCGCCGTTACATCAAGCACCTTACGCAGGGTATTGGCCAGCGAGGAACGCATGGCCCTTAAAAAAGAGTCATTAATGACCTCCATGGCGGGCATCTTGAGCTGCACGATCCCCTGCTGCCGGGTAAAATCATAGGCCGCGTACCCATGCTCCTCTTCAGGAGCGGCGGTCTCTTCCGGCTCCTCAATATCGCCCCCGGAAATGCCCTTCAGCAGAGCGTCTACTTCGTCCTGACTTAATATTTGTTCCATGCCTTAATTCCCGGCCGTCGACTTAATAATTCGCATATTTATTCCTGTCGTGTCTGTCTGGTGCAGGTTCCTATTGAATAACAAAATTAGTAAAATATATATTCTTAATCTTGTTAGGCCGCAAAATCATATTGAAACGAGCCAGTAACTCATCACGTATCCGAATTTTCCCCTCAGGGGTCATGACCTCATCAAAGGTGAGACTGGTCAGGAACATAATGACCATATCCCTGATCTTGGGGGTGTAGGGCTTGAGTTTATCCGCCGTGGTATTGTCTCCCAACTCCAGGGTTATCTCCAGCTTGAGATAACGCTTGCCGCTGGGATCAGACAGATTGACAACAAAGGGGTCAAGAGGCACCATGACGCCGATTTTATTTTCGTTCTCCTGCTTTAATTTTACCACGCTCACCGCCGGGGCCGGCTTCATGAATTTGGTATAGGCAAAAAAACCACCGCCGCCGAGAAGCAGGACAAGCACACCGATAAGGCCAAAGAGTAAGACTTTACTCTTTTTCTTGGGGGCGTCACCGTTTTCAGCCTCTTTTTCGAGATCATCTGCCATGGTCTATCTCCTTAAATATTTTTGGTACTTTATGGATACTGAGCAAAGAACGTGCCAGATGTTTTCGTCAACAGCCCCGAATAAGCGGTAGCCAAGAGCTCTAACACAGCGCCGAACCGGCCACAACTACCATTCCGCCCCACATCCCGGCAACGGCCAGAGTTCTTTGACAAAACAGCACGATTAACATCTATAATATACTGAAACCACACAAGAATAAAATACAAATAAGAAAATAAAAAAACATGCCGCTTTTATTCTGTTTTGCGGGGGAATTTTTTGCAAAATTTTGACATAGCGCCAAAAATATCGCCTTTATCTACGTTTAAAAAAACGAGCCTCATAAAAAAATACTCTAAAAAGTAGCAAAAAAACGCCGTATATTTTAATGTAAGGCGCTGATATAAAACTAAAGGCGTAAAATCCGGCATACCGGAGACGGCGTCATAAGTAAAAGCATGGGGCATCGCGCTTCGCGCAATGATGATAACAAGCCGGTTGCAACCGGATAAGGGAGTGTCTTAATGTATGATTTAAAGGGGAAGGTGGCCCTGGTTACCGGCGGCTCACGGGGAATTGGCAAGGCAATCGCGCTGAAATTCGCGGAGAACGGGGTAAATCTGGTCGTCAATTACATCCGCCACCGGCGGGACGCGGAAGAAACCGCC
>JAJRZN010000259.1 GCA_024275235.1 Deltaproteobacteria bacterium
AAAAGTTCGATATACAGGTAAGCGAACATAGTGAGACTCCGAGGCGTGGTGGTTCGGCAGGGCTCCGGCCATACATGTGGTATGCCGGAGGTCTGCCGAAACGCCACAACGCCGTAGATCGAGCTTTTTACGACGCCATCACATCTGATTATCAACGGAAACAGTTAACTATGTCAAGTTGAAAAGCCATGAGACGACAAAACCAATGGGATAAAGTGAACGAGACAAATTTATTTTTTTCATCCTGCCCCAAGCCTGAGCAAAGCATTTACATAATTATCCACTTCGCTACACTTTTGTCATCATCGTGACAAAAATCAAGGGTGGGCTTATCCATAGACATGAATCATCCATAGTCGCAACAAACCACTTAACCCGCTAAAATCATTTAATATTTTTTTATTAAACCGACTTGGCACGCTCCTTGCCTTTACACTATCTATCCAACGGCCGCTGGAACTTATAAAATTAACGGTCAGCTGAGGTGGATAATTTACAGGGAGATTCAGGGTGAATCTTTCCTGATCAGTTCAAAAAATTTAAACGGAGGTAAACCATGGCAAAAGAGATGAGGAAAATTGCAATTTACGGCAAGGGCGGAATCGGCAAGTCCACTACCACCCAGAACACGGTAGCGGGACTGGTGGAATATGGCAAAAAGGTGATGATAGTCGGCTGTGACCCCAAGGCTGACTCCACCCGCCTGATGTTGGGCGGCCTGGCCCAGAAATCGGTACTTGATACCATGCGTGAGGAAGGCGAAGACGTGGAACTGGATGACGTATTGAAGCCCGGTTACGGCGGGGTTATGTGCGTTGAATCAGGCGGCCCGGAGCCGGGGGTTGGTTGTGCCGGCCGCGGGATCATTACCGCCATTAATCTCCTGGAGTCCCTGGGAGCCTATGAGGAACAGCACGATCTGGATTACGCCTTTTATGACGTTTTGGGCGATGTAGTCTGCGGCGGCTTTGCCATGCCCATGCGCGAAGGAAAAGCCAAGGAAATTTATATCGTCGTTTCTGGTGAGATGATGGCCATGTACGCGGCCAACAATATCTCCAAGGGTATTGTCAAGTTTGCCGAATCCGGCGGTATCCGTCTCGGCGGCCTGATATGCAATTCACGGGCCGTGGATCGGGAACAGGATCTGATCAGTAACTTCGCCAAGGAACTTGGTACCCAGATGATCTATTTTGTCCCGCGGGACAATATGGTGCAAAAGGCGGAAATTCACCGCCAGACCGTTATTGAATTCGCCCCGGATGCCGCCCAGGCCGAGCATTATCGTAATCTATCCAAGGCCATTGACGGCAACAAGATGCAGGTTATTCCCAAACCGATGCCCATTGAACGCCTTGAGGAACTGCTGATGGATTACGGCCTGTTTGATTGATTAAATGCCTATAAAATAGAAAAGCAAAAAACCAGAATATGGCGAGCAAATAATTTAAGGAGAAAAAACAATGTTAATGATTCGCGCGATAATCAGACCGGAAAAGACTGATGAAGTAAAAGCCGCCCTCCTCGAGGCCGGTTATCCCGCCGTTACCAAGATGGAGGTCTATGGCCGTGGCAAGCAGCGCGGCCTGAAGGTCGGCAATGTAACCTACGACGAATTGCCCAAGGAGATGCTGATGGTGGTAGCCGACGATTTTGAAAAGGATCTCATTCTGCGTACCATCCTGGACAGCGCCAAAACCGGTGAAAAAGGTTCCTACGGTGACGGTAAAATTTTTATCACCCCGGTGGACGAGGTCTATACCGTAAGTTCCGGAACCAAGGAGGCTTAAACATGAAAGAAGTTATGGCTATTTTACGAATGAACAAAATCAATGCCACCAAGGCGGCATTGGTAAAGGCGGGATTTCCATCCTTTACCGCCAGCAAAGTCATGGGCCGGGGCCGCAAGGCCCTTGACGAAGATATGGTAAGGGCCATGAATGACGACGGCCCCCTTGACAGCTCCGAGGTTCTGCCGCTTCTGGCTCATGGCCCGCGTCTGCTGCCCAAACGCATGATCAGCCTGATAGTACCGGATGACAAAGTCGCCACGGTAGTGGAAACGGTTATCAGCAGTAACAGTACAAAAAACCCCGGTGACGGCAAGATTTTTGTCATACCAGTCGATGATGTCTGCCGGGTACGCACCGGTGAAACCGGCAGTGCCGCCATTGACGAAATGACTGGAATATAGCGGAATGACCAGATCATCCACGGAGGAGAAAATATGAGTCAGACAGCAACAACATCAAAAAATGAGGCCCTGGTCGAAGAGATTGTGACCAGGTACCCGCCGAAAGTCGCCCGTAAACGGCGCAAACATATGGTACCCGTAAAACCGGGCACCGAACAGAAAATAGCAGCTAATGCCAGAACTGTACCCGGTATTATTACCCAGCGCGGCTGCGCCTACGCCGGCTGTAAGGGCGTTGTTCTGGGGCCGATAGTCGATATGGTTCACATTGTCCACGGCCCCATCGGCTGCTCCTTTTACGCCTGGGGCACCCGCAGGAATCAGGGGAAGGCCCGCAAAGGCGGCCAGAACTTTTTAGAGTATTGTTTTTCCACTGATATGCAGCCGGACAATATTATATTCGGCGGCGAAAAAAAATTACGCAAGGCCATTGAGGAGGCCTATGAACTCTTCAAGCCCAAGGCCATGTCACTGCATGCCACCTGCCCGGCCGGTCTCATCGGCGATGATGTTATCGGCGTCGGCCGGGAGATGAGCGAAAAACTGGGGATACCCATCATCGGCTTTGCCTGTGAAGGATATAAAGGAGTCAGCCAGTCGGCAGGTCATCATCTCGCCAATAACGGTTTGTTTGAGCATGTGGTGGGCCGTGAAGACAAGAAAGCCGGTAAATTCTCCATCAACATGCTGGGAGAATACAATATTGGCGGCGATGCCTGGGAAATTGAACGTATCTTTGAGAAATGCGGCATCGACATAATCTCCACCTTCAGCGGCAACGGTTCCTTTGACGAGATCGCCCAGTCACACAACGCCCAGCTCAACATTGTCCAGTGCCATCGTTCCATCAATTATATGGCCGAAATGTTAGAGGATAAATTCGGTATTCCATGGTTGAAAGTCAATGTAATCGGCCTGAAATCGACCTCCAAGAGCCTGCGCAAGATTGGCGAATTTTTCGATGATGCCAAATTGAGCGCTCGTATAGAAGAGGTAATTGCCGAGGAAGAGGCAGCGGCAGAAGCAGAGATCGCCCCACTCCGTGAGCGGCTGCAGGGTAAAACCGCCATGCTCTTCACCGGCGGTTCCAGAGCCCATCATTACCAGGCCCTGTTCAAAGACCTCGGCATGAAGACGGTAGTCGCCGGCGAGGAATTTGCTCATCGTGACGATTACGAAGGGCGCAAGGTCATTCCCACCATCAAGATAGATGCTGACAGCCGGAATATTACCGAACTAAAGGCGGAGCGGGATCCTGAGCGTTACCATCCCCCCAAGTCGGAAGAGGAAATCGCCCGTTTAAAGAAGGAAGGAAAACTCAGCGAGTATGAGGGCATGCTGCCCGACATGGTGGAGAATTCCATTCTGGTAGATGACATCACCCATCTCGAGCAGGAGATGATGATAGCCTCTTACAACCCGGATATCGTCTGCTCCGGGGTAAAGGATAAATATATCTTTGAAAAGATGGGTATCCCTTCCAAGCAGCTCCACAATTACGACTACAGCGGCCCCTTTGCCGGCTACCACGGGGCAGTTAACTTTGCCCGCGACATCGACATGCGGGTTAACAATCCGGTCTGGAAAATGATCCAGGCCCCCTGGCAGAAACGGCCGATGATCAAGGCCGAAATGATGACGGAAACCGAAAAGGAAATCCGGGCATAGCTCCGGTATCAATAAAGAAGGAGAATTATCATGTTAGACCAAACCCCCAAAAAGGTGGTGGAGCGCGAGGCCCTGCGGATTAATCCGGCCAAGACCTGCCAGCCCATCGGTGCCATGTATGCCTCCCTGGGCATTCATGGCTGCCTGCCGCACAGTCACGGCAGCCAGGGCTGTTGCGCCTATCATCGCAGCCACCTGACCAGGCATTACAAAGAGCCGGTTATGGCCGCCACCAGTTCATTTACCGAGGGCGCTGCCGTATTTGGCGGCGGTGCCAACCTGCGCCAGGCGGTTAACAACATCTTCCATGTCTACAACCCGGACATAATCGCCATTCACACCACCTGTCTCTCCGAGACCATTGGTGATGATATCCCTTCACTCGTTAATCAGGCCAGAGAAGATGGTTTGATTCCGAAAGGCAAGCTGGTTATTCACACCAATACCCCGAGCTACGAGGGCTCTCATGTTACCGGTTTCAGCAATATGTGCCGTTC
>JAJRZN010000024.1 GCA_024275235.1 Deltaproteobacteria bacterium
AAGCTCCTCCTACAGAGGTAAAGACTATTCCGTGAATGGTGCCGCCTCCCATCGGATTCAAAAAAATGACACCGATCAGAAGCCGGTATCTTCATTAACCGGAGCCAGCTCCAGCGTTAATGACTTCTTGCGGCTCTCGGGCACCCTGACCTATAAAAATTTTGATTTTTTAAGCTCCGGTAATTACACGGTCTCTCATACCGATGATGATCTAATCAGTGGTGAGACGCTGTCCAGAAATATCTCTGCTCACAAATCATTCATCCAGGACATAAAGATTCATCTGCCCTGGAATCTGAGTTCAAAGATAGAAATGAGCGTTGATCGTCAGGACAACTCCACCCGGGATCTGGATCGGACCAGGGACTGGCAGTCTACTTATAACGAGAATGACCACCTCAAAGCCAAGCTTAATCATCGTCTGTATGAAAGCCTGTTTACGCAGGTCAGGGTGGACTGGCAGAATCAGAACTCAGAAAGCGACAGAACAAAAACCCAGAATTATAATTTGTCCATTGACTATCGCAAGCGGCTTTTCGGTGGTTATCTGACGGCCAGAACCTCCAACGATCTGTTGATTACCGACCAGCAGGGAACACCATCCTACACTGATATTATTTATACTAATATTCTCCAAGGGGTGCCTCCAAGTCCAGCACAGGTTAGACTTACCCATTTTAATGCCGATCCTTCAACCGTTAGTGCTCAGATATGTTATTCCGGTTCTACTATTGACGGGGTATCCTACAGCTGTGACTGTTATGCTGATAATAGTTGTGACAGTACAACTGATACCGACTTGTGGGTAACAATACAACAAGGTACGGATTGGAAGTTTAATTCTAATAATTCCACGATAGAGCTTATTAACTATACACCACCTGCGAATAATGAGCCTGGGTTGAGTTATCCTCCCAATGCAAGATATAACGTTCGGGCAAAATATTCCCTGCCGGCAGATAAGGATTATATCATCTCTTCCAACACCACCCGCTTCAGCGTCAATTTGCGCCTGTTGGATAATCGTCTTTCTTCTACCTACGAATATTCTCTGACCAAAGAAAAATTTTTAAAGGGTGATTCCGGTTTTCAACTCTTGCAACCGCAGGTTACCCGTGATTATATTGACTTAGTATGGACAGAAAAACCATTTAAGGTTGAGAACGCCTATACCTGGTTGGACGGCAATGACTTTTATGACCGGCGCTGGCACTTAGAAACTTCATATAATGATGGGCGTAAGATAACCAACTATTTGTATACTGGCTGGTGGGTTATTTACAAACGGGATGATGTGCATGGCGAAGATGCCAGGACAGAGAGCAAGCACGATGTTGAATGGCACTTCAATACCGGCATCTCATTTTCCGGGCCGGTGCCGCTGACCGGTATTCATTATAATCTCAGTACCTCGCTTGTCAGCCGGCGTGGGAACGCCCCCGAATATCAATTTGATAACAGGGGCCTGTGGCAGAATATAGACTATGAGAAGGATGATACCGATACCTACTCAAACAGTCTTAAACTATATGGGGTTATTCCCTATATAAAATGTAGGGCCTCTGTCCAGGGCAGATATAGCTTGAGCAAAAACTTAACGAATGGCATTAATACCAAAAATCTATATTATATATTCGATGCCGAACGAAACTGGATATTTGGCGCGACGACTATCAGCCTTAACGGTAATTATTCCATTAACGATCAACGCGGAGAGGTCGGGGCAACCGATCAGGTGAACAAAAGGGTGGATACGAATTCAAAAATATTTTTAAAGATAAGACGGATTTTATTTTATAATTGGCTAAACTATGGAGAATATAATGACACAAAAAATGGCAAAATACTGGCTTTATTTAGGTGCTGCCATGCTGATAACGGCTACGGGTTTACTCTTCGGCAGTCAAACGGCAATGGCCGCTAAACCTGTCGGCCCGCCTGTCGACAAGGTTATGGGGCACAGCGATGCCGCTTCCATAGTTGTGGCACGGGTGAATGGGGCGAAGATCAACATGGCTCAATTGATGGACAGGATATATGATTTGACCATGGAGCGCTATGGGCGGCGTGAAATCACCCCGCTTCTGGCCCAGAAAATAAAAGACGAATCTCTTAAGCAGTTGATTATGGAGGAACTGGCCTATCAAAAGTCAGCCCAAAGCATCAAGATAAGTAGTGCCGAGGTCAGAAAGGTTACCAACGCTCAGATTAAGGCCATGGGGGGAGATAAAGGCCTGCGGAGATATCTGCGGGCTAATGGCCTGAAGAACCGGGCCGCCTTTGAGGAGCAGATTCGCCGCATGTTAACGGTGAGGGACTATATCCGCCAAAACATAGCCCCTAAGATCAAAGTAACCGACAAGGAACTCAAAGCGGCCTATGTTCGGGGGCGGGCTTATTTCCATGCCCCGGAAAATGTTCAGGTAACCCGGATTCTATTTTTTGCTGATCCCAATGATCCACAAACCATGCGGCAAATTTTGCAGGTGAGGAACGAGATTATCAAAAAATATAATAACCATCCGGAAAAATTGAAGGCTAATGGTACATTTGTAGTAGAGAAAAACATTCATTTAAACAAGATGGCCGATAAAGAACTCTATGAGGCGGCCAAAAAACTGGGGCGGTATGAGATATCCAGGCCCGTTAAAATGAATGGTAATTTTTATCTTGTTCAACTGACGGGCTATACACCCGCTCAGAACAAAAGCTTCAAAATGGTGAAAAACTATCTTAAAAATGAAATTATGAGCCGTAAAAAGCAGGCTCTGCTCGCTGCCTGGCGTAAACAACTGCCCAGGGGCGCTAAAATAGAATTTGTGGACGTGAAACCGTGAAAAATCGACTTGTCTATATTTCTTTAATGTCGGCGGTTCTTTTTTTAACTGCCTGTGCTCCGGTAAAATGGGGTTATCAATTAAATTCGCCCGCTAAATTACAATGGCCGCCGCCGCCCAGTCCGGTCAAGATTGTCTATGACGGGACGCTTTCAGCCTTTAAGCCCACTGGTGAATCTATGTTCACCAGGATATTCGGCCGTGGAGACAGCGGTCAGATTATTAAGCCGGTGGCAGTGGCAGTGGGCAGTGACGGCCGGTTGGCCATTGCCGATGCCGCTCTTACCGGCGTGCATCTTTATATACCCTCTGAACAGCGTTATATGCTCCTGACTCATGCCGGTAAGCTGAGGCTGAAATCGCCGGTCAGTGTGATTTTCGGTCCTGATTTGCGGCTCTATGTTTCTGATTCTGTCTGGCGACAGATCTTTGTCTTTGACCAGCGGGGCGATTTCGTTCAGGGGATTTCCGCTGTTGGCAATACTACCTTAAAGCGGCCGACCGGGCTTACCATCCGACCGGACAATAATTTGCTCTACGTTGCCGATACCACGGCTCATCGGTTGGAAATATTTGATAATCAGGGGAATTATCGGGGCCATATCGGGGAACGTGGTAAGGAGCCGGGAGAATTCAATTTTCCCACCCATATAGCCTCTGATGCCCAGGGCCGGATATATGTCAATGACGCCATGAATTTTCGGGTGCAGGTGTTTTCGCCCCGGAATGAGGTTCTGGCAATATTCGGCCATCACGGTAATGGCTCGGGCGATTTTGCCATGTCCAAGGGAATTGCCGTAGACAATAAAGGGGTGATATATGTGGTTGATACCCTGTTTGACCGGGTGCAGCTCTTTGATATCCGCGGTGAGTACCTGCTGTCCATAGGCGGCAAGGGCACCGGGCCCGGCGAATTCTGGTTGCCATCGGGAATATTTATTGATCATAAAACCCGAAAACTATATGTCTGTGATACCTATAATAAAAGGATACAGATTTTTACTCTGCACGATTAAAGCTGCCGAGGAGACAATGATGAAATGGTTTATCAGCTTGTTTGTATTCAGCCTGTTGTTACCAGTGGCGGCCGCCGCTGATAACAGTGGTATTCTTAACACCAAGCACAATCTGTCGGTAACCGGGCCGGGGCCGATTCACGCCTTAACGGAGACTAGAATCTGTATTTTCTGTCATACCCCTCATAACGCTACCCCCAATACGCCGCTTTGGAACCGGGAGCTTAACCATGGGGTTAATTATCAGACTTACAACAGCACCACCTTTAATGTCAACCTCTCTCAGCCCACCGGTTCATCACGTCTTTGCCTCTCCTGCCATGACGGCACCATTGCTTTGGGGCAGGTAAAAAGTGTGGCCGGCGGAATTAGTATGAATATGGAACTTACCGGCCGTCCTTCGCTCCTGGGTACGGATCTGCGGGACGATCATCCCTTTTCCTTTCCCTATGCCGAAGGCCTGGCCCAGAATCCGCAGCTGAAACCCAGGCCAACCGACCTCCAGTTCGAGAATGGGGATGTGATTCAATGCACCACCTGCCATGATCCCCACGACAATACCTTTGGCATGTTTCTGGCGGCGGATAATAATAAAACAGCTCTATGCCTTAAATGTCACGGCCGGACGGGCTGGACTACCTCGGCTCATGCCACGGCCACCAATACCTGGAATGGTACGGGGCCTAACCCCTGGCCGGTTAACGCCCGTCTTGGATCGCACGCCCGCAATACCGTGGCGGATAATGGCTGTGAGAACTGCCATCCCCCCCACAATGCCGGCGGCCCCCAGCGTTTGCTAAAATATCGAAAAGAGGAAAAGAACTGTATATATGCCTGTCATAACGGTAATCTGGGAGCCAAAAATATTGCGGCTCAATTTGCCAAAATCTCGCATCATCCGGTGGAGATGGCAGCCATCGGTGATGCAAGCGGCACTCCGCATGACCCCACGGAAAATCCGACCCAGGTTACCGGTCATGTAGAATGTCAGGACTGTCACAATCCCCACACCGTAAACCCTTCAATTACGGCCAAAGCCCCCTTTGTCAGCGGTATAATCCAGAATGTTTCAGGAGTGGATAAATTGGGGGCGGCGGTAACTCCGGCGGTCTACGAGTATCAGATCTGTCTTAAATGCCATGGTGACACAACCAGCATTACCGCGGCAGTCAGCCGCTACAGCCCTCAGACCAACCCCACCATCACCAATCGGCGGCTTGATATGGCGGTGACCAACCCGTCTTTTCACCCGGTTATGGGGATTGGCCGTAATCCCAATGTCCCCAGTCTGCCGAGTTCAACCTCACTGGATCAGAACATGAACGCCTCCTCAAGAATATATTGCACAGATTGTCATGACAGCGACGAGACTCCCCGTATAGGAGGGACAGGGCCCAGAGGGCCGCATGGCTCTATCTACCCTCACCTGCTGCGGGAGCGCTATGATACTCTGGAGTATACACGGGAAAGCTATGCCGCTTACGCCCTTTGCTATCGCTGCCATGACCGGACAAGTATTCTGTCCGACGTCAGTTTTCAAAAAAGCGGCGGTGGCATGGGCGGAATGCGGGGAGGACATAGCGGTCATCTTGGAAGGATGGTCAAGGCCACCTGCTCAGACTGCCACGATCCGCACGGCGTGGTGGACGATGGTGTTTCAGGCGACCACACCCACCTGATTAACTTTGATAAAAATGTGGTGACGCCAATGCCTGGCTACACAACACCCATATACAAAGACCTGGGTAAATTCAGCGGCTCATGCACCTTGATTTGTCATAATCACCATCATAATAATGCGACTTACCCATAAAAAACTTAATGACTTATCGCTCAAATTATTCGTCCAAGGCAGACAATGGCACGGATGCGGGACTGTGTTAGTATAAGAGAAATACAGAGTTGAAAAGATCAGGGTGGGTTACAGGCCCATTTTTTTGAGACGGTAACGCAGGGCATCACGTGAAAGGCCTAAGAAATCCGCTGCCTTGCGTTGATTACCGCCGCTTTGCTCCATGGCCTTACGGATAAAACGCTCCTCCATGGCCTCGAGGGAAAGATCGGCGGGTAATTCCATTTCTTCCGCTCCCTTACCAACCGGAACCTCAACCGGGACACCTTCCAGATTTTCCTTGATGTCTTCCACGGCGATAATCTCGCTGTCAGAAAGAACAACTAATTTCTCCACGAGATTTTTTAACTGCCGGACGTTTCCGGGCCAGGGGTGATTCTGGAGAATTTTCATCCCCTTCTCGTCGATAGTCTTGCTGCCGGTATCGTATTTCCGGCAGAAAGTTTTTAAGAAGGAATCTGTTAAAACCTGGATGTCTTCCAATCTTTCCCGTAAGGGTGGAAGTTCAATAGTGGCAATGTTCAAACGATAAAAAAGGTCTAAACGGAATTCCTTATGCTGAACCTGAGCGTTAAGGTCGTGATTAGTGGCGGCCAGGATGCGGACATCGGCGGGTATATCTTCCAGGGCGCCTATGGGGCGGAATGATTTTTCTTCGAGGAGCTTTAGGATCTTTGACTGAAACTGATAGGGCATATCCCCCAGCTCATCTAAGAGTACGGTGCCGCCATTGGCCGCTTCAATCAGCCCTTTTTTGGAGTTTCTGGCATCGGTAAAGGCCCCTTTTTCATAACCAAACAATTCGCTCTCAATGAGATGTTCGGGGATGTTAGAGCAGCCGATCTGCAGGTAGGGGTAGTCCCGGCGGTTGCTCATCTCATGAATTTTCTGGCAGAGATAATTTTTCCCGGTACCTGATTCGCCAAGAATCAGGATGGTGAGGTCTGATTTCACCGCCAGCCGTTTGGTAATGGTAAAGACCTTTTTCATCTTTTCACTGACGCATTGCAACTCTCCCGGTTCCGCTCCGCCGGTGGAGGACATCTCTTCCCTGATATTATCGAGGCTTTCCTTTAATTTGTCGAAATCAATGGGCTTTTCCTGATAATCCCTGGCCCCCAGCTTCATGGCGGCAACGGCGCTGTATAACTCCCGCTGGCCGCTGATCATGATAACTATAATCTCCGGTCGGGAGCTTTTGATGACCTTTAAAATTTCCAGACCGTCTATGGAATCCTGCAGCTTCATGTCAAGGAGGACGATATCCGGCTCCTTATCCTCTATAATTTTCAGTGCCTTGGTGCCTGAAGCGGCGGTGAAGGCGGTAAAGCCTTCATTCTTGACAAATTTTTCCAGCCCGCAACGAATGAGGGATTCGTCATCAACAATAAGAACCTTGAGGGGTAAGTGATGAGATTTAGATGGCGGCATATGGTTTCTGGAATTCGCTGGAAAGTAAAATTATTTCTAATAAGTTCATTACTTTGAAAATTAATTTATCATATTATTTTTTGGTAATAAATTCAACAAAGATAAAATCGTAGATTAAGAAAAATCGTTTAATTCTAAATTATTAAGACCTCGGAGGAAGTTTTCAACGCGGACAAAAAATAATCATAATGTATAAAGTAGGTAGTGCGGGAGTGTGCGCAAACGATTATAATTAAAGATTGATCTTTTTTATTTCAGCGGGATAAAATCCTCTTAAACTCACGGGGTGAGAATGATTGTTAGAAAACAAACGAGAAAGATAGAGGTGGGTGGTGTAGCCATCGGTGCTGGAGCGCCAATCGTGGTACAGTCCATGACCAACACCGATACCAGGGATATCGCGGCCACCGTCAACCAGATAAAACGCTTAACCGAGGCCGGCTGTGAGATTATCCGGGTGGCGGTGCTGGACATGGAGGCGGCGCTGGCCATTACCCGAATCAGGGCGGCAATCTCTGTTCCTCTTATTGCTGATATTCATTTTGACTGGCGGTTGGCAATAGCCAGTATGGAAAATGGCGCCCATGCCGTAAGAATCAATCCCGGCAATCTGGGCGGGGCCGAAAAACTGGCCAGGGTGGTGGAGGCGGCTAAAAAATATGGGGCGGCTATTCGGGTAGGGGTAAATTCCGGCTCCTTAGAGCGGGATATTCTCCAACGTCACGGCGGTCCGACCCCGGAAGCCTTAGTGGAAAGCGCCTTGAGGAATGTCGCCCTGCTTGAGAAACAGAATTTTACCAACCTCAAGATTTCAGTTAAATCATCAGATGCCATGTTGACGGTGGCGGCTTATCGGGCGCTCGCGGCCAGTTGTGATTATCCTCTGCATCTTGGTGTTACTGAGGCCGGGGGGCTTATCGCCGGTACGGTTAAATCAAGTGTTGCCCTGGGCCTTCTGCTGGCCGAAGGTATCGGCGATACCTTTCGTATTTCCCTGACCCGTGATCCGGTGGAGGAAATACGGGTGGCCTTTGAACTGCTGCGGTCTCTGCATATTCGGGAACGGGGGCCGGAGCTGATCTCCTGCCCAACCTGCGGCCGCTGCCGGATTGATCTCTTTTCCCTGGCAGAGCAGGTGGAGGACTATATCCAGACGGTTAAAACTAATTTAAAGATCGCGGTCATGGGTTGTGTGGTCAACGGCCCGGGTGAGGCCAGGGAGGCGGATCTGGGCCTGGCCGGCGGCAGTGGCGTTGGGATTATCTTCAAAAAGGGCAAATTGTTCAAAAAAGTGCCGGAGGATAAGTTATTCGCGGCTTTTGTGAAAGAATTAAATAAAATGGAAGAGGAATAAAAGGAACAAATTATGCGTTTTCGTGAAATGCTCATTCCCACCCTGCGGGAAAATCCGGCTGAGGCCGAGGTGGTGAGCCATAAATTGATGCTGCGGGCCGGTTTTATTAGAAAATTAAGCAGCGGTATTTATTCATATCTACCCCTGGGGCTGGCTGTTTTAAGGAAGATTGAACATATTGTCCGTCAGGAGATGGACGCCGCCGGGGCTCAGGAGGTCTTACTGCCCATGGTGCAGCCTGCTGATCTCTGGGAGGAGTCCGGACGGTTGAAAAAATATGGGCCGGAGCTTTTGCGCTTTCGGGATCGTCACGGGCGGGAATCATGTCTCGGCCCCACCCATGAAGAGGTTATCACCGACCTGGTACGTAATAATGTTCATTCATATCGTTCCCTGCCCCTGAATCTTTATCAGATTCAGACCAAGTTCAGAGATGAAATCCGGCCCCGTTTCGGCCTGATGCGGGGGCGGGAATTTATCATGAAAGATGCCTACAGCTTTGACTCCGATGATGAGGCGGCTTCCGCGTCCTACGAGAAGATGCGTTACGCCTATCATCGTATCTTTGAGCGCTGCGGCCTTAAATTTCGGGCAGTGGAGGCCGATAGCGGCACCATTGGCGGCAGTTTCTCCCACGAGTTTATGGTGTTGGCCGCCACCGGCGAAGACACCCTGGTGATCTGCCCCAAATGCTCCTACGCCGCTAATATGGAAAAGGCCACCTGCATGCCGCCGCCTGCCCTTGAAAATCCGGCGTTCCGGACCATGGAGAAAGTAAGTACTCCCGGCAAACGTAAGGTGGCGGCGGTGACGGAATTTTTAGGCATTTCAGCGTCGCAATTGGTCAAGACCATGATCTTCATGGTCGATGGCAGGCCGGTGGCCGTCCTCCTGCGCGGTGATCACGAAGTTCAGCCGGTCAAATTAAAGAACTTTCTAAGGGCCGACGAGGTGGAGCTGGCCTCTGATCAGGAATGTTTTGACGCTGTAGGCGTACCCAGCGGTTATATTGGCCCGGTGGGTATCGAGCTGCCCTTGGTGGCTGACCGCGAGGTTATGAGTTTAAGCAACTTTGCCATTGGTGCCAATGAAAAAAATTATCATTTTGTCAATGCCAATCATGGCCGGGATTTCGAGATTGCAAGGGTGGCTGACCTGCGGGTAATTACCGAAAATGACCGCTGTCCGCAGTGCGGGGCAGCACTGCAGCTTACCCGCGGCATCGAAGTGGGCCATATCTTTAAATTAGGCACAGCCTACAGCAAGGCTCTGCATGCTGTATTTCTCAACGAGGAAGGCCGGGAAACGCCTTTTGTCATGGGATGTTATGGCATCGGGGTCAGTCGGGTGGCCGCGGCTGCCATTGAGCAGAATCATGATAAGGACGGCATGATCTGGCCCCTGCCCATTGCCCCGGTGGCGGTGATTATTTTAAATTTGTCTCCTAAAGATGAGGAGATCAGCAGGGCGGCGGAGGAGATTTATCAAGCCCTGCGTTGTGAGGGAGTTGATGTCCTGATAGATGATCGGGACGAACGGCCGGGCAGCAAATTTAAAGATGCCGATCTGCTGGGTATCCCCCTGCGGCTGACCATAGGAAAACGCTTCGTCAAGGAAGGTATTGTGGAGATCAGGCAACGGCAGACTTCCAAAACACTTGATGTTCCCCATGACAAGGCCTTTGCTCAACTCATGAATCTTCTGCGGCCTTGAATGAATCAACACCGCTGACATCATGCCTGTTATAAACAATATATTAACCCAGGCCCGGCTCTATATGCCGGAGGAAAATCTTCGGCTGATAAAAAAGGCCTATGACTATGCCGTTAAGGCCTATGCCGACAACCCGGCCCGGTTGTCTGGTAAGCCTTACATAACCCATCCCCTCGCCGTAGCCCATATCCTGGTTTCTCTGCGTCTCGATGCTCCGACCGTAATCTCCGGCCTGCTGCATAAAGTTCTGCGCGGCACCCCGCCGCGTTCCTCTGAGGCCGAGCTGCGGGATCTGTTCGGTTCGGAGGTGGCCTCGATAGTTCGCGGAGCCACCAAGATTGATGATATTCAATTTAAAAGCCGGCTGGATTATAAGGCGGAGAATGTCAAAAAAATGCTTCTTGCCATCTCTGCCGATATCCGGGTATTGCTGGTGAAGCTGGCCGATCACCTTCATGATATGCAGACCCTGTAGTACGCCCCTGCCGCCCGTCAGCAGGAACTGGCCCATGACAGCATGGATCTGTATGCCCCCCTTGCCAGCCGCCTCGGGCTTGACCTGGTGAAGAGAGAACTCGAAGACGCAGCCTTTCGTTATCTATATCCTGAGCAATACGCTGAGTTAAATGAAAAAATACAGATGTCTCTGCCGGAGCGGGAGAAATTTGTTGAGGAGATAAAATCAATCCTCACCGATAAAATTTCGGCCCAGGGCATTAATAATTTAAGGGTATTAGGGCGGCCCAAACATCTTTACAGCATCTATCGCAAACTGGTGGTGCAGAATATTTCCGTGGACAAGGTCTACGATAAGGTGGCCTTCCGGGTTATTGTTCAGGAGGTTGGCGAATGTTATGAGGTCATGGGAATTGTTCATTCCCTGTGGCAGCCTGTTGCCAGCCGTTTTAAGGATTTTATCAGCTCTCCCAAGGCCAATCTCTATCAGTCTCTCCATACCTCGGTAATTGGCCCGCACGGCGATTTTATGGAGATTCAGATCCGGACGGAAAAGATGGATGAGATTGCCAATGACGGCATTGCCGCTCACTGGGCCTATAAAGAAGGGGCCGCTATCTCCCAGAAAGACGCTCACATGTTTCAATGGTTGAAACAGTTGGTGCAAAGCCTGCAGGAGGTGGATGATGCCCGTGAGTTCCTGGACACGGTACGCGATGAACTGGATTATTCAACGGTTTACGCCCTGACCCCCAATGGTGATGTCAAGGAACTGCCCACGGGCAGCAGTCCCCTTGATTTCGCCTACAGTATTCACACCGATGTGGGGCATCATTGCGTGGGAGCTAAAATTGACGGCCGTATAGTTCCTCTGAAATACAGCATCCAGAATGGTGATGTTATTGAGATTATAACCGCGCCCCGCCAGCATCCGAATCAGGGCTGGCTGGACCTGGCCAAAACCAGCCGGGCTCGCAGCCGCATTCGTCACTGGTTGAAGCAGGAGGAGAAAAACCGTTTTCTTGAGGACGGCCGTGACATCTGTGAACGGGAATTGCGCCGCCATAATCTAAGTATCAAAC
>JAJRZN010000260.1 GCA_024275235.1 Deltaproteobacteria bacterium
ATTTGAACCTCCGACCCCTTACTCCCGAAGCAAGTGCTCTACCAGGCTGAGCCACATCCCGACCCCAATTTAATTCCGTAAAATTTAAGACAAAATACCTTCTCTCTCGCAAAGGTCAAGCAAAACTTTTTTAAACCCCAGAGAATAACAGAAGTCTGCCGCCCGCCGCCAACAATTATCTTTCAGCAGGCGGTCAATATCACCGGCGGCAAGTTCAATCGTGGCGATAGTACCCCGCAGGCGCAGGCGGCAGCCCATGAACCCCATTTTATGGAGGAAATCCTCGCCCTTGGCAACTATGGTCAGCTCCTCAGCCGTAATGGGCTGACCAGGGGCGATTCTGGTGGCGAGGCAGGAGGCAGAGGGCTTGTCCCAGGTCATTAGTCCCCGCTCCCGGCTCAGGCGGCGAATCTCTTTCTTGGTCATTTCCGCCTCCAGGAGGGGGCTTCTTACCCCCAACTCCCGACAGGCCCGAGCGCCGGGCCTGCTTTGGCGACTGTCATCAAGATTGGTGCCGTCAATGAGTATCGTACCAGGCCTAAGGCTCTCTGAAAAAGATGAAAATATATGGCGTTTACAAAAATAACAACGTTCCGCGCCGTTGGCCCTGAACTCGGCAAGGGCCAGGATATCGAACTTGATAATATTTAGATTGACACCGATGAATTCCGCCGTCTCCAGCGCCCGCCTGCCCTCTTCCGGCGGCTGAACAATAGAATCGGCAAAAACAGCACAAACCTTATCCGGGCCTAAAACTTTATGGGCGGCCCACAGCAGAAAGGAACTGTCAACCCCGCCGGAGAAGGCCACCGTCACCTGCCGCAGGGAACATAGAAGCTTTTTCAGGGCATTGTACTTCCCGTCTGCCATCTATTCCTGGCCGTCGGGCAGCAATTGCACCGGTTCCTGAAGAAAAAAGTCACCCTTCATAATCCATTCCTTTAAGGTTTCAGCAATCTCCCTCGCCTTGACCACACTGGAGAGCGGCGCAGTGGGCACCTGACGGCCGTTGACCTCAATACTGCCGCTTTTCAGCTCGGCGTAACTGACCTCGCCGTAATTACGGCTTATGCGGTTGGAATAGTCATAGGCGTAATCAATTATTTGCGTAAAGAGCTCGGCATCCGATACCCCGGTATAACCTGCCATCTCCTCGTTGAGAACAGGAATGGGAATCCCCAACCCCACAGCCAGAGAACAACCGTAGCCCTGGATACTCACGCCCTTGAGCCAGCCGGGCTCCATCTGCTTTAAATCACCCTGCACCATGAGGGTGCCGGCCGGGGTCAGGGGGGTACCATTTTTCGCCCGTGCCCCTCCGGGATTATGCTGAGTGCCCTGCCAGGTTACATAACCAATACCGCCGCCGAGGAATATCCTCGTCCCCAGACCGATGGTCTTGTAGAGCGGATCATTTAACAGGGGGCTTAATTCCCCGGCGCTGCAGTAATTGGCACTCCGCCCCTGGGATTTGATGGTTCCCATATAGGTATGAATGGTCTTATCGGAAAGATTAATAGCGCAATTATAGTTCTGATAACAATTACGGGGGTTGCAAAGCAGAGCGGAGCTTAGATCATCCAGGGTTATTTCCTTCTCCAGCAGATGATTGGGATAGCAGTCCGTACCGTAAGCTGTGGCCTTTAGAAAAACCTTTTTACCATTAAGCAGATCCTCAATAACATGACCGCCGCCATAACGGCAACTGCCGGGATAGACCTTATTCAAGGGATCGTCACCGCAGGGCTCAGTAGCGCCGATATAGGCGTCAACCGCCGCCAGTCCGGCGTAGGAGGAAACATTGTTAAGCCAGACCTCAGCGGCCTTAATGGTGGGCGTAGTCTGCCCGAAGTTGAAAAACATGCCCGATGAGCACATGGGGGAGAAGGTACCGGTGGTAACCACATCGACCCTGGCCGCCGCCTTGACCCGGCCCTCGCGCCGCACAATCTTCGTCATTTCTTCGGCGGTGACCACCACGGCCTCACCAGCCTTGATGCGGGCGTTTATCTCGGCATAGGTCTTATTTATCTTGTGTTTATTCATTATTCTCTCGTAACTTATTTATTCGTGAGCGCTCAACAAACCACACTCTCAGCTTGATATGACATCTCGGAATGGTACGATGAGGAGCGTATGTAAGCGCTCACATTTATTCCATGACCGACAGCACCTTGTGCCCCGCCTCTTCGAGAGCCCTGACCATATCATCAGTTTCACATTGTTCCAGCCGGAAAGAATAAACCTTATGGCTGCTTACTGTATTGCTGTCGGTGGCCATATTCAGGATTTCACCGCCATGCTCAATAATAATATGGGACACGGTATCAATATCGCCGTTATCACCAATCTGAAGATCCAGACGGGTTGTGGCCTTTAACAGCCCCAAGACCTCAATAAAAGCGGCCAGCAGGTCGGAGGCGGTAATAACCCCGGTCAACCTGCCGTGATCTAATACCGGCAGCCCGCCTATTTTATTGTCATGAATGATTCTTGCCGCTTCCTCAACAGAGGCACCGGCATCAATGGTCAGGGGATTGGTGACCATTACCTGATGAACAGGAATATCTTCAACCATGGAGGGAAAGGAGAACTGCCGCAGGTCACTTTCAGTGATGAAACCCACCAGCTGCATATCATCCACCACCGGCAGATGCCTTATATCATATTCTTTCATGAGCTGTGCCGCCTCCTGCAGGAGGGTATCACGGCTGATAACGACGGGGTTTTTTCTGATCCAGTTTTTTACTTTCATCGGCGGTCACCTTTAACCTGAGGCTTGAAACAACAATAAAAAAAATCAACAAAACGGCCTCGAAAATGTCATTACTGCTTATTTTCACTTTTCAAGTGGCGTAATTTACTTTAATCTGCATATTTACGATATTTGAGTCTCTCGTCAAGATAATAAATATTTTTTGGTAACTATTAAGCGGCGCATTTTCCCTGACAGAATAGTTATGATTACTGGCATCAATTTATCAACCGAGAGAAAAACCATCTAACCCGTACTTGAATTTGGCAGACATTATGACAGAAAAGCAGGAGATCAGCAGTGAAGACGGCGCGGCCAACAAGACAATCTCGGTTATCAGGGAGCGCATTGATTCCATAGATAATCAGATATTACTTCTTTTGAAGGAGCGCCTGCTCTGCGCCAAGGATATCGGCCGCCTTAAAAACCAGAATAAACGGGCCAAATGGGATCCGCTGCGGGAGAGACAGATATTTGAACGGCTTAAGGCCATGAATAATAACGATTTCCCCGAACCGCCGCTTATCAGTATCTTCCGGGAAATTATCACCACCTGCCGCCTGTCGCAGAAGACGGTGACCGTGGGTTATCTCGGGCCGGAGGCCACCTTCTCCCACCTCGCCGGGGTTAAATATTTCGGGCAGTCGGCCCGTTTCATTCCCCAGGAGACCATTGAAGATATCTTCCACGATGTGGAACACGGCCGCATTACCTATGGCATTGTGCCGGTGGAAAACTCTATTGAAGGCTCAGTCACCTCTACCCTGGATTCCTTTATAAAATACCGGGTGAAAATCTGCGGTGAGGTTAATCTGGCTATCAAACATAACTTAGTCAACTTCAGCGGGGCCATGGAAGATATAAAGATGGTCGTTTCCCACTCCCAGCCCCTGGCCCAATGCCGCCAATGGCTGCGCAAAAATCTACCCGACATCCCTACTCAAACGGTATTCAGCACCGGGGTAGCGGCGCAGATGGCCCAGAAAGATCATACCCTGGGGGCCATCGCCAGCTCCCTGGCTATTAAGACCTATGAGCTGCAGGTCGTGGCCCGGGGAGTGGAGGACTACCGGGGTAACACCACCCGTTTCCTACTCATCGGCCGGCGTTCCCTGACCAGAAGCGGTAAAGATAAAACCTCGTTTGTTCTAAGCGTTATAGATCGGCCAGGGGCCTTAAACGATGTTCTGCATATTTTAGCCGAACACGGCATCAGCCTCACCAGAATAGAATCACGGCCGGTTAAAGGTGAGGCCGGGAAATATATGTTCTTTATCGACCTGTTGGGCCATATTGATGACCCGGTGATAGATAAGGCCATACTGAGCCTGCGAGAGAGCTGCGCCAGTTTTGAATGGCTGGGTTCATATCCCCAGCTTGAAGAAACAGACAACTAACCCCCTACAATGTCAGCTTCTCCGCTGAACCTTTTTGCCTTGACAAAAGCCGGCGAAAGCGGTTCATTTGCCAGTAAGGGCAGGAAAATATCAGGTCTCTGCCTCCAAAACTGGCAGGAGGGCACATGCGAAGAGGGGGTTGGGAAATCTCTGACCGGACAGGGAAAAAATCAACGGCTTTAATACTGACATCCATCCTTGTTCTCATTCTTTGCTGCCCCGTTTTGCCGGTGGCCGGCCAGTCCGTCCCCGGCAATTCTCCAGTCAGGGCCTATCCTGTTACTTTAAGTTCTAAGGAAAAGTCCTGGATCAAGACCCATCCCAATATCCGCCTTGGCATTGATCCTGAATTCGCCCCCTTTGAATTCCTCGACAAAAATGGCCGTTACCAGGGAATTGCCGCCGATTATGTCAAGTTGCTCAACAAACGCCTTGGTCTGCAGTTGCGGGTAGTGCCTGGCTTAAGCTGGCCCGAGGTAATGGCCGCGGCCCAGAATGGCGGCATTGATGTCCTGGCCTGCGTGGGCAAGAGCGCGGAAAGGCAGCGTTTCTTAGTTTATTCCCGACCTTATCTAAATTTCAACCGGGTCATTATTACCCGTTCAGGCACCCCGTTCATCTCCTCCATTGATGATATATATTCCTGGCGGGTGGCGGTACAGGCCAAATCCTCCCACGCCGCCTATCTCCGGGAGCATACCTCCATTATCGCCATTCCCTATGCCTCTCTGAAACAGGCCTTAATCGACCTCTCCAGTGGTCAGACTCAGGCCCTGGTGGGTAACGTGTCCTCTGCCGCCTATTGGATCAATCATCTGCACCTCACTAATCTCAAGGTCGCGGCCCCGGTAAATCAGGATAAACTTTATTTCGCTGTCCGCCGTGACTGGCCGATACTGGCCGACATCATAGACAAAGGGCTTGCTTCCATTAATCACCAGCAGGCGGCAAAGATAAGTCGGCACTGGGTACGAATCAATGTTCAGGAGGGCATACCCTGGCAAACCGCCTTTGCGGTAATGGCCGTTATTCTGGGTTCAGGGCTGACCGGAATGTTTCTGAATCATACCCTGCACCGTCAGGTTACTTCCAAAACCTTAGAACTGCGCCGGGAGCTGGCAGAACGTGAGCGCAGCCAGGCGGAAGCCCAGCGAGCGAACAAAGAACTGCAAAACCTGAACAGCTTGCTCATCTCCTGCGCCGCCAGTCTGGATATGCAGGAACTATTTAATCAAGTCATGGATGGCGTTGGCAGGATAAGCGGTTTAGAGGGCTGTACCATCTGTTTTGTTACCCCGGATCAAACCCTCGAACTTGCCGCCCATCGGCAGACTTCCCCGGCCGCGGTTCTTGATCTAAGCCACCGCCGGATCAAGGTGGGTGACTGCCTCTGCGGTAATTGCGCCCGGAACAAAAAGCCGCTTATTCTCTGGAACCGCCAGGAGGTGCTGGAATACTCCAGCCTGGATATAACCCGTAATGATAATATTAATTTTCATGCCGCTTTTCCACTTCTGGTCGGTAAAAACTGTATTGGTGTCCTTTGCATCTTTACCCGCAGTACCACTAAACCGGAAAAGGGCCTCATCCAGACCATGGAGGCGGTGGCCGCTCAGGTGGCTCTCGCCATGCATAGCTCCCGGCTCTACGAGGAGACGGTTAAAAATGCCGCTCTCCTCGAGGAGAAGGTCATGGAGCGCACCAGGGAACTGGAAGAATCTCAGGTCAATCTGCAGGAAACAGTGGAGGACCTTAATGCGGCCAACGAAAAACTGCGGGAACTGGATCAATTAAAATCACTGTTCATCGCCTCCACCAGTCACGAATTACGGACACCGCTAAACTCCATTATCGGCTTCTCCGCTATTTTGCGGGATGAGTGGCTGGGCCCGTTGAATGAAGAACAGAAGCTGAACCTGACCGCCATTCATCGTAACGGCCGTCATCTTCTGGCCCTGATTAATGATATTATTGATATATCCAAGATAGAGGCCGGCAAGCTGGATGGTTATGTGGAGAATTTCAGGCTTGATGAGTTGGTGGATGAGGCCCTGGACACTATCTGCTCCTCCGTCCAGGATAAGGGGCTGGAATTGCGGCATGACATTCAACCGATAGCCATGCGCGGCGACCGGCGGAGGTTGCTGCAATGCCTGCTGAACCTGTTGACCAACGCGGTTAAATTCACCAGTCAGGGCACAATTACCATTACCGGAACCCTTGAGGACGGGGCAATGGTGCGCTTAGAGGTGGCCGATACCGGCATCGGCATCCGCCGGGAGGACGTGAACAGCCTCTTTAAACCCTTTGTCCGTCTGCATGCCGCCGGTGACGGGGAATATCCCGGTACCGGCCTGGGGCTTTATCTCACCGCCAAACTGGTGCGGGAGGTTCTCGGCGGCGAGATAAGCTTAACGAGTATTTATAACCAGGGTACAACATTTACCATATTGCTGCCAATGGAGGTGGAAGTATGAAAAAGGCATTAATAGTAGAAGATAATCCGGATAACCTCCGGCTCATGACCTATATTCTGCAAAGAGAGGGCTACGAGATTTTAAGCGCCCAAGACGGAGAACAGGGGGTGAAAACCGCCGCCGGCACCCGGCTGGATCTGATTATAATGGACATTATGCTGCCCGGCATAGACGGGATGGAGAGTACCCGCCGAATAAGGGCCTCTGAGTCCAACAGCAATCCCCCCATTATCGCCATGACCTCATACGCCATGCGCGGTGACCGGGAAAAAATTATGGCGGCCGGCTGCAACGGCTATATCGAAAAACCAGTTGACCCCCTGCGGGTTATGACGGAGATAAAAAAAATCATCGAGAGAGAGGAAATATGAAAACCCTGATTGTCGAAGACCGGGGAGATGACAGACGTTTACTGCGTTATAACTTAGAGCATCACGGCTGGCAGGTTATGGAGGCAGGCGATGGCTTTCAGGCCCTGGAGCTGATGACTGAAAACAAACCTGATCTGATAATTTCGGATGCCCTTATGCCCAGGATGGACGGTTTTGAACTCCTGCGGCGAATGAAGAATGATCCGGTTCTACGCGATATCCGCTTTATCTTTTATTCCGCCGTTTATACCGGTTCTAACGAACACGAACTGGCCCGTTCCCTGGGGGCGGACGCCTATCTTATAAAGCCCCTGAACCCCCGGGAATTCTGGCAGCAGCTTGAGAAGGCTATCAGCGGCATAACAAGCGCCAGGTCAGAGCGCCCGAGGCAGATGGCCGCTGAGCAGGAGGTTTTTCTGGCCAGCTATCCCGGCATTGTGGCCACCAAGCTGGAGGAAAAGGTTCGGGAATTAAAGGCCGTGAAGGAAAAATGGGTCAAGACCTTTGCCGCTATCCACGACATGGTCATCTTGATGGATAAGGACAAGAAAATTTTACAGGCCAACGCCAGTACCTGCCGATTTTTTAAAACCACGGAAGATGAATTGCGGGGCAAATCCTGCGAAATATTCTGCGGTATGGACTGCCCCTGTAATGACTGCCCTGGTGACCGGACAATGGTGGATGGCGGCGACCACAGCGCCGAAATTTACCATGAACACCTGCGTAAAACCTTTGAAATCAGCTGTTCCGCGGTACCGGATGAAGAGGGCAGGCTGGATTATCTGGTCTATGTGGTAACAGATATTACCGAGCGTAAATGTTTGGAAGAGGAGCTGTTTCAGGCCCATAAAATGGAGGCCATGGGCACTTTGGCTGTAGGCATTGCCCATGATTTCAATAATATCCTGACCGCGGTCTTAGGTTATAGCGAGCTGGCCAAAGATGAGGCGCAAGCCAGGGGCTTAACCACATCTTATCTTGATGAGGTTATCAAGGCCGCTCTCCGAGCCCGGGATATGGTAAAACAGATCTTGAGTTTCAGCCACAAAAAGACCGGACAACTGCAACCCATAACCCCACATCTAATCATTGAAGAGGCTTTGAAATTACTGCGCAGCTCCATGCCAAGCAGCGTGAATATCCGTACCAGGATTGATTGTGACTGCGGGAAGATTAATGGTGACCCCACCAAATTTCACCAGATAATCGTTAATCTCTGCACTAACGCCCTGAAGGCCTTAGATAATGAAAGGGGAGTTATTGACATCCACCTCCGCCGTCGGCAGTTGAGTGCCGATGATTTGCGGGCTCAGGAGGAGGCGCAGCCCGGCCCCTTTGTGGAATTATTGATTCGTGATAACGGCTGCGGCATGAGCAAGACCACTAAGCAACATATGTTTGAGCCATATTTTACAACGAGAGAGGTAGGCCAGGGCACTGGTCTCGGGCTCTCTATTGTCTACGGCCTGGCCCGCAGCATGGGCGGCATAGTCCGGGTGCACAGCCAGCCAGGCCTTGGTTCCGAGTTCCGTATCCTGTTCCCGGTTTTACCCGCGGCAAGTGAGAGAGATACCGGCCCTGTAATAGCGAATCTGCCCATGGGTACTGAACGTATTATGGTGGTGGATGACGAGAAGATGATTGCCGAACTCCAAAAGGCCCTGCTTGAGAGACAGGGATACAAGGTTACGGCTCTCACCAGCAGCAACGCCGCCCTTAAACTATTCAGCACTGATCCGGAGGCCTTTGATCTCCTGCTCACGGATCAGACCATGCCGGAAATGAGCGGCCACGAACTGGCGGCAGAATTTCTGGCCCGGCGGCCGGATTTTCCCATTATTCTCTGTACCGGCTACAGCTCCATAATCTCAAAAGAACAGGCCCTGGAAATGGGAATCAAACTATATATTCATAAACCGGTGCAGCGCGGTGATCTGGTACGCTTTGTCCGCGACGTGCTGGACAGCTGAAGGCATCCCCCCATTACCCCAAATCCCCGGGCATAAACACAGGGGGGCGTATTGCAATACGCCGAGGAACAACCTGCAAAGCAATACCAGCTCAAGCAAGACCAGACTGGCCAATCCCTTCCCGGGCCTGTTGCAATTCAATCAGGCGGGCAAACAACCCGCCGCGCTCTAACAACTCATCATAGCCACCCTCTTCCCTTATCCGCCCCCGGCTCAAAACTACGATACGCTGGGCGTTACGAATGGTGGACAACCTATGGGCAATGACAATACTGGTACGGTTTCGGATCGTATGCGAGACAGCCTTCTCCAGCAGGGCTTCGGTGATGGAATCGATATTAGCGGTGGCCTCATCGAGAATCAGGATACGGGGGTCACGCAGCATAACCCGGCCCAGAGCGAGGAGCTGCTTCTGGCCCTGAGATAACTGCCAGCCCCCCTCGCCGACCATGGTATCAAGCCCCTGGGGCAGATTCCGCACCACCATCTCTAACTGGGAATCCCGCACTACCGCCCTTAATCTCTCCTCATCGACAGAACTGCCGAAGATAAGATTATCCCGCAGGCTGGCAGGCATTAACAGGACATCCTGCATCACCAGACCGATACGGCCGCGCAGCCAGTCCAAGTCAAAATCGACCAGGGGGTGATCGTCGATGAAAATTTCCCCCTCCCGCGGTTCGTAAAGACGTTCTAAGAGATTAACAATAGAGGTCTTGCCTGCCCCGGTGGGGCCGACAATGGCCAGCTGCTCACCAGGGGCAATATTGAGATTGAAATCACTGATAATGGGCTCATCCCGTTTATAGGCAAGAGTGACCCCCGAGAAACGAATACCGCCCCGCAGGTTCGGCAGCCGCAGATTTCCAGCCGTTGAGATGGCCGGCTGCCGGTCAAGAAGCTCAAATATTCGCTCTGCCGAGGCCATGGCCGACTGTACGATGGAATATTTCTGGGCAACCTCACGAATTGGTTTAAAAAACAAACGCATATAGGCAAGAAAGGCGGCCAGCTCGCCGATGGTGGTGGTGCCTTTCATAACCTCCCGGCCGCCGATCCAGATGATCAGGGCGATGGACAAGGTACTGATGATCTCGATGATGGGCAGAAAAACGCCGAATATCTTGATCTGATACATGGTCTGGTGCTGAAAGAGCCTGTTCTGGCGCCGAAATTGTTTCTCGGTATCAGTCTCTCTTAAAAAATGCTGAATTAAGGCGATACCGGTGAGACTCTCCTGCATAAAGGAGTTGATAATGGCCAGCTGGGTGCGGATTTTGCGAAAAGCCTGACGAGCCATACGACTGAAAAACAGGGAATGAATCACTATAAGGGGCAGCAGGGCGCACATGAGCAGAGCCAAATGCCGGTTCATATAAAAAAGGATAATCAGAATAGCCGATAATTGCAGAATATCATTAAAAACAGTGGTTATAACCGAGGTGAACATTTCATGCAGATTCTGAATGTCATTGGTAAGCCTGGTTACCAGTTTTCCCACCGGAGTATTATTAAAAAAAGTGACATCGAGGAAGAGAAGATGGGCCAGCAGACGCTGGCGCAGGCCGTGCATAATATGCTGGCCGCTGTACTCCAGCACCGTGACCTGAAAGAAATTGGCCCCGAAACCGCCGATGACCATGACAATAAAAACCATGGCGATATTCTCTAAGCCCCGCAGACGGGCCTCGGCGCTGAGATGGGCGGCCATAATATATTTATCAATGGCGAGTCGCACAAGCCATGGCAGGGTAAGATTGGCGGCAATAACCACGAGAGAAAGTATAACGGCCAGAATAATATTACGGAGCTGGGGCCGAACCAGCCTTAGAATCCGGCCCCAGAGGGCGACATCGCCCAAATTGCCCAGTTTATCTTCTTCAAAATAGCCGTAATTATGCAGCATGGCTTCGGCAGGCAGAATTTGACGGATGAGCGGAGGAATTATGCCATTCCGCCTTATTATTGCCAAATTCCTGATGAGCGTAAATTTCCCGGTAAATATCACTGACGGCAATTAATTACCGGTGGCGGCCCAGGGCAGTAAGGCGGCCGTTATCCAACACCGAGATTTGCCGGGCCCGACGCAGGGGACTTAAGCGGTTGGTAACCATAATCACCATATTTTCCTTGGCATAGGCCAGAATATGGGCCATTATCCTGTCCTCGGCCTCGGCATCCACCGCCGCCAGAGCATCATCAATCAGGAG
>JAJRZN010000261.1 GCA_024275235.1 Deltaproteobacteria bacterium
TGTGATAACTATAAATACTCCGACGAAACCCATGAGATTATTGCCAGGGAACTTATTAAGAATAATGTCCTGGTGCTGGCCACCGGATGTTCAGCCACGGCCCTGGGCCGGGCGGGACTTATGCGCCCTGAAGCGGCGCAGGAATTTGCCGGTGGCGGGCTGGCTGAGATATGTGAAACCCTGGGGACACCGCCTGTTCTCCATATGGGCTCTTGTGTTGATAACAGCCGCCTGCTGCTTGCCGTCAGTCAGATGGTGTCCGAGGGTGGTCTTGGTGACCATATCTCCGACCTGCCGGTGGCGGGAACTTCGCCTATCTGGATGAGTGAAAAGGCGGTGGCTATCGGCCAGTATTTTGTGGGCAGCGGTCTCTATGTTATATTTAACTCCTTACCGGTTACCGGTTCCAAAAAGATGACTAAGTATATCATGGAGGGGCACGAGGAGCTTACCGGCGGTAAATGGGATATTGAGCCCGATCCCGTTAAGCTGGCGCACAAGATGATCGCTCATATTGATGAAAAACGTGAGGCTCTGGGAATCAACAAGAAGCAGGACCGGGTATTGTTTGATATGGATATGCGTCGTGACCTGGGAGGCGGAGCCGTAGCAGGGGTAGGCTGCGCCGGGCCAGGCAGCTGATTCTTTAAACGATTATCGGCTTTGTTTAGAATGTTCATATTTATGTAATCAAGAGAAGGAAATTATAAGGAATGAAATCAGCCAGCCGCTTGGAACAGGTTCTTAAAGGCGGCCATTTCGCTGTAACCGGCGAACTTGGCCCGCCTAAAAGTAGTGATATTGAGGTGGTACGTAATAAGGCCCGGCTTTTAAAAGGTCATGTGGACGCGGTTAATATCACCGATTGCCAGACGGCAATCGTGAGGATGAGCAGTATTGCCGCCGGGCTGATTGCTATGGCGGAGGGCGTTGAACCGGTTATTCAGATGACCTGCCGGGATCGAAACCGGATAGGAATGCAGAGCGATATCCTCGGCGCCGCGGCTCTTGGGGCCAGGAATCTCCTCTGCCTCACCGGCGATCATCAGAAATTTGGTAATCATCCCGGTTCGAAGGGTGTCTTTGATATGGACTCCATTCAGATGCTGGGCATGATGCGCTCCATGCGTGATGACCAGCAGTTTCAATGTGGTGAGAAAATCAAGACCTGCCCCCCCCGTCTCTTCCTTGGAGCCGCTGCCAATCCTTTCGCCGGCCCCCCTGATTTTCGGGCTGCCCGGATGGGCAAAAAAATTGCCAACGGCGCCGACTTTATCCAGACTCAAATTGTCTATAATGTAGAGAAATTTGCCCATTTCATGGAGATGGCCAGTGATTTGGGGCTACCGGAAAAGGCCTATATTCTGGCCGGTGTTACGCCGCCCCGTTCTCTGGGGATGGCGCGATATATGAAGAATTTCGTGCCGGGTATGGACGTGCCGGACGCAGTTATCGACCGCTTGCGGGGCGCGGCTGATAAAGAGGATGAGGGCATAAACATCTGTGTTGATATTATCAATCAGGTAAAGGAAATAAAGGGTGTGGCCGGAGTGCATATTATGGCCATAGAGTGGGAAAGTGCGGTGCCGGAGATTGTCAGCCGGGCCGGGCTTGATCAACGCCCTGTTATTGAGGATATGGTTATTGCACCCAATCTCACCACCCCGGAGACTATTGTGGTTCAAGGGCCGGCTGAGGTTACTGCCGTAGTTGAAGAAGTTACGGAAACAGCGGCTCCTGAGGCGGCTGATGTGGGAGAGGAAATCTTGGCCAGGGCTCGTCAGGAGGCCAGTGAAATTGTGGCCGCGGCCCAGGCTCAGGCTGCTGAAATTGGTACTGACCGTAAAGCGGTACAAACGACAGATGATGCAGGAGAACATATAATGAATGAAAAAGAACGGGTCATGGCCCTTGAGTCGGTAAAGATGGGTCTTGATGCCCTTAAACACGCCTACGGCTTAAATGATGATCAATTTAATGCCCTGGTAAAGTTTATCAGCGCTCAGGAAATTTTAGTCAAGGAACCCCCGGCCGTGGAGATGGCTTCGCCGGTTACGCCGGCTCCGGTGGTTTCAACTCCTCCTTCACCCGCGCCCCCGGCATCTACACCTTCACCTGCGGTGGAAGATACCAAGGCAGAGGAGGTCAAGGCAGCCGATGCCAGGGCGGCAGAAGAGGCCAAGAAGGCAGCCGATGCCAGGGCGGCGGAAGAGGCCAAGAAGGCAGCCGATGCCAGGGCGGCGGAAGAGGCCAAAAAGGCAGCCGATGCCAGGGCGGCGGAAGAAGCCAAGAAGGCAGCCGATGCCAGGGCGGCGGAAGAGGCCAAAAAGGCAGTCGATACCAGGGCGGCAGCTCCAGCGGTGCCGTCTCTTGAACTTGAAAAGGTAAAACTTGTTGAACGGGCAGCCAATATCGCACCTGATAATTATACGCAGGCCTATAACGGTGTTATTCGTGAAACTGTACTTGGTAACGGTGACAACAGTATTACCGTCGGCGGCTCCAGGGCTTTACCATTCCAGCTTTTTGAAGGTGAAATTCCTCACAAGCAGTTAATTGCCATGGATATTGTTGATGCCGGTTATGAGGAATGGCCGGAACCTTTGAGTCGTCATTTTGCCGATGTCCTTGGTAATCCTGTGGCCTGGGCTCAAAAGTGCGTTAAGGAGTATGGTGCTGATGCCCTTTGTGTTTCATTGGCCAGCACCGACCCCAATGGCTTGAACCGCGATTCAGCTGAAGCCGCCAAGACTGCCGCCGAGGTTATTCAGGCGGTGGATGTGCCTGTAATCGTCTGGGGTTGCGGCAATGCCGATAAAGATACTGATACCCTGCGGGAATTGACCGCCGTCATTGGAGACAAAAAGGTCTGTCTGGCACCCCTTTCTGATGCCAATTATCGTTCTCTCGGAGCCACGGCCATGGCCTTCCAGCATCCGATTGTCGCGGCCTCTCCCATTGATGTTAACCTCGCCAAACAGCTTAATATTCTTCTGGAAAATCTTGGTGTTTCCTTGGACACGGTAATGATGGATCCCTCTGTCGGGGCCCTGGGCTATGGTATTGAATATACCTATTCCGTTATGGAGCGGATTCGCCTCGCCGCTCTCACTCAGCAGGACGAGAAGCTGCAGGTACCGATTATATGTAATCTGGGCCGTGAGGTCTGGAAGGCCAAGGAATGTCGCCTGCCTTCCGATGAACTGTTAGGCGATCAGGAGCGGCGCGGGGTAATGATGGAGGCGATTACTGCTGCCTGTATGCTCCTCTGCGGTGGAGAGGTCTTGATCATGAGGCATCCCAGGGCGGTAGATCTTGCCAGGGAGTTAATCAACGGTCTGCTGGGCTGAAAAATGTAAGCGCTCCATGAACACCCTGCGGCATGCACTTAATTACGCACAGCAGGGCGTCCCTGAAACGCTCGCATACGATCGTAGTCGTACCGCTACAGTTCGAGATGTTATAAAGTCAAGAGTGAGTTTGTTGAGCGCTTACTGAAAAAGTATTAAGAAGTGTTTTTATAGCGTGTAATTTAAAGGAGTTATCCCATGTCTAAAATTATTTGTTCTGCCGCCATCAGGGGGGCCCATAAAATTATTGATATGGCCGAGGAGAGTTTTGAGGCGGCCATCAAGGAATACGGTATGGAACAGGAGGTGTCTTTTCCGAATACCACCTATTACCTGCCGGTTATCTACAGTATGCTGGGTGCCAAGATTCAGACTCTGGGTGACATGCGCGATATCTTCACCGAGTGCCGTCAACTGCTGCCGGCTAATGTCAGTAATGATGTCTGGCTGCCTTATCTCGGGCAGGCCCTGGATGCTGGTATGGCCACTATTTTCGCGGAGGAAATGTACGAGGCCATCCGCTATGTCAAGGACCCTAATTTTTATACCATGACGGAAGACCCCACTGCTGAAAATATCTGGCTTGGGGCGGCTGATGACGTTATTTTCCGGAAACGCGGGGTTGAGTTTGTTGATGGTACCGCCCCCGGTTTCGCGGTTATCATGGGAGCCCCCCAGGATAAGGAAGTGGCCAGCAAGATCGCTCTTGAACTGCAGGAAAAAAATCTCTATATCTTCATGCATGACCACTCCGGCGATATACGTATGCCTGAACAGCTGGTGGAGAGCGGGGTACAGGTAGGCTGGAATACCCGCCTGGTTCCCTTCGGCCCCACCTATACCAGTGCTGTTTTTGCTCTGGGCTTTGCCTGCCGGGTAGCCCTGGCCTTCGGCGGTATCAAGCCGGGCGATTACCAGGCCAACCTGAAATATAACAAAGATCGTACCTTTGCCTTTGTAATGGCTTTCGGCCCGGTATGTGATGAGTGGTATGCCAATGCCGCCGGGGCCATCAACTGGGGCTTTCCCACCATCTCCGATTATGATATCCCCGAGGTTCTGCCCACCGGAATATGTACCTATGAGCATGTGGTAAGTAATGTGCCACACGATGAGATGGTGCAGAAGGCCATTGAGGTGCGCGGCCTGAAGGTCAATATCAGCAAGATTGATATTCCCATGGCCTTTGGCCCGGCCTTTGAAGGTGAGCGTATCCGCAAGGATGATCTCTATATGGAGTGCGGCGGCGGGCGTACCACCGGCGTTGAGGTCTTGATCTCTAAATCCATGGATGAGGTGCAGGATGGTCTGGTGGTAGTGGAAGGCCCTGATATTAAAGATATTGAGGAGGGGCAAAATCTGCCCATCGCCATCCTGGTAGAGGTTGCCGGCCGGGAGATGCAGTCTGATTTCGAGCCTATTCTTGAACGGCAGTTCCATCATCTGACTAATTATATTCAGGGTATTATGCATATTGGTCAGCGTAATATCATGTGGGTACGAATTGGCAATGGAGCCGTGGAAAAGGGCTTTTCTTTTGAGCATATCGGTAAGGTGCTGCATGGCAAACTTCATCAGGAGTTCGGGGCTATTCTCGATAAGGTTCAGGTCAAAATTTATACCATTCAGGAAAAGGTGGAAGAGGTAATGGAGCTGGCCCTGAAGGTCTATGGCGAGCGCGATCTCCGCCTTGGCAATATGACCGATGAAACCGAGGATATCTTTTACTCATGCACATTGTGTCAGTCCTTTGCCCCGAGTCATGTCTGTGTTATAACCCCGGAGCGGGTAGGGATGTGCGGAGCCTATAACTGGCTGGACGGTAAGGCCTCATATCAGATTAATCCCACCGGCCCCAATCAGCCCATTGAGAAGGGTGAGTGTCTTGATCCCATCATGGGTGATTTCAGCGGTATTAATGATTTTGTCAAGCAGGCCTCTCGGGGCGCGGTGCCGGCGGTTTCCTGCTATTCGCTGATGAATAATCCCATGACGGCCTGCGGCTGTTTTGAGTGTATAGCCGCCATGCTGCCCCAGTGCAACGGGGTGATGATTGTTGATCGTGATTATCGCGGCATGACCCCGGCCGGGATGAAATTTACCACCCTGGCCGGTATGGCCGGCGGCGGGGCGCAGACTCCGGGCTTCATGGGAGTTTCCAAACATTTCATTACCAGTCGTAAATTATTGCTGGCTGAGGGGGGCTTAA
>JAJRZN010000262.1 GCA_024275235.1 Deltaproteobacteria bacterium
GCGGATATAGGTGGGATCCATGGGGGCCTTCCAGTATTTAATTTTTCGTTCACTCTTTTTTTCGGCGGCCTGGACTCCCGGCGTCTGAAAAGAGGGCGGCAGCGCCCCGGTGAAAACGATAAAAATGGCGCAGGAAAAGGCGATGAGATAGTATTTGTTTATGGTTGGCATAGTTCTATCCTTAGTACTCTGTGCGGGAAATAGGGAATATGTAAGCGATTACAATGAATTTACACCGCTGGCGGCCTCTAATCTGGCAGTGTCATGCGCGGTGTCGCTGGCGGCCCGATAATAATCAATCTCATAACGATAAAGAGTCATGAGATTATCCAGAAGGGTGAGGAATGAAACTTTGCCCTCCTGATAGGCCCCCATGGAGGCCTCGAAACTCTGGTTGGCCTGGGGAATTATGCCGGTCTTGTAAAGTATTGCCTGGCGTTGATTCTTTTTCATGTCATTAAGGGCATCGCTGATTTCAAAGGCCGTCTGGTTTTTAAACTTTTCGTATTGGCGGCGTATTAGGCGCAGACCGGCCTGGGCTCCGGAGAGGGCGGCATCCCGTTTGGCCTGGAAGAGGGGGATGTTCATGCCAATCTCAACGGCCGCGAAATCAGTGCCGTCAGAGGCGGCGCCGACGGGTTCCCGGAAGGTATATGCCACCCCGGCCTTGAAATCCGGCCGGTAATTGAGACGGGCCAGGTCTATTTTGGCCTGATAACTGGCCATCAGGGCCTTATAGGCGGTGAATAGCGGCCGTTTTGTAAGGGCCTGGCGCTGAAGTTCGGCGGCATTCATGCTCATGGGCCGCTGCTTGAGAGCGGCGGGCACGGGCAGCTTATGTTCCGGGGCCTGATTGATCAGGGTATTCAGGCGGGCCAGGCTGGTCTGGCGTTTCTGGCTCAGTTGCAGCAATTGGTCGGTGAGCCTGGAATACTCTACCTGGGCCTTCAGGACATCCTGCTGCAGGCCGCGGCCAACCTCGTAATTGGTTTCCGTCAGTTTAATGAAGTCCTTTATGAGAGCCGCTTTTTTGCGGGTAATTTCAATGGATTTATCAATAAAATACAGATTATACCAGGTGTCCTTAACCTGACGGCTTAAGCGGAGACGTTGATCCTCATATACCCCTTTGTACCAGAGGGCTAACTGACGGGCCGCGTCCTCTTTGGCGGCCAGTTTGCCGGGAAATGGGAACTTCTGGCTCAATTTAATAACCTTGCCGGTCATGGGGGTCTCATCGTCCCGGAATTTATCAACGGGGTAATTGTTGAAGGCTATGGCCAGCAGAGGATCATCAAGGGAAGCGGCGGGAATAATCCGGGCTCTGAACATCTGCCAGCGGGCCCTGGCACTCAGGAGATCTGGATTCTGGGCCAGGGCCGCGCTGATGAGGCTGTTGAGGGCGGAACGCCCCCTCTCCTTCTCCGCCGCCTGGGCGTTGAGGGAGAGAACCAGGGCAAGAAACATTATGGTAGCGGTTAAGGGCTTAATTTTCATTGTGGTCTTTTGGCATAGATTTTCTGGCGCAGTTTATTTAAGCGGCTGCGCATACGCTGCAATTCACCGAGGGTGGTATCCGGGTTCCAGCGGGCCTCGCCATACTCGAACTGCAGGTCGTTTAATTTTTTGCGCAGGTTGCGGGTCTCTTTGAAGAATTTCTGGAATTTTTTATATTTTTTGAAGTAATTACCAGCCATGGCCGGGTTATAACCCATCATGGGCATCATGCCCCTGCCCATCATTCTCTCGCGCATCATGGGAGGCATCATATTCATCATACCGCCTTCCAGCATCGTGGGGCTCATCCGGCAGCCGTTCATCATCATGGGCATCATCCCCTTACCCATCATCCCCTTGTTCTTCATCATCCCCTTACGGTTCATCATGCCCCCGGCTGTCTTCTGGTTTTGCATCATCTGCCGCATCATCCCCTGCCCCCGGGGCCCGGATGTTTCAGCCGCGTTTACCGTCAGGGCGGGTACGGCGGTGAGCGTGATTACCAGAAGTAAGGCCCAGTTTGATAGGAATTTTTTCATGGTTTTCTACTTGTTTAATTTGGATATTTGTCGTACCTGATGCCTTCGCGTACAGAGACGTATTATATGTTTATTATATGTTTATTGTTTAGAGTTTGGCAAATAGAACAAAAAATGTGGCTGTCAAACACCAGGGGAAAAATAAAGTTAGATGTTCACTTGCAGAACGAAACCTGATATATCTTGTAGATAAGCCTTTAACAAGCTACAATTTTGTCTCGAAATGTAGCACTTATATATGGGCAGTTTAGTGTCGTACCCGGGACAAGGGCGTGTGCCCCTCGCCACAATGAGCCGTCGTGGGAATCATGAACCTTTTCATAGTCTGCCTCCTTTGGTTGATTTTTTGTAAACTGTTAACTGCTTACCCTTTAGTTTAAACATTGGTCTATAGTCCAAGGCAATTGCCTGAGACATTTTTTTATGATTTTTAAATATTAAAAATAAATCTTGTTATTTCGGGATATTGTGCCGGGCCAGGCTCTTTTGGTGGCAACAGAGGCCCTTCGTCCCAATATAAAGTTATGGTATGCGGACATCTATGCTTTCTCCCGAAAATCTGGTGCGTGAATTTGACGATGATGTGAGTTTGTTCTACGAGCTTATGCCCCATAAGATTCGTGAGATACTGCTTATTTCAAGTCCCTATGACGCTTTTGTTCTGGAACAGGACGGCAGTCTGCCCAGCCGGATAATTAATGAATATCATGGCTTGAATTTAAGTGCCCCGCCCCGTCTGCGCCGGGCCTCAACCCTGGAAGAAGCCCTTGAGATGCTGGGGCGGCACTCCTATGATCTGGTTTTGACCATGCCCCTTGTGGGAGCCATGGAGGCCTTTGCCGTCAGCCGCCGGATTCGGGAGTCATATCCTGACTTGCCGGTGGTACTGCTGGCAGGGCCGGCGGCTCAGATTCGGGACTGTGAACGGCTCTTTAAATCCGGCACCATGGAGTGTCTCTATATATGGACGGGTGATGCCAGTCTTCTTCTCGCCCTGATCAAGAGTATGGAGGATAAGGCCAATGCCGCTCATGATACTGCCAGGGCCGGGGTCAGGATCATTATTCTGGTGGAGGATTCCCCTGATTATATCTCTACCTTTCTGCCTATTCTCTATAACGCTGTGGTGCGGCAGACCCAGGCGGTGCTTGATGAGGGGCTGAACGAGGAGCATCGCCTGCTTAAAATGCGGGCCCGTCCCAAGATATTGACGGCCGTTGATTACGAGACGGCGACTGCCCTCTATGAGCGCTACCAGCCCTTTGTTTTTGCCGTTATCTCGGATACCCGTTTTCCCAGGGGCGGAAGTATGGACGATGAGGCCGGCTGCCGTTTTCTGTGTAAGGTGCGGGCCGCTCACCCTGATATGGCCCTGCTCCTGATGAGCTCCGACCCTGCCAATCGCCGGGCCGCCGACAGTGTTCCGGCCGCTTTTCTGGATAAAAATCATGATGATCTGGCCGGGGAGATGGAGCAGTTTCTGGTTAACAATCTCGGCTTCGGCCCCTTTGTTTTTCGTCTTCCCGATGGCAGCGAGGCGGGGAGGGCGGCGGATTTTAATGAGTTTGAGCGCTGTCTGCGTGATATTCCGCCAGCTTCTCTGCTCTATCATGCCGGTCGTAATCATTTTTCCAACTGGTTCATGGCCCGTTCCGAAATAGGGCTGGCGCTCCGGCTCGGCGCCATGAGATCGGCGGATTTTGCCGGTGAGGCGGAGATACGTGACTATCTCTCTTCCATGATTCACGCCTTTCGTAAATGGCGGCAGTTTGGCCTTGTCTCTGTTTTTGAGCCTTCGGAATTTGATCCCCTGATTAACGATTTTGTCAAGATCGGCCAGGGCTCCATGGGCGGCAAAGCCACCGGAATAGCCTTCTGGGCCGCTCTTCTGCGCCGTTACCGCCGGCTTCTGACATCATTTAAGGGCAGGATTACCATCCCGCGAACCTGTGTCATTTGTGATGACGGTTTCAGGGATTTTGTAGGCCGCAATAAATTATTTTATCTCTCCGGCGGTGAGGATCATGTTATCAGCCAGCGCTTTCTCGCGGCGGCGCTGCCCGACTGGCTGCGGGACGAACTGACCGCTTATCTGCGTAAGGTGACCTGGCCTCTCGCGGTACGTTCTTCCAGTCTTATGGAGGATAGCCGCTACCGGCCTTATGCCGGCTTGTACCGCACCTGTATGCTGGCCAATAATGAGCCGGATTTTGAGACCCGGCTGGCGCGGCTGTTTGAGGCAGTGAAACTGGTTTACGCCTCTACCTATTTCTCCGGGCCCCGAAAGTTTTCCCGTCTCATCGGTCAGAGCAGGCAGGATGCCATGGCGGTTATCATTCAGCAGGTGGCGAGCCGTGATTATGGCGGCTTGTTTTATCCGGCTGTTTCCGGAGTGGCCCAGTCCTATAATTATTATCCCGTCTCCCATATGCGGCCGGAGGACGGGATGGTAAGCGCCGCTCTTGGTCTTGGCCACACCGTGGTTGAGGGTGGAAACTGCCTGCATTTTTCTCCTGCCTGGCCGCAGATTCTGCCGCAGTTTGCCAGTGTTGATGATATTCTGCGCAACGTTCAGCGCGAAGCCTTTGTTCTTGACCTTAAAGCCGCGACGCCGGCGGCCGGCCGACCGCCTGACTCGGTGCGCAGGATTCCTTTAAGCCGGCTGGATACTGTTAACAGTCCTCTGCCCCTGCTGACGAGTGTCTATATCAGGGATGAACATCGTGTCAGGGACAGCGCCGGGCCTGGACTTCGGGTGTTGACCTTCGCTCCGCTGCTGAAATATAAGACCTATCCTCTGGCCGGGATAATCCGGAAAATGCTGGATCTGGGCAGTGAGGGAATGGGCTGCCCGGTGGAGGTGGAATTTGCCGTTGATTTGGGGGAGGCGGGCGTTGATCCGGTATTTTATCTTCTCCAGATTAGGCCCATGGCCGTGGGGCGGGCTGCCCGGGAGGTGGAGATAAGCGCGGCGGAGCGAGAGGCCGCCTTTTGCCGCTCTCAATACAGTCTGGGGCATGGAGTGGTGCGGGTTAAGGATCTGGTACTGGTGGATCAGGATAGTTTCGAGGTCTCCAAAACCAGGCGCATCGCCGCTGATATTGGCCGCTTAAACAGTCGTCTGACCGGGTTGAAACGGCCTTATCTCCTTATTGGCCCCGGCCGCTGGGGCTCGGCGGACAGTCTTATGGGTATTCCGGTGCGCTGGGAGGATATTTCCGGGGCCGCGGCCATTGTAGAGGTCACCGGCGGTAAGCTGCGGGTTGATCCCTCGCAGGGGACACATTTTTTTCATAATATAACCTCTCTCGGCATTCCATATCTTACCGTCAGTCTCCGGGCGGGTTCCTCTGACCGCCTGAATCAGGAATGGCTGACGGGGCAGGAAGGCAGCCGGGAGGGTTGTGTCAGGCATATAAGTTTCAGCAGGACGCTGGTTATCAAGGTTGATGGTGCCAGCGGCGAGGGTGTCGCGCTATATTAAATAAAGGAGAGAATATGGATAAAATAATGGCCTTAATAGACAGTCGTGATCCGGATCAGGATGAATTTAAACAGGCGGTGCGTGAGGTATTAAGTTCGGTACAGCCGGTTCTGGAACGTAATCCTCATTATCGCCAGGCGGCAATACTGGAGCGGATGATTGAACCGGAGCGGGTCATTATCTTTCGGGTACCCTGGGAGGATGACACGGGGCAGGTGCGGGTCAACCGCGGTTTCCGGGTGGAGATGAACAGCGCCCTGGGACCCTATAAGGGGGGCTTGCGTTTTCATCCTTCGGTTAATCTCGGGATTATGAAGTTTCTGGCCTTTGAGCAGGTATTTAAAAATTCTCTTACCACCCTCGCCATGGGCGGTGGCAAGGGCGGCTCCGACTTTAATCCCAAAGGTAAATCCGATAATGAGGTTATGCGTTTCTGCCAGAGCTTTATGATGGAATTACAACGCCACATCGGCCCTGATACCGATATTCCAGCCGGTGATATCGGGGTTGGAGCCCGGGAGATCGGCTATCTCTTCGGGATGTATAAACGTCTGCGTAATGAGTTTACCGGGGTTCTGACCGGCAAGAGTCTCAGTTGGGGGGGCTCTCTGGTGCGGCCTGAGGCCACGGGTTACGGCAATGTCTATTTCGCCTCCGAGATGCTGGCCACCCGCGGCGATTCTCTGGCTGGTAAGGATTGTCTGATCTCCGGCTCCGGTAATGTGGCTCAGTATACGGCTGAGAAAATTATTCAATTAGGCGGCCGGGTTTTGACTATGTCCGATTCATCGGGATATGTCTTTGATGAGGAGGGGATAAGTCAGGAAAAGCTGGAGTCTGTCAAGGAGTTGAAAAACACGCGCCGCGGCCGGATCAGGGAGTATGCCGAGGCCTGGCCCGGCGTGGTTTATACCGCGGTTGACACCTTTAAAGAGTATAACCCTCTATGGAATCACAAGGCCCATTGCGCCATGCCCTGCGCTACTCAGAATGAGATAAACGCGCGGGATGCCGCCAACCTCATTGCCAACGGGGTATTTTTGATTTCCGAAGGGGCCAATATGCCTGCCAGCCCGGAGGCCATTGACCTTTTTATTGATAACAAACTGCTCTATGCCCCCGGCAAGGCCGCCAATGCCGGCGGGGTGGCGGTTTCCGGACTGGAGATGGCTCAGAACTCCATGCGTCTTAAATGGCCCCGGGACGAGGTGGAGGGGCGTCTGCGCCATATAATGAGGGAGATTCATCGCACCTGTCTCGAGGCGGCGGCGGCATACGGGATGGCCGGTAATTATATGGCCGGGGCCAATATAGCCGCCTTTGTCAAGACCGCTGATGCCATGCTGGATCAGGGGGTGGTTTGAGGTGGTGTGGCGGTGTATTTCTGCGTGGAACTGTCCATTGGTTGAAAAACTATCGAATAATCTTTCTACGAATCCATGCCCCCAAACTTTATAATGTTGGCAGCGTGGACAACAGGAAGGCCGGGGCCAGTTAAAATTGCGCCCCTCAGTCAAAACATCCTTGAGAATAACGTCAACAAAGTGTAACATTTCACACCAGTTGAGATTGGGGCTTAATAGGCCCACAGTAGGTAGGGCGATGAGGTTTGCAGACTTCATCGCCCTTTTTTTATGCCCAATAAAAAAAGACCTTTAAAAAAAGGTCAGAATAATTGGAATATTTATCTCAATTTGTCAAACTATCTCGGGGGAAAATCCGTTATTCTTATTCAAATAATTATGTAGCTTACAGCATTCATTTTGAATGATGAGCATAACCTGTTAAAATAAAGCCAAAACGACATAAAAAGAGGCTGGAATATTATAAATGCAAAACAAGAACAAACTCACAATCATGGTCTCTTCAACCGTTTACGGAATTGAAGAGCTTCTTGATCGGATATATACCTTGCTGACAGCCTTTGGTTACGAGGTATGGATGTCCCACAAAGGAACCATGCCTGTCTTTTCCAACAAGTCGGCGTTTAAAAACTGTATCCGGGCTGTGGATAAATGTGATCTGTTTTTATGCTTGATTACACCGTACTACGGCAGCGGCGTTGATGGAGATGGATTGTCAATCACCCATCAGGAGCTGAAAAAGCCATCGAACAGAAAAAGCCCCGCTGGCTGCTGGCCCATGATTACGTTGTTTTTTCACGCAAGCTCCTGAATGATCTTGGTTTCAAAGGGCCAGAGGGCCGCGACAGACTCAATCTCAAAAGGAAAGCATCATCTCTTTCCGATCTTCGTCTCATTGATATGTACGAGGATGCCATTTTGTCCCAACATCCTTTCCGTGATCGGCAAGGGAACTGGGTGCAGAAGTTCCAGACAAATGAGGACGCCTTTCTATTTGCCACTGCTCAATTCTCAAGATACCAGGAAGTAGAGGCCTTTATTAAGGAAAATCTTTCTGATCCTTCCACAATCAATACCTTGATTGAGCAGAAAGGAGAGCAGGCATGAATAGAGACACATTGCGAGAGATGCTCATGTTGGGAGAGGGAGCGACTATAGAATTCAAATCCAACTGTGATCCAAAAATTGTCGGTCAACAGGTCTGCGCTTTTCTTAATTCTGGTGGAGGATACGTTGTCTGTGGAATAAGCGATTCAGGAGAACCCGTTGGAATTTCCGAGCAACTTGATATTAGACAGTTTGAACAGCAGGTAAACAAGGGGATATCTCCCAAGGCACTTATTTCTGTAGAACTTCAAAAAGTAGAAGAGAAGCCGGTGCTGGTTGTCGAAGTGCCGGCAGGTCAAGATTTTCCCTATGCTTTTTGTAATGATATCTTTGTCCGGGTAGGTGTCCAAACCAGTAAGGCGGATATTGAAACAATTCGCGACATGGTTATGCGGCGACAGGTTGGGCCTGAACGGTGGGAACGGCGATTTTCTTCAGCAGATATTGAAACCGATCTGGATTTTGATGAAATTAAATCTCTTGTCCTTACGGGAAATAAGAACTCCCGAATGCAATTCAGGGATGAGAATGATCCATTGTCAATTCTGGAAAAAGTGGCAATGGTTAAATATGGCCGCTTAACTAATGGCGGGGATGTACTTTTTGGAAAGAATCCTGCCCTTAGGTATCCGCAGGTTCGTGTGCGGGCAGTATGCTTTACCTCGGACAAATCCGATGACACTTATCAGGACATGAAATCTCTTGAGGGACCATTAGTCTCGGTACTTGAGCAACTGTTTTCTTTTGTCATGCGAAATACGCCTACGATTTCCCGTTTCGACAAAGACAACCTGCAGCGGAAGGATGAGGCCGTGTATCCTCCGGCAGCTGTTCGGGAAGGTCTGGTCAACGCTTTTGCTCATCGGGAGTATGCCGATTTTTCAGGTGGCATTGCTGTCCATGTTTACCCTAAACGATTAGAAATATGGAATTCAGGTAATCTTCCCGAGGGTGTTACTCCTGCCAAACTTGCAACTGGCCATATTTCCGTACTGCGTAACCCGGATATCGCTCATGTTTTGTATTTAAGAGGAATGATGGAAAAATTAGGTCGCGGCAGTGTCATGATTCAAAAATCCTGCCTAAACCAGGGCCTTCCCCAACCGGAATGGCGCTCTGATGCCAAACAGGGAGTCACGCTTACCTTTTTTGCTCCAGAAGATTTTGAGGTGCAAGTCACCAGATCGGAGACAGATCAGAACCGGCAAAAAGGCCCCTCCGGAACCAAGTCGGGACTAAGTCGGGACCAGGTTGAAGTTCTACGTCAAACCGTTGTAGAGCAGGGAATCAAGGATTTAATGAAGATGTCCGGACGCTCCAACAGGACCAAGTTCAGGGACCAGGTCCTAAAGCCGCTCCTGGGGGCTGGTCTTGTTGAAATGACCATCCCGGACAAACCAACCAGCAGCAAACAACAATATCGTATAACAGAACAGGGCAAACAATACATTGCAGTACAAAAATAAACGCCGGGCGCATGGTGTGCTTTTATTCAAATCTGTTCCATCTCAACGGAAAAACTATGAGTAAATACTGCGGAGACAGAGATTCAAAGGCCACACTTGTCGATTCTCAGATTAGCAGGATATTCTGTTTCAGGCAAAGCACTTGCGAAAGCAGTAAACAATAACCTGCAAACTATTATTTCCGATCGTGCTGTACGATGGCACATGAAAAAACTCGGCCTGATGGAGATAAAAA
>JAJRZN010000263.1 GCA_024275235.1 Deltaproteobacteria bacterium
CGTATGAAAGGACTTGGCAACCTCGGCCACGGATTGCATGATGCACTGAATATCAACGACCATGGCCTCCACCGCCCCGGTGGCCAGCACAATCTCCTGCTGAATAAAACCGGCTGCCACCGGAATACCGCGGCGCATGAGGATCTCATTACCGGTACAACAGACACCAACAAGGTTAATCCCCTTAGCACCGGCCTTTTTGGCTAGAGCCAGCATGTCGTCTTCCTGAGCGGCCATGCACAGGGCCTCGGCCAGCAACGGTTCATGTCCGTGCACGGTAACATTTACCTGATCTTTCTGCAGAACACCGATATCAACGATGGAGCGGATGGGTACAGGGGTGCCGAACATGATATCAGTCAACTCTGTTGACATCATGGAGGCCCCCCAGCCATCGGCTAAGGCGCAGCGATTGGCCTGGAGCATGAGGTTTTTATATTCCTGATCAACGCCCATATGGGTACGATGCATTAACTCGACCACCTCACGGTCAATGCCCCGGGGCTCAACCCCAATTTTCTTCCACATGGCCTGCAGGGTAGCCGGAGCCCGTTTCAGCATGGTAAGGAAACCGCTTTGCTGGCCAAATTCCGCCAGACATTTTTCACCGAGTTCCAGGGCAATTTCATTTTTGTCCCGCCCCTCAATCTCAATGTCAAAGACCTTGGCCAGAGTATGCAGTTTGGCAACGTCTTTGATTTCATGTTCGGTTTTACCCTTGGCAGTGGCGATAAAGCCCTGCACCATCTCCCGGGCATGATCCGTATGAGCCGCAGAACCAGCGGCAACCATCCGGCTGAAATTACGGGCCGCCACCGTCTCGGCAGTAGCTCCGCAGATTCCGACCATCTCCGCGACCCCGTCGATAATCTGACACGGCCCCATATTACAGTTACGGCAGCAGACCCCGCCGGAACCAAAGAGACAGGCCGACATTCCCCGGTCATCAACCCGGTGGAAGGCGGTCTTAACGCCTTTGGCAACATCCTGGGCCAGAACCTCCTTGGTAGAGGGGCAGGTTATATTATCGCATCCTTCACAGCCAATTTTTCGCATAGTCATAATAATTCCTCAAATTATCAGGCCCTAAGCCATCTCTACGGCATAGGTAATTTTCTAAACCGCCTTCCCTGCCTGTCTAAACAGTTACGATTCATAGCTCCGGGTAGTTTTCGGGCCGTACCTAAATAGTCACAACATTTACCACAAGTTACCGTTTTCTATAACAGACCGGCTGCAGCCTTAGCCGCCTGTACCGTGTTCATCATCAACATGGTAATGGTCATGGGGCCAATACCGCCCGGCACCGGCGTAATAGCGGAGGCCTTCTCTTTAACCGCCTCAAAATCAACATCACCGGCCAGAATTGATTTACCCTCAGCGGTCTTGCCAATCCGGTTAACCCCGACATCAAGAATCACTACGCCATCTTTTACCATATCGGCGGTAACCATCTTGGGTACCCCCACCGCGGCAATAAGAATATCCGCCCGCTTAGTATGAAAGGCAGTATCTTTGGTGCGGGTGTGGCACAGGGTAACGGTAGCGTTGCCGCCTTCCCGCTTCTGGAGCATGAGGTTAGCAATGGGCTTGCCGACAATATTACTGCGGCCGAGAACGACTACCTCTTTACCGCTGGTCTCGATATTATTGCGTTTCAGGATTTCAAGCATGCCGTGCGGGGTGCAGGGCAGAAAGCATTTTTCGCCCAGCATCATTTTACCGATATTAACCGGATGGAAGCCGTCCACGTCTTTATCCGGGTCAATGGCATAGAGGATATTGGCCTCATTAATATGCTTGGGCAGGGGTAACTGCACCAGAATACCGTTCAGTTTATCATTCTTATTACATTTATCGACCAGGGCGAGGAGGTCTTCCTCGGAGGTGTCGGCCGGCATATCGTAACGTTCTGAATAGATCCCCAGGTTCTTAGAGGTTCTTTCTTTGGCCCCGACATATACCTCGGAGGCCGGATCTTCTCCCACGAGGATAGTGACCAGTCCGGGAACTATATTATGTTTTTCCTTTAATTCCGCAATCTCCTGCTTTAACTCTTCCCGAATTGTCTTGGCAGTCTCTGTACCGCTTAATATCTTAGCGCTCATAAATAGGGGCTCCTTAAAAAAAGACGAAAGAAATAAATCATTAACTAC
>JAJRZN010000264.1 GCA_024275235.1 Deltaproteobacteria bacterium
GATATATTCGGAGCACCGCTGGCCATTGAGGGCATACTGGCCTTTTTCATGGAGGCCACCTTCTTCGCCGTCATGTTCTTTGGCTGGGATCGGGTTTCCAAGCGTTTTCATCTTCTCTCCACCTGGTTGGTGGCCATTGGTTCCAGCCTCTCGGCCATGTGGATCCTGGTAGCCAACGCCTGGATGCAGCATCCCGTAGGCATGGCCTTCAATCCCGACACCGCCCGTTTTGAGATGCATAATTTCTGGGACATAATTCTCTCCCCCATCGCAGTCTCCAAGTTTACCCACACCACCAGCACCAGTTTTATGGTTGGCTCCCTCTTTGTCATTTCCATATCCTCTTATTTTCTCCTCCAGAAACGCCACATAAAAATGGCTCGCCGCAGTATCATCGTGGCGGCGGTCTTCGGCCTGCTGGCCTCCATGTTAATGGGCTTTACCGGTGACGAGGCCGCCTTTGAGGTTGCCAGGTATCAGCCCATGAAACTTGCCGCCTTTGAAGGGCTCTACCAAGGTCAGAACAACGCCGGACTGGTGGCGGCCGGGGTCATTAATTTAAACAAAAAAGTTGGTGACCACAACAAGGCCTTTGACTTTGAGGTTCGAATACCCGGTCTCCTCTCCCTCCTTGCCAACCGGGTACCAGGCAGCTTCGTGCCCGGCATCAGGGATCTAATCTATGGCAATCCAGAGCAGGGCATCATGTCCACCGCCGACAAAATGAGCCAGGGACGACTCGCCGTCAAAGGGCTGGCAGCCTATAAAAAGGCACGCGCCGCCCACAACGAAACAGCGGCAGCCACGGCCCTGGCCCAGTTTAACCGCCATAAAAAATACTTGGGCTATGGTTATCTGACCAGCCCAGAAGAGGCGGTACCAAATGTGGCTATATCATTCTACAGTTTTCACTTCATGGTGGTTCTCGGCAGTATATTCGTGGCCGTTTTCATAGCCTACCTCATCTTCAGCCTCAAGGGGAATATCGACAAACAGCGCTGGCTCCTGTTCCCCGGCACCACCATGTTTGTCTTAAGCATTCTCGCCTCTCAATCCGGCTGGGTAGTGGCGGAGGCCGGCCGCCAGCCCTGGGCCATTCAAGGCCTGCTGCCAGTTACTGTGGCCCGCACCAACCTGACCACCGGTACAGTGCAGACCAGCTTTTTCATGTTCCTGATTCTATTCACCCTGCTCCTTATCGCCGAGTTAGGGATTATGAGCAAACAGATAAAAATCGGCCCGGAGGACAAATAAGATGATTGGCAATCTTGATACCACAACCCTGCAACAGATCTGGTGGCTTATCTGCTCGCTGCTCGGAGCCCTTTTTCTCTTTCTAACCTTTGTCCAGGGCGGTCAGACCCTGCTCTGGCAATGCGCTGAAAACGATACCGAAAAAAGCCTGATCATCAACTCCCTGGGCCGGAAATGGGAAATAACCTTCACCACCCTGGTTCTCTTCGGCGGCGCCCTCTTCGCCGCCTTCCCCAAATTCTACGCCACCAGTTTCGGCGGTGCCTACTGGGTATGGATGTTGATCCTCTTCACCTTTGTGGTACAGGCGGTGAGCTACGAATACCGTTCCAAGCCGAATAACCTGTTAGGGCGGGGGATATACGAATTATTTCTCTTTATTAACGGCTCCCTGGGAATATTACTCATCGGAGCGGCGGTGGGCACCTTCTTCACCGGTGCTGATTTCCGTCTTAACGAGTATAATTTCGTAACCTGGGCCAATCCACTGCGTGGTCTTGAGGCAGCCTTCAGCCTGTTTAATCTGGCCCTTGGCATCTTCCTGGTTTTTAACGCCAGAGTTCTGGGAGCCATGTATCTGCTTAACAATATTGATTTCAAAGGGCTGAGTAAATTTGAAGGCCGTCTGCGCCGGGCCGCCCTGGTTAATTTTATTATCTCCCTGCCCTTTCTGCTCTACTTCCTGATTCGTCTCATCACCATGAAGGGATTCGGGGTCAACACGGCCGGGGTAGTCTCCATGGTACCGGGTAAATATCTCGGCAACCTGCTGGCCAGCCCCCTTACCCTTATACTGCTGGTAGCCGGTCTGTTGTTAGTTATAGCCGGGGTAATATACGCGGCCCGCTCAACGGGCAGAGCGGCCATCTGGATGGCCGGCCCCGGCACCATCCTGGTGGGCCTGGCCATCTTCTTCACCGCCGGCTACAACAATACCGCCTTCTATCCATCAAAGGTCGATCTCCAGTCCAGTCTGACAATTTATAACGCCTCCAGCAGTCATTACACCCTGACGATTATGACCTACGTGGCCCTGCTGATCCCCTTTGTCCTCGCCTATATCGGCCATGTCTGGAATGCCATGGACAGCAGAAAATTGAGCGCCGATGAAATGGCTTACGATGATTTATACTGATTCAGGAGACAGGGTGATGGGTAACGGGCATAAAAAATAAGGAGAAATTTATGAATGCTGTATTATTAATATCCTGGGTAGCCATTATAGTCATCTCATATAAAGCAGCGGTGATCATTCTGAATAAAACCGGCAACCTGTAAGAGGATTAAACAGCCGGGCCAGAGGCAGGAAGAAATAACAACACGGACTTTTCTGTCCCCTGCCCCCTGACTCCTGAATCCCACAAAGAGCTTGATATTTTCCGCACTCTGCGATATTAATCACACGTTTACGGGTAACAGCTCACAGGGCACCAGATCTTTCCGTGATTAGCCTGGCTTACGTATGACTAATACGCTACGCCAGACTAATCGCGAAAATCTCCGGCACCCTGCAAACAGTTACAAATACGGTGGTTGGCGAAAATTAATCACTGCCCCCTGTGAGTAGTTACGTTTACGGGGCTGTAGCTCAGTTGGGAGAGCGATACGTTCGCAACGTATAGGCCGGCGGTTCGATCCCGCCCAGCTCCACCACAAAATAACAAAACCCGCCTTTTCATATTAGGGAAGGCGGGTTTTTTTCGTACCACAGGACATTAGAAGAACAAGGGGGAACCGGCCGATGAACAGGGCGGATAAGGAACAATGGCGCGATATTTTAGGCGGCAATGTATTGGCCTTCGGCCTGGTAAGTTTCTGTAATGATCTTTCCAGCGAAATGATTTACCCCTTGCTGCCGGTTTTTTTCAGTGGTTTCATGCCGTCGGCCATGGTTGCTGTCTACATCGGTCTCATGGAAGGTATCTCCGAGAGCGCCGCCAGCCTCCTGAAATTATATTCCGGCCGTCTCAGCGACCGCCTGAGTCGCCGTAAACCTCTGGCTTTGGCCGGATATGCGGTATCAAATATTATCCGGCCGCTCACCGCCCTGGCCGCGGTCGGCTGGCAGGTGGCCGCTCTCCGGCTCGGAGATCGAATTGGCAAAGGCATCCGCACCGCGCCCCGTGACGCCCTGCTAAGCGAATCAATAACCGCCGATATCAGGGGCCGGGCCTTCAGTTTTCACCGCCTGATGGATCATGGCGGCGCGGTGGGCGGCCCCCTGCTGGCCGCCGCCTTTTTATATCTTGTCCTGGGCCGAACCCTGCTCTGGCAGCAGGGCATTGTCCAGGCCGGGCCGCGGGAGATGAACGCCCTGCGCTGGTTATTTGCTCTGGCCGCCCTTCCAGGCCTGACGGCCACCATCTTGCTCTGGCGGCTGGTGCAAGAAAAAACCAGTTCTATTTCCCGCCCCAAGACTTCTGTTGACCGACTCACCTCCTCCGGCAGACTGCCGCCGCGTTTTTTCCTCTTTCTGCTGGCAGTGGTCATCTTTACCCTGGGTAACAGCTCCGACTTATTCATCATCTTCTACGCTCAAACCAGATTCGGCCTGGGGCTGGGATGGATAATCAGCCTCTGGATATTATTACATATCGCCAAAATCATCTGCAGCATGCCCGGCGGCTGGCTGGCCGACCACCTGGGACGCCGCGCGGCAATTATGAGCGGCTGGCTTGTTTATCTTATTGTCTACACTGCCATCCCCATGACCACTCATCTTGAGGCCCTGTGTGGACTTCTGCTCCTCTACGGTCTATATTACGGATTGACAGAGGGGGCTGAGCGAGCTCTGGTAGCGGATTTCACCCCGGCCCCAAGCCGCGGCCGGGCCTATGGCTGGTATCACGGTGTGGTAGGATTCGCCGCCCTGCCGGCCAGCCTGCTTTTCGGAGTATTCTGGGCCAGACTCGGGGCTCAGAACGCCTTCTTCATAGGAGCGGCGCTGGCCGCCTCCGCCCTCGGCATATTGCTGCTAACCCCCATAAAACTTAATGCAGCGGCATCGCCAACAAGCTGACATTGCAGGCAATTACCCCTTTTTATCACACTAATTTTCCGATTAATTTGACAACGCGCTCTTCATTAGTTTATACTTCTTCAGATATGTAACTTCAGTTTATTCCCAACCGAAGTATTTGAGACATAAAGCAGGTAATCAGCAAATATTTTCACGATCAACATCATGAAGAAAATATCCGCCTTAACTACTCTCTGCCTTGTCGTCCTCCAGGCCGCTCCCGCCCTTGCCGTGCAGCATCATGGCAGCACTTAAGGCCTGGTGGCCCACCAGATAGGGCATCTGCTCTTCATGTCCGGCATGGTCTATCTTTTAATCAGCACCTGGCGTGAACGTCATTCAGACTCCGGCTGGCCGCAATTCACGGCCTTTCTCATCTTCATTCTGCTTTGGAACCTGCTGACCTTCAGCGGCCATTGGCTGGCCGAGTATATCCCCCCCAGCCAGTTTCAAAACCATGCCGGCCATCATACAGCCTTTACCATCCACTCCAGCGCCGATATGCTGTTCTATCTCTCCCGCTTAGATCATCTTCTTCTTTTACCGGCCCTGTACTTTCTCTTTCTGGCCCTGAGAAAATGGCGGCGGCAGTCATGACCGTCCCCTGGGCTCCAGTGGAAATTATTGACAGTATCGGCTCCATTCTGGCCCTGTTGCTGGCCATAGGTTGTCTGCAGCAGGCCTGGGCCTGGTATCGAGTACGCCACGAAGATATATTTCGCCATTATATTCTGCTGTTCACCCTCGCTATTGTCGTCTTTGCCGTCTCCCGTTCCTGCGGCCACCTTATAAAACAAATTCTCATCCTGAGCGGCCATGAGCATACCTGGCATATACTGTCGCCCTTCAGTGGAGCCATAAATACTGCCACTTTTTTTGTCATCTTCGCCTTCAGCCTCTACTACCAGCGGGTTAAAATCATTCATACCGAACTTGAGGATTACAAAAACAATCTTGAAGAGATGGTGGCCCTGCGTACCGCCGAGCTTGAAGAAACCAATTTTTCCCTGGAAAACGAGGTTACGGAGCGTCAGGCAATTCAAAAGGCCCTGGAGACCGAGAGAGAGCGTCTCGCCGTTACCCTGCGCAGTATCGGCGACGGAGTTATTACTACTGATGTTGAGGGCCGGGTTATCTTCCTCAACCGGATAAGTGAGCAGCTTACCGGCTGGACACAGGAAGAAGCCGCCGGGCATCCCATAGCCGAGGTCTTTAATATTATTGATGAATTCACCAGAGCTCCCCGAGAAAACCCGGTACCCAAGGTACTGAAACACGGCCAGGTTGTTGATCTCGCCAACCACACCACCCTCATTGATAGAAACGGCGTAGAACGCAGCATTGCCGACAGCGGCGCCCCCATACGTGACCGGGAAAGCCAGATCATAGGGGTAGTTCTGGTCTTCCGGGATGTTACCGAGACCAAACGGCTTAATGAAGAATTAAACAAGGCCCAGAAACTTGAATCCGTGGGGGTTCTGGCTGGCGGCATTGCCCATGATTTTAACAATATACTCACCGCTATTATGGGTAACCTTAACCTGGCCCAACACCTAATGAACCCCGAAGACAAAATTCTTCCTCTCTTAGAGGCAGCGGATAAGGCCTCCAGAAGGGCAAAGAGTCTTACCCAGCAGCTCCTGACCTTTGCCAAGGGCGGTAATCCAGTCAAAAAAACGACCAATCTGGGCCAGATTATCAGGGAAACAGCCGATTTTGTCCTGCACGGCAGCTCGGTACTATGCCATTATGATATTCCGAGCGATCTCTGGCTCGTTGACCTTGATCCCGGCCAGATAAGCCAGGTTATTCAGAATCTGATAATTAACGCCCGGCAGGCCATGAGCGCCGGCGGCCTGATAAAAATCAAAAGTGAAAATATCAGCACCCCAAGGGCAGAGATATTTCCTGTCCTCGACCCGAAAGGCAAGTATATCAAAACTACGATCACCGATGACGGCCCCGGTATCCCAGCTGACATCATTGAGCAGATCTTTGATCCTTATTTCACCACTAAAGAAAAGGGCAGCGGCCTGGGCCTGGCCATTTCCCACTCTATAATCAGCAAACATGGCGGTTTTATTAAGGCCGGCTCTAATGAGGACGGTACTGTTTTTACCATTTATCTGCCCGTAACAACCAGCGAACTGAGCAACATTCCTCCCGGTATAACGCCGTCCCCCATCAAACCGGCCGCCGGTGAACTGATTATGATAATGGATGATGAAAAAATGATCCGTGATATTGCCAAAATGATGTTGGAAACCAACGGCTTTGAGGTCATCACCGCCAAAGACGGGATAGAGGCCATCGAGGTTTATCAACAATACCAGAAGGCCAAAAAGACCATCAGTGCCATAATTATGGATCTCACCATTCCCGGCGGCATGGGCGGTAAAGAGGCCGTGACCAGAATTCTGGCTCTTAATCCACAGGCCAGAATTATAGCCTCCAGCGGCTATTCCAACGACCCGGTGATGACCGACTTCCACTCCTACGGTTTCTGCGCGGCCATAACCAAGCCCTATCTCATCAACGACCTCCTCTTAACCATCACTCAAGCCCTGTCCTGAAACAGTTGTATTCTCGTTATCCTTCTCCTTACACCCCTTTCGCCTTGACAAGAAGATAATATTGCCATATAGTAATATAAAATATCAAGTACCAGGAGGTATGATGAAAAAATTTATCCGGGTTATGAAGGCCTTGTCTGATCCAGGCCGGGTCAGAATATTGAAGATGCTGGAACAAAAAGAGATGTGCGTCTGCGAAATCCAGGCCGTACTCAACCTGGCCCAGCCCACCATATCCAAGCATTTAAAAATTATGGAAGATGCCGAGCTGGTTGAGAGGCATAAGGACAAGGTATGGGTCAACTACAGCCTGGCCCACGGGGGAGACTGCCAGTACGCCGCCGCCATGCTCAAACTCCTGCCCCAATGGTTTAACGACAACCCGCTGATAATTGATAATATCCGCCAGGCTCGTGATACCCACCGGGAAGACATCTACCGGGAGAAATAATCATGGAACCGATTAAATGCGCCTGCGTGACTGACAACAAAAAAGCAAACAGCCGCCAGGCCCACGGCATGATCAGAACCATCGGCGCTCTCCTTGGCGGCCTGTTCCTCTGGTTCATCATCTACCAGCAGCTTCTGCCCCTGGCCCGCTTTCTCACCTACGATCTCCTGCCGCTGACCAGAGGCAGCCATGGCGGCTCGGCTCTGGAGTTCTTTCTCTACGAGAGCCCCAAGGTCCTGATGCTCCTTGTTCTCGTGGTCTTTGGGGTGGGCATAATCCGCAGCTTTTTTACCCCTGAAAAGACCCGCCGTATTCTGGCCGGCCGCCGGGAGAGCATCGGGAATATCCTGGCGGCCATGCTGGGCATTGTCACCCCCTTCTGTTCCTGCTCAGCGGTGCCGCTGTTCATCGGTTTTGTAACCGCCGGCGTGCCGCTCGGAGTAACCTTTTCCTTCCTCATCGCGGCCCCCATGGTCAATGAAATCGCCCTGGTTCTCCTGTATGGCCTGCTGGGCTGGAAGGTAGCGGCACTCTATCTGAGCACCGGATTACTGATAGCCATTATTGCCGGCTGGGTCATGGGCCGTCTCCACCTTGAACCCCATATAGAAGACTGGGTATTACAGATCAGAAACGACGCCGAGTCCGTACCGGATGACAATCTGCGCTGGCCGGATCGTATCCGCATGGGCGGCGAAGCGGTGCGGGACATAGTAGGCAAGGTCTGGCCCTATATGTTAGCCGGGATCGCCGTGGGGGCGGGAATACACGGCTTTGTCCCGCAGAACTTCATGGCCGCTCTCATGGGTAAGGCGGCCTGGTGGTCGGTGCCGGCAGCGGTAGTCATCGGCATTCCCATGTATTCCAACGCCGTGGCCATTGTCCCCATTGTTCAGGCCCTGCTGGAAAAGGGAGCGGCCCTGGGCACGGTACTGGCTTTCATGATGAGTGTCATCGCCCTCTCCATGCCGGAGATGGTAATTCTGCGTAAAGTTCTTAAACCCCGCCTCATTGCCGCCTTCATCGGGGTGGTGGGCTGCGGTATATTGCTGGTTGGTTACCTATTTAACGCTATCTTATAAAAAAACAAAACGAGACAGGAAGAGTATTATGGAAATTATGGAAATTATGGAAATTATGGAAATTAAAATAATGGGGCCCGGCTGCCCCAATTGTGATAAGCTGAGCGCTCTAATCAATGAGGTCGTAGCCGAAAACGGGGTTAC
>JAJRZN010000265.1 GCA_024275235.1 Deltaproteobacteria bacterium
AAAAATTACAAAATGAGGTGTTTGAAAAATGAATACTGGTGATACCGCTTTTATGTTAATTGCCACCGCCATGGTGATGCTGATGACGCCGGGGCTGGCCCTCTTTTATGGCGGGCTGGTACGCCCGAAGAATGTCATGGGGACGATGATGCACAGCATTGTCTGCCTCGGCGTAGTCTCTGTTATCTGGGTGTTTTATGGTTACTCTATGGCCTTTGGGCCGGATATTGGCGGTGTTATAGGCGGTCTGAAATATATAGGCCTGCATGGCGTGGGATTAAATCCGGGGCCTTATGCCGATAAAATACCGGATTTGTTATTCTGCGCCTTTCAGCTTATGTTTGCCATTATAACCCCGGCGCTGATTTCCGGGGCTATTGCCGAGAGGATGAAATTCAGCGCCTATCTGCTCTTTATTGTTTTGTGGTCAAGTATTGTCTACCTGCCGGTTTGCCACTGGGTATGGGGCAGCGGCGGCTGGCTTGGTAAGATGGGAGCGCTGGATTTTGCCGGCGGTACGGTAATTCACATAAATTCCGGGGTCGCGGCCCTGGTGGCCTGCGTTATGCTTGGTCGACGGCGGGGCTGGGGCAAGGAATCCTTTCATCCCCATAATCTGCCCATGACTGTTCTGGGGGCTGGACTGCTCTGGTTCGGCTGGTTTGGTTTTAATGCCGGTTCCGCTCTTTCGGCCGGTAAGATTGCTGCCCTTGCTATTTTTACTACTCAGGTGGCCACCGGGGCGGCCGTTTTATCATGGCTGATTGTTGAATGGCTGGTACAGGGCAAGCCCACCACCCTGGGAGCGGTTTCCGGAGCTCTGGCTGGTTTGGTAGCCATAACCCCGGCCGCCGGTTTTGTGGGGCCGGTCTCCGCGGTAATTATCGGCCTGGTTGCCGGGGCGCTTTGTTATGGCGCGGTGCTGGCCAAGTCACGGCTGGGCTATGATGATGCCCTGGACGTGGTTGGCGTTCATGGAGTGGGCGGGGTCTGGGGAGCCCTGGCCACCGGTCTCTTTGCCTCGACCATGGCCAATCCCGGCGGGGCCAACGGCCTGTTTTTCGGTAATCCTCACCAGTTCTTTGTCCAGGCGGTGGGCGTTGGAGCGGTAATTGTCTACTCCGCGGCCTGTACCTGGGTTATCTTAAAGATTGTTGGTCTGTTAACCAGTGGATTACGGGTTGATGAAGAGGATGAGGTGCTGGGCCTTGATCTCAGTCAGCATAGCGAAATCGGTTATACCTCTTTATGATAAACCGTGAGACTTCCCCGTCTGTCTGGTCTCACGGCCAGACGGGCGGGGAGGGCTTTGAACATTGGCCGGCCGAAATAAAACAATTCCTCAGCCAGGTTCAGGCTAAACATCGTCAGCGCCCGCTGGCGGACAGATAAATCGTTATTGATTATGGTGGTGATCTGGTTTTCCATGCCTGATTTCTGGCGGGCCAGGTCATTCAGCCTGCTATATCGGCAGTGTTCATTATGCCATTCAAGCAGTGGCCAGATCGGGTTGTCCGGGGCGATTATGTCCCGGCGGCTTAAGGTCTGTTGGTAGATAATCCGTTCTAACTCCCCGGTATCCCAGCATTTAAGGGCCCGACACTCTAAGGGGCGGTTGTGGTATATGCCGCAGGTCCGGTTATCTTCCTGAAAGAACAGGCAGGTCCAGGTTCCATTCACCCCGCTTAGTTTGATAAGCTCCTGAGGGGCCGGTTCAATATTGGTGCTCAGGGGGGAGAATACCGGTTCCTGCTCCCGGATGGTAATTAAATGTTTAATGGCCAGAATATTATTTTCGCAGAGTGTCATATCTTCATAATGAAGAATCGGGCCGCCTTTCCGGCAGCACGTCCCGCATTGCCGGCATGTATCAAATGTCATAGATTCCCTTAAAAAATTATTTATCGCCCCGCCTGTGGATAAGATTTAGTGCGTTATAACCGCTATGCATTGTGGTCTTGTCAATTCCTGCTTGTGGCCGGGTTTTATGGTGTAGGGGTGTATTGAAATACGTCATTCTGGCTGTTGCTGATTAGTTTTTCAGCAATCTGTAAATCCTGCTCATAGGTAATTTTGATATTTGTTTCTTCCCCCGCTATGGTAAACACCTTGCCACCCATGGCCAATACCAGGCCGCAATCATCGGTGATCTCCCGCAGCCCCTGGCGGATGGCATATTGATGCGCCTCTTTGATTAAGCGGTAATGGAATCCTTGCGGGGTCTGGCAGCGGCGCAGACGGCTTCTGTCCGGAATGTTTTTGATAAAGTTGTTGCTATCCAGCTCGATAATGGTGTCGGCGGTATTGATAACGGTATTAACGGCCGGGTAACTATGGAGTGCCATGATGAGCCGTTGCAGCAGAGCGGCGGAGACTAAAGGCCGGGCTCCGTCATGAATAAGGACAAAATCGCTGTTTGCCGGGCAGCTTTTAAGCCCAAACCAGGAAGACTCCTGTCGGCTGGCTCCGCCTGGAGTCACCCTGATTACCTTATCCATCTGGTGGCTGATTATCATATTTTCTACCTTGTGACAATCAGCCTCTCTCGTCACCATGACGATGGAGGTGATAAGCGGGTTTTGTTGGAAAGGCCGTATGGTTTGGATTAAGAGTGGCAGTCCGGCCAGCAGGGCAAATTGTTTGGGTCTGCCAAAGCGGCTGCCGTTGCCGGAGGCCAGGATGACAGCGGTTATTTGCGGCATTGTCTCTCCTTTAAGAGGGGGAGGATTTTTCTTGCGGGCTGGTGTTAATGATTATCCATCATTTGTAACATTTAGGGTAAGGTGTTGTAAAATAATTAACCAGCCGCCGTGTAATTTTTTATTTTAGACCGGAGGGGTATGAATCATTCCATATATCAAATTAACATCAGCCACCTGCTTCTGGCATTTATTCCTGTAAGCCTGGTGGCTGGTATCTTTATCCGCTGGGGTATCGGCTTTTCTTCAACTATTCAGGGCCTGATCCGCATGGTTTTGCAGCTTCTGCTCATCGGCTACGCTCTGACCTATATATTCTCCACCGAGCAGCCGCTCTTCGTTATTGCTGTTTTATGCTTTATGTTGGCGGCGGCGGGTTTTATCGCTCTCCGTCCCATGCGGCGGCAGGATAAATATATATACGCCAAGGCCTTATTAGCCATTACCACGGGCGGCGTATTCACCCTGGTTATTGTGGTAGGCCTGGTTTTGCGCCTCTCCCCTGTTTTTAATCCACGTTATATAATTCCCCTGGCCGGGATGATCTTTGCTAATGCCATGAACGCGGTAAGTCTGGGGGCCGAGCGTTTTGAATCGGAAATTTTAAGCGGAAAAAATTATCAGCAGGCCAGGGTGCAAGCCCTGCAGACCTCGCTGATCCCGATCACCAACTCCCTTTTTGCTGTTGGTCTGGTCTCTCTGCCGGGCATGATGACCGGTCAGATACTTTCCGGTATCTCGCCACTCATCGCCGTCCGTTATCAGATTATGGTAATGTGTATGGTCTTTGGAGCGGCTGGTATCTCCAGCGCCGT
>JAJRZN010000266.1 GCA_024275235.1 Deltaproteobacteria bacterium
CGCCGCAGACTGTGGTGCCGTTTGCGGAAGGCAATCATCAGCCGGGTAAAACGCAGCATGTCATGGTGCTGCTGAGCAAATTCCCAGTTAATCCAGCTGATTTCGTTATCCTGGCAATAGGGGTTGTTGTTGCCCTGCTGGGTACGGCGGAACTCGTCTCCGGCCAGAATCATCGGTACGCCCTGGCTTAAGAGCAGAGTGGCGAGGTAATTTTTCATGTGCTGATGGCGTTTACGATTAATCAGCGGATCATCACATGGCCCCTCATGACCAAAATTCAGCGAATTATTATTGTTTTCTCCGTCGCGGTTATCCTCGCCATTGTCCTCGTTATGCTTCCTGCTGTATGAAACCAGGTCATTTAAGGTAAAGCCATCATGGGAAGTGATAAAGTTGATACTGTGATATGGACAGCGGCCGGATTTTTTATAGAGGTCTTCAGAACCGCAGAGGCGGCTGGCGAGGTTACTTACAAAACCTCTGGTATCTTTCCAGAAGAGTCGGATATGGTCACGATAATATCCGTTCCACTCGGCCCAGCGCCCCCAGGCTGGAAAGGTGCCGACCTGGTATAAACCGGCCGCGTCCCAGGCCTCGGCGATGATCTTGGTATCGGCCAGCACGGGGTTTAAGGCAATCTGTTCCAGGAGGGGCGGATTCTCCAGGACTTCTCCATTGACCCCCCGGCCCAGTATGGAGGCCAGGTCAAAGCGAAAACCATCGACATGCATCTCCGCTACCCAGTATTGCAGACAGTTGATTATCATGTCGCGAACCTGGGGATGGTTACAGTTCATGGTGTTGCCGCAGCCGCTGTAATTTCGGTAAGCCCCTTTCTCGTCCAGCATATAATAGGTACTGTTATCAATGCCCCGGAAGGAAATAGTCGGGCCCTGTTCATCTCCCTCACCCGTGTGGTTGAAGACCACGTCGAGATAGACCTCAATTCCGGCCCGGTGGAACTCCTTGATCATCTGCCGAAATTCATTAACCTGGCTGCCATCGTTGCCATTATAGGCATAACTGGCCTTGGGGGCCCAAAAGGCAATGGGTGAATATCCCCAGAAATTATACAGCCGCTCTCCGGTACGCGGGTGATGCCGCACATGCTCGTTCTCGTCGAACTCGAAGATTGGTAAAAGCTCCACCGCCGTTACCCCAAGTTTTTTTAAATAGGGGATTTTCTCCGTCAAGCCGAGGTAAGTGCCGGGATGCTTGACCCCGGAAGAAGGATGCACCGTATAGCCGCGCACATGCAGCTCATAGATAATGGTCTCGCCCAGCGCCGTAAGGGGGGGGACGTCGCCCTCCCAGTCATAATCCTCTGTCGGCAGACAGCCAAGGCGGTGGTGAACTATTTTTTCCCCCTCTGGAGTGATGGTGTGGAAGATATCTGATTCGCCCCAGACAGAACCGCCGCTTAAGGCCCGGGCGTATGGATCGAGCAGGATAATGTCCGGGTCAAAACGCTGTCCCTGCTGCGGGGCATAGGCGCCGTCGACACGCCAGCCGTATTGAATGTTTGAGGCCAGATTATGAACCAGCAGATGCCAGATATGACCGGTACGATTAAGGTGAGAATCAAGTGGTATTTCGAGCCGCGCCCCATCGCTGTCCGGTTGGAACAGAATCAGGCTGACGGAAACGGCGTTCCGGGAGCAGATTGAAAAGTTAATTCCGCTCTTGAGTACAGTGGCACCAAGGGGCAACGATTTACCGCGGGTGACCGTATAGCCATCGACGAGCCAGGTATCCTTCAGTACGGCCATGATTTTCCTCCATCATTAAACCATGAATTCTATATAACGGTCATGCCCGGTTATCCTGGCGAGACCACACCATCATCAGGTGATTTATTCTTTGATATACTCATATATCTTTGTGTAATCACTGCCCGGCCGATTCCAGGAGTAGTCGCAGCGCATGCCGTTTTCCATTAATTCCCGAAAATGCTGCGGATAAATATACCACATACCGATGGCCCGCCGCAGGGCGGATTCCAGGCCCTCATTATTCAGGTCATTAAACACATAGCCGTTTCGTTCGTGATATGGACGATGGGCATAGTCAGCGTCGAAAATCGTACAGGCCAGGCCGCCGGTGTTGCGTACTATGGGAACCGTGCCGTACTTCAAGGCAATCAACTGGGTCAGGCCGCAGGGCTCAAAGGCGCTGGGAATAAGCAGCATGTCGGAGCCGGCATAAATGAGGTGGGCCAATTCTTCGTTGTAGGAGATCTCAAGATGGCAGTCAGGGTTATCATTCAGGCTGTGTTTAATCTGCCAGAAATCATGATTTATACCCGGATCAGGGCTTGAACCAAGCAGGACAAACTGGCAGCCGTGGGCCAGTGAATAGGTGATGGCGTGCCGAATCAGATTGACACCTTTCTGGTGATCTAAGCGGCTGACCACTGCGACAATGGGTTTCATGTCCTGCCGCAGCAGCAGACGGTGGCGGAGGGCCTCTTTGTTTTTATATTTATCTTCAATATGGCTTAAGGAATATTGACGGGTAATATGGGGGTCGATTTCCGGATTCCAGACATTATAGTCAATACCGTTCAGAACCCCGCCAAATTTTGCCGCGTGTACATGCAGCGTATTCTGGAGGCCGTATCCCTGATCCGAATTTTTTATCTCCCAGGCATAGCGGGGAGAAACCGTTGTCACAAAATTGGCAAAAACTATGCCCCCCTTCATTAAGTTAAAGGCGCTGTGAACATGATCATCCTGCAACTGGTGATAATTAAAATAATGGTTCGGATCAAGGCCGACCTGCCTTAGAATATCCGGCCCGCACAGGCCTTGATGCATCAGATTGTGCAGGGTATAGCAGACCCTTGGATGGGTCATCCCCTGGTACTTGTATATATCATAAAGCAGGACGGGAACCAGGCCTGTCTGCCAGTCATGGCAGTGAATAATATCAGGGTGCTTATTGGACTTAAGCATAAATTCCAGGGCGGCACGGCTGAAAAAGGCAAAGCGTTCAGGGTCATCATGATGGCC
>JAJRZN010000267.1 GCA_024275235.1 Deltaproteobacteria bacterium
GGACGGTATTGCCGCCGCCCGCCTGATCTGTGATGTCCATAACGCCGACGGCACCCCCTTCAGCGGCTGCCCGCGCTGTAACCTGAAACGCGTCATGGCCGAGGCCCGCGAAATGGGTTTTACCATGAATGTAGGCACCGAAGCGGAGTTCTTCCTCTTTGAAAGAGACCCTGACGGCAACAGCACCACCATTACCAACGACCGTGCCGGTTATTTCAGCCTTGACCCGGATGACTCCGGCAATGACTGCCGCCGGGAAATCATCGAGACCCTGGAGGCCATGGGCTTTGAGATTGAAGCCTCTCATCATGAGGTCGCGGAAGGTCAGCATGAGATCAACTTCAAATACGCCGATGCCCTGTCCTGCGCCGACAACACCCTGACCTTCCGCTGGGCGGTAAAAGCCATTGCCAAAAAACACGGCCTGGCTGCCACCTTTATGCCCAAACCCATCTTCGGCATAAATGGCTCCGGCATGCATACCAACCAGTCATTATTCAATCTTGACGGCACTAACGCCTTTGCCGATGAGAGTGATGCCCTGCAGCTCAGTGAAGTCGCTTATCAGTACATCGCCGGGATTATCAAAAACGCCCGTGACTTTGCCGCGGTTACCAACCCGACTGTAAACTCCTACAAGCGCCTGGTTCCCGGCTACGAGGCCCCGGTCTACGTCGCCTGGTCTGCCGCCAACCGCAGCGCCCTGTGCCGCATCCCAGCCTCCCGCGGCCTGGGTACCAGAGTTGAGGTTCGCTGCCCGGATCCCACCTGCAACCCCTATCTTGCCTTTGCCATGATGCTGAATTCCGGCCTCGACGGCATTAAAAATAAATTGACACCCCCCAAATCAACGGATGTAAATATCTTCCATATGACCGCCGCTGAAAAGGATGCCGCCGGTATTGCTTCCATGCCCTCCTCATTAAACGAGGCCCTGGCTGTTCTACGCCAGAGCTCGCTTGCCAAGGCAACCCTTGGCGATCACATCTTTAAAAAATATCTGGAGAGCAAAGATGCTGAGTGGGATCGTTACCGCATAGCCGTAACCGATTGGGAGTTAGACGAATATCTGGATATCTATTAAGGAATGACTGTTCGGTGAACACTGCTTTAGGGTTTACTTCTAATATAGTCGATAAAAAAGCCGCCTCTTTTTAAGAGACGGCTTTTTTTATCGACGCTGAAAATGAACGGCACGACGACGACTACTATCGTATATAAACGTTTCAAGATCTTCATGGAACGTTTATAAAAGGAATCATGTCCACAGCTTTAACAAAAGCCGGTTAAGCCATCCCCCCTCCTCGCCCATTTTACCGGCGGCAATACGTTTCAAGAGTGCAATTCTCTTATCATTAGGCGGGGCCTGAAACTCAACTCCCATATGAAAACAGCGCAGTTCCTCATCGTCGTCAAGGTTAAACCAGACCGGCCGTACTGGAATCGTTAACACCTCACCATCCTTTTCGCCCTCCCGTTCAATATATAATTGATTATCAGAGTTGTCCTGCGGCTCATAGAAAAAATGATGCCCCTGAAAATGCACCTGGTTCAATATAAGTCCTAAGCCATAGGAAGACAGATCAACCACAAAGCATGGCACCGGCCCGGCCAGACGCATATCCCGGCCCACATCCCGCAGAAGGAGATCAATGGTTATATTTTTGTTATAGCGCTCAGCCCGGCGCTGTGCCTTTCCCATATTTTTTACCCTTTTTTAATCAGTATCATACTCTATCACAAATTTTATAATAAAAAAAGTACGCCCTGGCATTTTTTACTTGACAGCTGTAGGCATATATCAGATTATAATAATTATTATTAATTTTATCTTACCTACATCCTGGAGGAGGAAATGATGAAAAAAAATGAACTTAAAAAATTGTTGGCCGGAGTCGGCATTGCTGGTTTATTGTCTGCTGCCGGAATCGGACCGGGGGCCGTTACCACCGCAGGAGCAAGCGGCTGAGGAAAATCATCTTCCAGCGCCGGGAGCGCTGCCATGGGTCGGATGAATCATAATCAGGGTATGATGATGAGGCAAAAAGGTAATATGCCCATGAATCAAAACGGCAAGATGATGGACAGGGACAACATGCCGATGCCTGACAAGGGTAAGATGATGGACAGGGATGACATGCCGATGCCTGACAAGGGTAAGATGATGGACAGGGATGACATGCCGATGCCTGACAAAGGTAAGATGATGGACAGGGATGACATGCCGATGCCTGACAAAGGTAAGATGATGGACAGGGATGACATGCCGATGCATCAACACGACATGAGCAAACAGGATCATACAACCAAACCAGCTGGGGGTGATGACTGACCCTGCTTCTCCAAGATATGCTGCACATAAGACTGTAAAAAAGAGCGGGTGGAACTGTCAATTTCCAGCCACTCTTTTTTTTTGCCTTCAATCTTTTTATATGTTAATTTTGTTAAAACTTAAAACGAGGGGATAATATGAGGTGGATGCTTATAATTCTGATCATGGAATCGTTCTTATGGGGCGGAAGCTGCAATTCTGCCAGGGCGGACATAATAGGCTTTCAGTTCAGCGGCTCCTGGACAAGCGTTGATCCTGACTTTACCGGTCTTGTTACTGCCGGTCAGCCAGTCAGCGGCAGCATTTATTATGACACCACGATTAGCGCTGCTGCCGGATCCAATAAAAATCAGGCCTATTATTACGGTAGCGGCTCCCATATTATAAACCTCTCCTTCACCACTGCTAAGACCTCGGTCAAAATCAAAAAAGCCCGCATCGCCGTTTTTGACAACTCTGTGACTAACAATAACAGTACCAGTCCGATGAGTGAATTTCAGCTCTGGTTTAACACCAAGGACGGACCGGGCGGGGAAATACAGCCCGCCTCCCTGCCAGAAAAAACTACGGGTTCCTTTCTCATCGACGACACCACCACAAAGTTTTTTACAGATGACCTTTTACCCCGCGACATAAGCCCGTTACAGCACATGGCCACAAAGTTATTCACTCTCACTAACTCCGCCCAGCAGAAGGCCGTGGCTAAAATCAATTTCATTACCCCCGTCCCGGAGCCGAAAAGCATAATTCTTCTATGCCTGGGACTAAGCTTAATCTTCTTTTTCCTGCGGTTTGATAACCGTAATGGCAGACTCCAGAAGCTGAGAGCTTAAGCGCAGACCGGCAGCCCTGGCGGCAGTCAAATTCACCTGATAACGAATCCGCCGCGCCAGTTCCACCAGATTAATCATCCCGCCCACGCTTAGAAAGTGTCTGGCATCAGCCACCGTTAGAATGGGCCGGCCCTTGAGCCGAGAAATAATCTTCTTGAAGTTATCGGCCTGAGAGGAGCCGACAAAAAGGATATGACAAGCCGAAAAATCAAGATCGGGCCGATAAGAGTCATAGAGGATAACCCGGATAGTCGTTCTCCCTCTCTGCCTAAGACGCCTCGCCAGTTCGGTAAGACTGCTACCCAGTTCCCGGTCACCTAAGACGCCGATTACCTTTACAACCTTCTCTTCTTGACGATCCGGCCAGGAGACAAAATGCAAAAAGTTATAGAGATAGACGGCCTTGATCTGAACCTGTCTGATCACCGGCTCACCACCGGCAACCGCCAGTGAAACAGCCGTAAAAGAGGCAATCAGAGCCAGAACAACAACCGCCATCTTCAAATGAAGCCTCATCCTCATTCCCCGGCCCCCACGCTATCTTCATCATCAACATTTTTATGCGGCTCCACGAGCAGGGTAATGACAATCTCTGTTCCTCGGCCCGGCGATGAGTCTACCTTAATTTTACCATGGTGATTTTTAACAACATTATAGCTGATTGACAGGCCAAGGCCGGTACCCTGCCCCACAGGTTTGGTACTGAAAAAGGGGTCAAAGATATGTTTCAGAACCTCAGGCTCCATTCCACTCCCATTATCCCGAAAGCTGATATACACTTTGTCCCCGGAGAGCCAGGTCTTGAGCCAGATCGTCCCCCGTTTGCCAATGGCCTGTATGGCGTTAAGAAGTATATTCATATAAGCCTGACTCATATGATCCCGCTGACAATAGACGGCGGGCAGATCGGGGTCGAAGTCCCGGATAATTTCCACCCTGTCCCGGCACTCGTAACGGAGAAGATTGATGATATTGTTAAGCTCGGCGTGTACATCAACCGGGACAAATTGACCATGGCTGGATCTGGAAAAGGCGTTAAGATCCTGGACAATTTTCTTTGTCCTTCTAACCCCTTCCTCGGCATTGGCCAATAATGAGATTATATCAAGATGCATCTTCCAGGCCGGAGAGGCTTTATGATTTTCCGCCATCTCTACGATCAAATTGTTGGTCATCCGCTTAATATTAGGTAAGGCCCCGGCAATAAAATTTATATTATTATTAATATCGTGGGCCACCCCGGCCACCAACTGACCAAGAGCCGCCATTTTCTCGGACTGCACCAACTGAGCCTGGCTCTTTCTGAGATCGTCCATGGCATTCTGCAGCTCCTCAGTACGGGCCGCGACCCGGCCTTCCAGGGTGCGGTTATATTCTTCCAAACGCTCATGGGAGTCACGCAGCCGCTTGTTCATCTCCACAAAGGCGGTACAGAGAACCCCCATCTCATCCCGCCCGCGCATACAGGAGCGCTCCTCAAACTGAAAATCTCCGGCGGCAATCCGTTTAACCATTTCAGTTAAAGCCATTAACGGCTTAGAAACAACATTACGCAGAAGAGCAGAAAGCCAAAAGGCCGAAAATAGAGAGCCAACAGCGACCAGCAGAAGAATAAACAATATCTGCTTCCGGCCTCTGGCCATATCACGCATATCATCCTCAATAACAATACGACCGACATAGGTGCCGTCATCAAGGATAATCTTCTGAGCAAAGTAACAAAATTCTCTGGCTGAAGCCCCCTTAAGCACCGGTGCCTTATAACTGGCAAAGACCTGCCCCAGGTTATCATAGAGAATCACCTGTCGGACAGTTTTGCGCCCCTTGAGGGTAGCAAGCACTGTATCAGCGTCTTCCGGAACATCGAACATGAGGGCGGCCTTGCAGTTGGAACCGACAATAAGAGCCAGATTATTCATATCCCGTTTATAGACCTTCTGAAAATGATTAACCACCAGGCCATAAAATGCCAGGCAGGCGACCAGAACCGTCAGACTGCTGGCCAGCATCAGAATCAGGGTTAGTTTGTGTTTAATGCTTACGTCACGCCAGGACATCATAGGCCCCATATCAATAATTATAAGAGATGGATAGATAATATTGCGGATTCTCGGCCCTGGGCGAATCAAGGGGGCGGGTACCGTTAAAATAGGCGGGATATTGATTGTAATTTTTATGCAGCAGTTCCTTGGCGCTCAAGGAAAGTTTGAGATGTTTATTAACCTGATACCAGAGGTTAGCATCCATCACAAAAGACCATTTATCAAAAAGAGCGGCCACTGCCGGATCGGTCACTTTCGCCTTCTCATAGCGGGGCGACTCTAACAGGCCGTTGGCTCCGGCAAAAAGACCGGGTATAATTTCATAGCTGAGATACATCTTAAACATATGGACGGGATAACGAGTCCAGGTATCGTCCGCGTTGGCCACCCGAATGGAATCTTCAAAGGAATCAAGCGGCTTAGAGTAGCTGTAAGACAGAGAACCGGAAAAGGGACCATCCGGCGGCTGATAGGCCAGGCTCAATTCACCACCCACAGCCGTAATGATCTTGTGACTGTTCCCGTAAGTAAAAGCATTGTCCACCCAGCCCTGGGTGTCTTTATAGCGGTTATAAAACAGGGCGCTGGTAATATTTAAAGATTTCACAAGTCCGTTGATATCATAATTAAGTTCATAACTCTTCGAGGTTTCAGGTTTAAGTTTAATATTGGTGCCATTGGCCTTATTCTGATGCGCCACCCACATCAGCGGCCAGCAATCAGCAAAACGAAACCCCTCCTGATAAGAAAGCTTAACCGTCTGACTATGATTTATCTGATAAGCAAGAGCCAGACGTTTGGTATAAGCTGCCGCGTCATCAGGAGCGGGATAAGGGCCGTCGTTAAAGGGTGGTACCGCCGATATATCATGCTGGTAATAAGTCTTGTCATAACGCAGACCGCCTAACAGGGTGAATTTACCAATCCGGGCCTGATCCTCGCCAAAGGCACTAAGCGTTTTCCACTGCCAGGGATAGGTATAGAATTTAAAGTATTTGGCCTCTACCCCCCAGGCAATTTTCTGATTACGAAGACCAGTGTAATTATTGATCAGGGTAACGCCCGTATGCAGTTCATCGCCATAGGAGTAATAATCCTCATTACATTTCATGGCTGGACAATCATTGCCATTGGTAGGGGGCAGACTGATATGGAGCCTCCGCACCTCATCAAGTAAGAAATCACTGAATACCGAATGGGCCTTGAGACGATGATAATAGGGGATCAGAGTAAGGCTATTATGTTCATTAAGACGCAGCTTTATTTCCGGGGAAATGAGAAAATTTTCAGACTCCTGTATATAAAATGGTGAATAACGGCCGCCCCTGGCCTCGGCGGTTTTCTTGACTTCCTCCCGCCAGCTGGCACTGCTGGTAAGGTACTCACCAAGCACCGGATCAACATTGGAGGTGTGGCTCAACAGGCCCTTCAGATCGACCCGCAGGCGGTCATCAGGGCGGCCGAACTGGGCCCGAAAGGCAAATTTATAGTTGCCATCGGTCTTTCCGACCCGGACATTATCAAGAAAGGTGGCGGAAGGTGTACCATTAACCCCATTCAATTTAGACCATTGAGATATGGGCAGGGTATAATGCGGCCGAACACCATCATCCTTACTGTAACCACCATAGATAAAATAATTTAACCGCTCATTAAGCACCCCCCCATAACTGCCCTCCACCTGCCGGAAATCACCGCTGCCCTCCATGGTATAAAGTCGTAGTCCTTCCCGGCTCTTCCCCGTGGCGCTGATCAGATTTATGGAACCATTAATGGCCCCTGAACCATAACGCAGGGTGCCGGGGCCGGTGGATATTTCCACCCGCTCAATATCGCCCAGCAGGGTGGAAGAGAGATCAGAACCGTTTATTCCCACGATCTGCCGGTTATTGATATTGACATTATCGCGCAGCATGATGGTTTTCGAGTTGTTATCAATGAGCATACCCCGAACTCCAATGGTAATACCCTGATTGCCATGAATAACGGTGGACATCCCCGGCACCTGGCGATCGATATATTCGGCAATGGAACGAATCCCCATTCGTCGAAGCTGCTCTATATCAACTACATAATGACTGCCGGGAGCCTGGCGGCGCGACATGGGGAAAAGGCCTGAAGACTGGATAGGCAGCCGAGCCAGCTCGGCCATGGAAAGGCCGAGCAGATAGTCATACACCCCGTCATCATCTTGATTGGCGGCAGGCGGCGAGGCTGACGGTACGGCCAAAGAGGGCTGATGACTTCTGGGGGCCGCGCCGCTGTCTGCTGAAGTCCCGAACAACAGCAACAATATAAAAAATCCGACAGTAATTATTTTCATCCCCATTAAAGGAAAGAGCCGACCTTTTCCACTCCAATTGTGCTTCACCGATGAACTCCGGGAACGCATATGGATCTCCCCCTGTAACTGATAATTAATCTGCTAAGGCCTGTCTACAGGCGGGCAGTACCCAGCCGACGCAGGACAAGTGGTTGATTTCGGGTTGGATGGTTACCTGATTTTTTACAAAAAATCAGCCACATCTCATTTAGAGTATGCGTTTAACAACTAAACAAATCTACCTAAAATTGAAAACGGTTGTCAATCGCTTTAACCATTTATTGAAAAATAAGATACATTCAGGGGTTTGTTACCTGTAGAATACATGGGGCAGGTAAGACATAAGAGTAGCTGACATTTTCGGGAAGGGCACAGAAACCGGGGGCAGCAACTTCAGGGAGCCACAATTTTTTGCAAGCGCTCCATGAACATAGAGGTCTGGCCTGAAAAATTGCGGCAGAGCGAAGATTAGATCTTCAGAAAGGGATTATTTCTGGTCTGTGAGCGGCCAGCAGGGATTATAACGGCTGTCATCCAGCACTATCTGACGAGCCAGTCTTTTGGTGGTATTAATCACCACCGGGCCCAGGAGGTTGGCAGTCATCTCCTGCGGACGACCCCGGGGGATAGTCAGAATCACCAGAATCTCCGGGGTATCATCTTCGGAGAGAGACAATTCGTCACGAATTAAACGACCAATCTCCGGTTCATAACTGATGTTTAAGCGGGCCGCCTGCAGAACCGCAAAGGCCAGAGGTGGATTTTTAACGGCCTGCAGCCACCAGAAAGGTGAATCCGGGCCATGGGGAATTAAGATAAATTGCCGATCATCGGGGAAGCCCAGAATAGACGAGGTCATGGTAATAATCTTATCCTCATCTATTTCAATATCGCCAAAGCGGCTTGTCTGAATCAACATACCCCGGCCTGCGATAATTTCAGCGGTGTTTTCCATGATTTTTTTATTTCTTCATAAATTATGAACTGCCGGGAGATACCCCGGCAGTGATTTTAATGTTTATTTACAGCCCGACCACTGGCAGCCTTACTACCCAGCAAACGAGCCGCAGTCTGCAGATCAAGGTCAACTCCGGCGGCAGCTTTTTTATTTTCTTCCATAATGCGGTTAAAAATCTCCTCACGATGGACGGTTACCGCCGCCGGGGCCTCAATACCAAGTTTGGCCTGCCCCCCCTTGATCTCTAACACTTTTACCTTTATCTGATCGCCGATGGCAATACTTTCACCGATTTTTCTGGTCAGAATCAGCATTTTAAGCCCTCCCTGGCTTTACTGCTTATCTTATACATTTGTAACTGTTCAGCAGCACCCCATTTCGGAGTCTACGCTTTCCTTGCCCATTTAAGACTTCTCGAATACCAAAGTATGCTTCGAAGTCCTAAATAAACAAACCTGGAGCACTGCTGAACAGTTACGCTCCGGGGTTTTCGTCACTTTCAGACATCACGCTGAATAGTTACATACGTTTTATTACTGGTTTTTTATTTTTTTTTTTGCGGATTCAGGTGTTGCTGTATCCATCAGGGCGTTAATACATCAGGGCGTATAGCAATACGCCCCTACAACCGTGCCGATAGCGGCCTTTTGACAAAAAGAACCTGATACCGCAAACTATTTTACGTTATTACATTAAGCCCTATTTAAGAAAATCGACCAGACTGAGCTGCATAGTCTTACTGGCGGCGGCCAGCGCGGCCTGATAGGCCGTCTCCTTGGTCTTTAAATCCATCACTGCCTTAATCATATCAGTATCTTGCACTTCGGAGAGGTTACTCTTGGTAGAGACCTCCATATCCGTGTAAATCTGGGTCTGTATATTTATCCGGTTGGCCCGCGCTCCGAAGTTGGAAATCTGCTCCGTTAATTTACTCATCAGGCTGTCTATATTGTTCATACTCTGGTCAATGGCCTGCTGCTGCATAAATTCCGCTGCAACACCAGTCGCCTGCAGAAAATTACTGCTGTCATCACTTAAGGCGATGGTATAACGGTCTGGATCATCAGAACTTATCACCAGTTTACCATCGGAATTCCAACTCGCCGAGACATGGGCAATACCATCAATACGACTGGTGACGCTGTCTAAGGAATCAACCGCGGGATCAACATTGATGGTCAGGGGTACTGAACGGGGCGGATAATAATCATGGTCGGTGACTGTAACCGTAAAAGTCCCATCGTTGAATAAATCCTCCGAGGGCAGTTGAGAGGCCGGCTCCAGACCGGTGGCTTTACTGTTAAGCAGCTGCGAGGTGGAGGACGCGGCGTGAATGCCGGTTACCGTGGTAAAATTTTTGTTTTCCAGGGAATCTTCCAGACCCTTCAAGGTCGTAAAAAGGGTGGTATCGACAATGCCGGTTTTACCATTATCTCCCACCAGCATCGTGTTGGTCTTGCCAATCTTAATATTCAGGCTGCCGCTTCGATCACCGGCATAACGCACACTGCCCTCCCGATCATGAATACTAAAAACATCAATGCGCCCATCGCCTTTGGTATCATCAGGTTCACCGCTTACCGAAGTACCGCCGGCCATCCCGAGAGCGCCCAGGCCCGGTTCGGTGGAATTAACTGTTGGCTCAACGGTCTCCAGAATAAATTTACGTTCAGAACGTAATTGCAGGCTACCTGAATATACCCGGTTCCTATTTTCGACACCACCGTTTAATCTGGTGATATCCTCACCATGCACCGAGGTCTGGATATGGATATTACGACCGTCCACGGCGGTAAGCTGCAGACTGCCGTCCGCCCCCCGCGTCCCCTTAACCCCGGTGGCGTCACTCTTGGCGTTGATAGCATCAAGAAGGACATTGGTAGAGTCTTTGCCGCTCACCATAGTTGGAATAGTGAATATATCTACCCCGTTTATCCGCAAATCGCCAGTATCAAGAAAGCGCGGCGTAGAGCCATAATCTACCTGCCCGTCACCATTCTGGGAACTCAGCCCCAATTCCTGGATAATCGTATCGGCAGGCGGTGAGGTAGTGGGGCTGGTAATAGTAAAAGCGGCATCCGAAGCAAAAGATATCTCGCCGGTATTATGCGAATTATCCACCGCCTGATCGACATTACTGAGGCCGGAGAGGGTCGTTTCTCCGGCGGATAAGCCGGCCACGACGATATTACTTTCGTCACCACTCTCCGTATTGGTTAAAACAACACTGTCTGCCGCCCCGCCATTGGCCCCGCTGCCGACGCTGGCCGTAACCCCGGTCTGCCTGGTCAGCTTGTTAATGGCCGATACGATATCCGAGGCAGTGGCGGCAGGGCTGACCCCGCCGGTGGTA
>JAJRZN010000268.1 GCA_024275235.1 Deltaproteobacteria bacterium
AGTAATTATTGATAAATAATCTCGCTAAATAAATTTAGGAGGAAAGGATATGGCGTTACCTAATAAGCCGATTGGTGAAATTCCTGCGGTTGTAGATCCGGAAATTGTAGAGCATGACGTTGACGTATTGATCGTTGGCGGCGGTATGGCGGCCTGTGGAACTGCCTTTGAAATCAAGAAATGGGCTCCGGCCGACATGAAGATTACCCTGGTTGACAAGGCTGCTATGGAACGTTCCGGCGCCGTTGCTCAGGGGTTGTCTGCTATCAACACCTATATTGGCGAAAACCCCATTGAGAATTATGTCAAGATGGTTCGTAACGATCTCATGGGTATTGTTCGTGAGGATCTGATCTACGATCTGGGCCGTCACGTTGATGATTCCGTTCATCTCTTTGAGGAATGGGGTCTGCCCATCTGGAAGAAGGACGATGCCGGTCACACCTTGAACGGTGCTGTTGGCAAGGCCAAGGCCAAGACTCTGCCTGAGGGCGGTCAGCCTGTACGTACCGGTAAATGGCAGATCATGATCAATGGTGAGTCCTACAAGTGTATCGTCGCTGAGCCGGCCAAAAAGGCCCTGGGCGAGGAGAACTGTCTGGAGCGTATCTTCATCGTTAAGCTTCTGCTGGACAAAAACAAAGAGAATACCATTGCCGGTGCCGTTGGTTTCTCCACCCGTGAAAACAAAGTTCATGTCTTCAAATGCAAGGTTATGTCCGTATGTTGCGGCGGCGCGGTAAATATCTTCCGTCCCCGTTCCACTGGTGAGGGTAAAGGCCGGGCCTGGTATCCGGTATGGAATGCTGGTTCCACCTACACCATGTGTGCTCAGGTAGGTGCTACCCTGACCATGATGGAGAATCGTTTCACCCCGGCTCGTTTCAAAGATGGTTACGGCCCGGTTGGCGCCTGGTTCCTGCTCTTCAAGGGTAAGGTACAGAATGGTAATGGTGAGTTCTATGCCGGTAGTGATGCCTCCAAGGAAGAGCTGAAGAAGTTCATGCCTTATGGTGCTTCCGCTGTTACTCCCACCTGTCTGCGTAATCACCTGATGCTCAATGAGTTGAAGGAAGGCCGTGGTCCCATCTTTATGGCTACCGACGTTGCTCTGAACTCCTTCCTTGATGCCAAGAAGGCTGAGGGAATGGACGATAAGGCCCTGAAGAAGTACTGGAAGGAACTGGAATCTGAGGCTTGGGAAGACTTCCTGGATATGTCCGTTGGTCAGGCTGGTCTGTGGGCTGGTATGGATATTGAGCCGGAGAAGGTTGGTTCCGAGATTATGCCCACCGAACCTTACATGCTGGGATCTCATTCCGGTTGTTGCGGTATCTGGTGTTCCGGTCCTGAAGAGGACTGGGTTCCCACCGTTGACGGCCCCCGTTCTCATCAGTATAAATGGGGCTATAACAGAATGACCACCGTTAACGGCCTGTTCACCGCTGGTGATGGTGTTGGCGCTTCCGGTCATAAGTTCTCCTCTGGTTCTCATGCTGAGGGGCGGATCATTGCCAAGCAGATGGTTAAGTATGTAAAGGACAATGAGGGCTTTACACCTGAACTGTCCCAGACTGCTCAGGAACTGGCCGATGAGGTTTATGCTCCGGTTAAACTGTTCCATGAGTTCGTAGGTGCCAGTACCTCTGTTGATGTCAATCCCAACTATGTTAAACCGGCCGGCCTGATGATGCGTCTGATGAAGGCCACTGATGAGTATGGCGGTGGTGTAGCTACATACTACATGACTTCCGGTAAGCTCCTGAATATCTGTCTTGATCTTCTTCGCCTTATGCGTGAAGATGCTGCCAAGATGGCTGCCGGCGATCTCCATGAGTTGCTGCGCTGCTGGGAGAACTACCATCGTATCTGGTGTGTAGAGACTCATATTCGTCACATTGAGTTCCGTAAAGAGTCCCGCTTCCCGGGCTTCTATTATCGCTCTGATTTCCCTGGAGTTGATGATGAGAACTGGAAGTGCTTCGTTAACTCTACGTATGATCCCAAATCCGAAGAGTGGAAGTGCGAGAAGGTTCCCTGTGTCAACATCATTGAGACCGAACCCTGGATTTAATCCATAGTTCGATACGGTTTGTATTATTGAAACCGTTATGCTTCAAGGAATCTCCAGGCGCTGTAATGGCGTCTGGAGATTTTTTTAGAAGGAGAGATTTATTAGTTTTGGCTTAATTGATTGATTGGTTTAATATCGGTGAGTGAGTTGAGCCAAGAAGAATGAATTTTATTAACACTTTTAATTAATGGAGGAGTGGCATGACAGACGCAGGTGGAGCATCCCCTATGGGTGCGGTACTGGTCGTGGGTGGCGGTATCAGTGGAATGACCGTAGCCTTGGAAGCCGCGGAGGTTGGTAAGGACGTTTTTCTCATCGAAAAAAATCCTTATCTTGGCGGTAGAGTGGCGCAGTTAAATCAATATTTTCCAAAGCTTTGTCCGCCGTCATGCGGTATGGAGATTAATTTTAAACGTCTCAAAAACAACCGCAAAGTCCGGATGTACACCATGACTCAGATCAAATCTGTAAGTGGTGCGGCTGGTAATTATGAGGTCACCCTGGAGACTAGCCCCCGGATGGTGAACAATAATTGTACGGCCTGTAACGATTGCGTCGCTGTCTGTCCTGAAGAGCGCGACAACGACTTTAATTTTGATATGGACAAGACCAAGGCAATTTACAAGCCTCATGAGATGGCCATGCCCATGAAATATGTCATAGACCCCGAGGCCTGTACCAAATGCGGTAAATGCGTTGAGGCCTGTAAATATCAGGCCATTGAGCTTGATATGGCGCCTAAAACTTTTACAGTGAATGTCGCCTCTATCGCCTGGTCAACAGGCTGGAATCCCTATGACCCGACGCGGATGGAGAATCTGAAATTCAATCAGTCTGATGCTATTATAACTAATATGATGATGGAGCGTCTCGCCGCACCGGCCGGCCCCACCAAGGGCAAAATTTTACGGCCTGGCGACAATAAGGAACCGGAGTCCTTTGGCTTTGTCCAATGTGCCGGTTCGAGGGATGAGAACCATCTTGAGTATTGCTCGTATATCTGCTGTATGGCCACCATGAAGCAGATTACCTATATTCGGGAGCGTTATCCCGAGGCCCCGATTTATGTCTTCTACATTGACCTCCGTACTCCTGGTAAATATGAGAAATTCAGGGCTCAATTGATGGATGATCCCAATAATCATTTTATTAAAGGCAAGGTGGCGGATATTGTTCCTGAGGCCGACGGCGGTGTTACCATGATTGCTGAAAACGCGGTAACCGGGGAGAAAATTGAGCAGAAGGTCGATCTGGCCGTTCTCGCTACCGGTATGGAGCCTGCCGCCAAGTCACAGGCTGCAGCCCTGGGGGTGCAGGTGGATAACAACGGTTTCATCGTCAGCGATGCCGATAAAGCCATGTTGTCGGCCGGCTGCGCCCGTAAGGCCTCGGATGTAGTGACTGCAGCCCAGAATTCAACCGCGGCTGCCTTAAAAGCAATTCAAGCCTCAAGGAGATAAGTAGATGGAGAAGAAAACTCAAGCATATATCTGTACTGGTTGTGGAATAGGTGATGCTCTCGATATTGAGGCCCTCTCCGAGATGGTGTCTTCGGATATGAGC
>JAJRZN010000025.1 GCA_024275235.1 Deltaproteobacteria bacterium
CCTCACCATAATTTTTGCCTTTGGAGAAAAAGCCATGACATCCCATCGAAATCTTGCCAATGCCATCCGCGCCCTGAGCATGGACGCCATCCAGAAAGCCAAATCAGGTCATCCCGGCGCCCCCATGGGCATGGCCGATATAGCAGAGGTGCTGTGGAACGACTTTATGTGCCACAACCCGGCCAACCCGGCCTGGCCCAACCGCGACCGTTTTGTACTCTCCAACGGCCATGGCTCCATGCTCCTTTACTCACTGCTCCATCTCAGCGGCTATGATCTGACCATTGATGATTTAAAGAATTTCCGCCAGCTCCATTCCAAAACCCCCGGTCATCCGGAGTACGGCTACGCCCCAGGGGTAGAGACCACCACCGGCCCTCTGGGCCAGGGCCTTGCCAACGCCGTGGGCATGGCCATCGCCGAACGGACGCTGGCCGCCCAGTTCAACCGGCCGGGCCATGAAATCATCAATCATTACACCTATGTCTTTCTCGGCGACGGCTGTATGATGGAAGGTATATCCCATGAGGTATCCTCGCTGGCCGGTACCCTGGGCTTAGGCAAATTAATCGCCTTTTATGACGATAACGGCATCAGCATTGACGGTGAGGTGAAAGGCTGGTTTGCCGATGACACCCCGCAACGCTTTGAGGCCTATGGCTGGCAGGTCATCAGAGCAGTTGACGGCCATGATCCAGAGGAAATAAAAGAGGCCGTGGAAAGGGCCCGCGAGACAGACGAACCCACCCTTATCTGCTGCAAGACGATAATTGGCTGGGGCTCTCCCAACAAACAGGGCAAGGAGTCTTGCCACGGTTCCCCTCTTGGCGACGATGAAATCGCCCTGGTTCGAGAGAAAATAGACTGGCCCTACGCTCCCTTCGTCATACCGGAGGAGATTTCAGCGGCCTGGGATGCCAGGAAACGCGGTGCCGCCCTTGAGACTGAATGGCAGCAGAAATTTGAGGCCTATAACCGGGAATTTCCCGAGCTGGGCCGGGAATTAAACCGCCGCCTGCAGGGTAAGCTACCCGCCGACTGGCAGGAGAAGGCCGCCGCCTTCATCGCCTCGGTTAATGAGAAGGCGGAAAAGATCGCCAGCCGCAAGGCCTCCCAAAATGATCTTAACGGTTATGGGCCGCTGCTGCCGGAATTAATCGGCGGCTCCGCCGATCTGGCCAGCTCCAACCTCACCATCTGGGCCGGCAGCCGTAATATAAAGACCGAAAATGACGGTAATTATATTCATTTCGGGGTCAGGGAATTCGGCATGGCGGCCATTATGAGCGGTATATCCCTCTATGGCGGTTTCATCCCCTACGGCGCCACCTTCTTGATGTTTTCTGAATACGCCCGCAACGCCCTGCGCATGGCGGCCCTGATGAAAATACGCGATATATTTGTCTTCACCCATGACTCCATCGGTCTCGGTGAAGACGGCCCCACCCACCAGCCCGTGGAACAGGCCGCCACCCTGCGGATGATCCCCAATATGATGGTCTGGCGCCCCTGCGATGCCGTGGAATCGGCCGTGGCCTGGAAGGAAGCGATAGAGCGCCGGAACGGCCCCTCGTCCCTGTTATTCTCCCGCCAGGGCCTGCCCCATCAGCAACGCTCCGCGGAACAAATAGCGGCCGTAAGTAAAGGGGGTTATATCCTCTTAGAACCAGATGGAGCGCCGGAGGCAATCATCATTTCCTGCGGCTCGGAGGTGGAGCTGGCCATGCAGAGCGCCGCTCAGCTTAACGCCCAGGGCCGCAGCGTAAGGGTGGTATCCATGCCCTGCCCCAACGCCTTTGACACCCAGGGTGATGAATATAAAAGCATGGTTTTGCCCGCAGGTGTTCCCAGGCTGGCCGTGGAGGCCGGGGTCAGCGATTATTGGCGTAAATATGTGGGGTTGGAAGGACGGGTGGTGGGCATTGATTCCTTTGGCGAATCAGCCCCGGCCGCGGAGTTGTTCGAAGAATTCGGCCTCACCGTTGATAATGTCACCGCCGTAATGTCAGAGATGCTGGCCGGTTAATAAAAAAAAAATAAAAAAAATAAAAAATCACAAAAGGGGGACGGTACTTATCAACAGACTTTTAGAGAACAGCCGCATTCTGGCCCCTCTCGCCGGTTACACCGATCTCCCCTTCCGCCTCCTGTGCCGTGAATATGGTGCCGGGATGACGGTCTCGGAGATGATAAGCTGTCACGGCCTTACCTATCAGCAGCCACCCACCATCAGGATGCTGAAAACCACTACAGCTGAGCGCCCCTTCGCGGTTCAGCTCTTCGGGGCGGAACCGGAAATAATGGCTGAGGCGGCCGCCATTCTTAACGATTACGATCTCGACATTGTTGATATAAATATGGGCTGCCCGGTGCGCAAGGTCATCAAGAAAGGGGCCGGAGCCGCTCTCATGCGTAATCCAAAGCTGGCGGCTGAAATCATAAAGCAGGTTGTGGCTAACAGCAGGCGGCCGGTGACGGTAAAATTCCGCAGCGGCTGGAATCACGATGAGATTACCGCCCCTGAGTTCGCCCGCCTGGCCGAGGCCAGCGGAGCTTCAGCCGTTACTGTTCACGCCCGCACCTGGTCGGACGGCTTCTCCGGCCGGGCCGACTGGCGCATTATTGCCATGGTTGCTGAAGCGGTGAATATCCCGGTAATTGGCAACGGAGATGTCAAGTCCTCAGCTGATGTCCAAGCCATGCTGGATGAAACCGGCTGCCAGGCCGTAATGATCGGCCGAGCCGCCTTAGGCGCTCCATGGGTCTTCCAGAAAGATGAATTTATTCCCACCCTTAACTCACGCCGCCGAGCCCTGGCCCGCCACCTGGAGTTAATCGCTCTGCACCTGAATCCAGACCAATGTCTGGGGCGGATAAAAAATCATGCCGGTCGTTATTTTAAAGGCCAGGCCGGCGGCTCTGCCATACGCCAGAAGATTTATGCCTGTCAGACCTTTAATGACCTGAAAGCACTAATATCCAGTTAGGGACCAAATTTCATTCTTCTTGCTTTCTTACCGGAAGATAGAGTCTACGCCCAAAAACGCCAAATTATTTTTATTTTTTCTATTTTTTAGTTGATTTTTCTCCATTGCGTGCTATTTTTAGTAAAAATTATTAATACCAACTATCATTAATAAACAACTAAAAGGAGACTCGTTATGTGTACATTAGTAACCAGGGAAGCCCCTGATTTCACCGCCCAGGCTGTTATGGCCGACAACTCAATGCAGGATCTGTCTTTATCCTCTTACCGCGGCCAGCATGTAATTCTTTTTTTCTATCCCCTGGATTTTACCTTTGTCTGCCCCTCGGAGATCCTGGCCTTTAATAAGGCCCTGGAGCAATTCAAAAAGCGTAATTGCGCTATAATCGGGGTTTCCGTTGATTCACAGTTTACCCATTTCGCCTGGAAGAATACCCCCGTCGATAATGGTGGTATCGGAGACATTCAGTTCCCTCTCGTGGCAGACCTCAACAAATCCATATCCCAGAATTATGGCGTCCTCTTAAGTGACGGCGTTGCCCTGCGCGGTCTTTTCCTGATCGACAAGGAAGGCATAGTCCGCCATGAAACCATCAACGACCTGCCCCTGGGCCGCAATGTGGACGAGGCCATCCGTGTCCTCGATGCCCTGCAGTTTGTCGAAGAACACGGCGAGGTCTGCCCCGCCAACTGGAAACCAGGTGATGA
>JAJRZN010000026.1 GCA_024275235.1 Deltaproteobacteria bacterium
ACCGAGATTGCCGATCCCGATATTGCCTGTTTAAACAATATTCATCCGGCCCATCTCGCGGGGCTTGGCGATATTAAAGGGGTGGCGGCGGCCAAGGGCGAATTGTTGAGTCACAGCCGCTCCTCAACCATCCTGACCGCTAATATTGATGACCCTGAGGTTCGCCGTCTAATTCGGGGGCGCCGGGGGACGGTGGTTAGTTTCGGTCGTCGTCAGGAGGCTGAGGTCAGGGGCTGCTACCCTAAGGTCTGGGGGGAGAGCGGCCTGGCCTTTACCTTGAAAATAGGCACCCGGCAGGGCCGGGTGAGACTGCGGGCCATGGGCGAACATAATATGTTAAACGGTCTGGCGGCCGCGGCCATCGCCCATGCGGCGGGCCTTGAATTCGTGGATATTATTGCCGGGCTTGAATCGTTCAGGCCGCCGGACAACCGCCTGCAGCTTATGAGGCTTGCCAGCGGTTTGCGGGTGATTAACGATTCCTATAACGCCAATCCCGTCTCCATGCGGGCGGCCTTAACCGCGGCCCGCAAAATCAGCAGGGGCGGTAAATGCGCCGCGCTGCTTGGCGATATGCTGGAGCTTGGCGGCGTCAGCGCCGCGGCCCATGAGGAGCTGGGCGGCAGAGTGGCAAAGGAGGGCTTTGATTATCTGCTTGTCATCGGTGAATTTGCCGGAATAATGGCCGCTGGTGCCGTTAAAGCCGGAATGGACAGGGAACGGATAATGATCTGTGCCGGGGCCGAAGAGATGAATAAGGCCCTGGGCGATCTGCTTGGCAGGGGAAAAATCGGTGCCGATGATCTGCTGCTGATCAAGGGCTCAAGGGGAATGCGGATGGAGAGATTTATTGAGCCTTTAAACAATGAGTTTGCGGCCCGGAAAGGGGACTGATGTTTTATCAATTTTTATATCCCCTTCACCACCTGTTCAGCGGCTTTAATGTCTTCCGCTATATTACCTTCCGCTGCGTGGGGGCAACGGTCAGCGCCTTTTTAATTGTTATTTTCCTGGGGCCGTGGTTTATCCGCTCCATGCGGGATTATAAAATAGGCCAGATCATCCGGGAGGACGGCCCGGCCAGTCATCTGGCCAAACAGGGAATACCCACCATGGGGGGGCTGCTGATTATTTTCTCCATGGTTATAACCACCTTGCTCTGGGTCAAACTCGATAATCCCCATGTCTGGATAATTTTATTTATTACCGTCTGGTTCGCGGCCATCGGCGGCTATGACGATTATCGCAAGATAAGACGGAAAAACAGCCGGGGCCTTAGCCCCTGGGGTAAAATTATTTTACAGGTCAGCGGCGCCCTGTTAGCCGGATATTTTATCTATCGTGATCCGGCGGTTAATGAGGCGCTCACTGTACCCTTTTTTAAGAACGTCCAGATCAATATGGGCTGGGGATATATATTTTTCATGGTTCTGGTGATTGTCGGTTCTTCCAACGCCGTTAATCTCACCGACGGCTTAGATGGCCTGGTAACCGGCCCCACCGTGGTGACCAGCGCCGTGTACCTTATATTTTCCTATCTGGCCGGTCACGTTGTTCTGGCCCATTATCTGCATATTACCTATGTGGCCGGAGCCGGTGAGGTGGCGGTTTTCTGTGGTGCCATGGTGGGAGCCTGTCTGGGGTTTTTGTGGTTTAACGCCTATCCGGCCCAGATCTTTATGGGCGATACCGGCTCTCTGGCCCTTGGTGCCGCCATGGGGGGTATTGCCGTCATCACCAAGCAGGAAATACTCCTGGCTCTGGTGGGCGGTATCTTTGTCATGGAGGCCCTGTCGGTAATGATGCAGGTGGGATATTTCAAGGTCAGCGGCGGTAAGCGGATTTTTTTGATGGCCCCTTTTCACCATCATATTGAGAAGATGGGCTGGGAGGAACCAAAGGTGGTGGTAAGATTCTGGATAGTCTCCATTATTCTGGGGCTCAGCGCTCTGGCCACCCTTAAATTACGTTAAGCTCATGTTGATTCGCCCTCAAACCAGGGTCTTGATTGTCGGCCTCGGTAAATCCGGGCGCTCAGCGCTGCGCTTTTGTCAGGGACTGGGAGCCGTGGTCTCGGTGAGCGATGCCGGGGCGGTGGAGGCGGAGAAGGCTCATTGGCTGGCCGGGCAGGGGGTCGAATATGAGCTGGGCGGCCACAGCCGGGAATTTTTTGAGGCCGCCGAGGTGATAATCGTCAGTCCCGGTGTGCCGGATCTGCCTTTGCTCCAGGCGGCCGGGCGGCGGGGTGCCGCGGTAATCGGCGAACTGGCCCTGGCCCCCGATTATTTGCGTACTCCGGTGATGGCCGTAACCGGCACCAACGGCAAGACTACCGTTACCACCCTGCTTGCTGACCTGCTGCGGGCGGCGGGCCGGAAGGTCTTTGTCGGTGGTAATATCGGCACCCCCCTCACTGATTATTTATCCGGGCCCCAGGAGGCTGACTGGGCGGTGCTGGAGGTGAGCAGTTTTCAGCTGGATATGGCGGGCGGCTTCAGGCCGCGGCTGGGGGTTATTCTTAATATCTCCCCCGATCATCTGGATCGTTATAAGACCATGGAGGATTATGCCTTGAGTAAGATGAGTCTCCTGCGTAATCAGCTCGCCGATGACAGCGCTGTCTTAAATGCCGATGACCCCATGATTTGTCGGCTTCTTGGAGAGAATCCGCCCCTGGCCTAAAGATATTATTTTGGTTCGGCTCCAGGGCTGGAGGCTGTGATTGAGGGCGGCCGTATCCGTCTTTTGAAGGGGCTGGCGGCGGCAGATTACCAGCTGCCCGGCGCCCTGGCCCTGGCACCAAATCCGGCCAACGCCGCGGCAGCGATTTTAAGCGCCGCAACGGCGGGCTGCGGCAGGGCGGATATCGCGGCCGGTTTAGAGGCCTTTCAGCCCCTGGCCCATCGTCTGACCCCGGTGGCGGAGATTAACGGGGTTCAGTATATAGATGATTCCAAGGCCACCAATGTCGGGGCCGCGGCCGCCGCCCTGGGGAGTATGGAGTGTCCGGTTATTCTCATCGCCGGCGGCCTGAGCAAGGACGGCGGTTATGAGCTGCTGCGGCCGCTGATCAGAGAAAGGGTCAAGGCCATGCTCTTGATTGGTGAGGCCCGTTTTGAAATGGCGGCCGCCTGTCGCGGTTTATGCCCCCTGGAACTCCATGATTCCCTTGAGGGGACGGTGGAACGGGCGGCTGAATTAAGTGTCTCGGGCGATATCGTTCTGCTGTCACCGGCCTGTGCCAGTTTCGATATGTTCAGGAGCTATGGGGAGCGGGGTGAGGTGTTTCAGCAGGCGGTACGCAAGCTGGCGGGCAGGGCTCTGGATGACTAAGGAACAGCTCAGGATAATTATTACCGGCGGCGGCACCGGCGGTCATCTATTCCCGGGAATTGCCGTGGCCCAGGAGATAAAACGCCGTAATCCGGCCGCCCGCATCCTCTTCGCCGGTACCGGCCGGGCCGTGGATAAGGAAGGCTTGAGCCGCTATGGCTTTGAGGCCAGGACTATGCATTGCGGGGCCTTGAAGGGAGGCGGGATCATGGGGAAATTGAGAACCATGCTGGGGCTGCCCATGAGTCTGCTGGAGGCCCTTCGTCTGCTGCGGGAATTTAAACCCGCTCTGGTTTTCGGGGTGGGGGGCTATGTCACCGGGCCGGTGATAGTGGCGGCCCGGCTTTTGGGAATCCCTGCTGCCATTCATGAGCAGAATTCAGTGCCTGGTTTGGCCAACCGGCAGTTGGGCCGGGTGGCGCGGCGGGTATTTTTGTCGATTCCCGGCAGTGAGGGGTATTTTCGGCCGCGGAAATGTTATTTCAGCGGTAACCCCGTGCGGCAGGAGATTATTAAGGCCGCCGCCTTGCCGCCCGCCGAGGAGCCGGTTCTGTTGATTCTCGGGGGCAGTCAGGGGGCGCATCGTTTAAATACCCTGCTGCCGGAGGCCGTGGGCGGTATTTTAGCGGAACTCCCGGCCGGTTTCCGGGTGATTCATCAAACCGGCAGAGAGGATGAATCGGTGAGCCGTGAGGCCTGGAAGAAGCTCGGGGTAGAGGCGGAGGTCGGGGCGTTTTTTAAGGATATGGCCCGGATTTACAGACCGGCTTCCCTAATGGTTTCCAGGGCCGGGGCCACTACCCTGGCCGAATTAACCGTATTGGGCAAGGTCGCTATTCTCATCCCCTTTCCCTTCGCGGCGGATAATCATCAGGAAAAAAATGCTGATTATCTGGTGGCGGCCGGGGCGGCGATGATGTTTAGGGAGCGGGATTTAACCCCCGCGGTTCTGGGCCGGGCCATAGTAGAAATATTAAATAATAATGAGTCGCGCCACGAGATGGAAAAACAGGTCAGGAAGCTGGCCCGTCCGGAAGCGGCGGTGGCAATAGTTGATGAATGTGAGAAGTTAATGGTGAGCTGAGTAAATGTACCATAAAAATAAACGCATACATTTTGTCGGTATCGGCGGCATCGGGATGAGCGGTATTGCCGAACTGCTGCTTAATCTCGGTTATAAGATAAGCGGCTCCGATCTCAGAGAAAGCGACATTACCCGGCACCTGGCGGCGGCCGGGGCGGAAATCCATATCGGTCACCGCTCCACCTGGATCAGCGGGGCGGAGGTGGTGGTTATTTCCTCTGCCATCCGTGATGATAATCCCGAGGTGACGGCGGCCCGCAAATAAAAAATTCCGGTGATTCCCAGGGCCGAGATGTTAGCGGAGTTAATGCGCCTGAAAAAATACGGCATTGCCGTGGCCGGCAGTCACGGTAAAACATCCACCACCTCGCTCACTGGCTGGCTGCTGGCTCAGGCCGGTTTCGACCCCACCGTGGCCATTGGCGGTTTGGTGAACAGCATGGACAGCAACGCCAAATTAGGCAGCGGTGAGTTCATGGTGGCGGAGGCCGATGAGAGCGACGGCTCATTTTTACACCTGGCCCCGGTAATTGAGATTGTTACGAATATTGACCTGGAACACCTTGATTTTTACCATGATATTGAAGAAATCAAGGCCGTATTCATGGAGTTTATTCATAAAATTCCCTTTTACGGGGTTGTTGTCCTTTGTCTTGATAATGATAATATTGCCAGCCTCCTGCCGCAGATCAGGAAAAGGGTTATCACCTACGGTCTGAGCGCTCAGGCCGATATTCACGCCCGGGACATAGTGACTAAGGGGTTGAGTTCAAGTTTTGAATTATGCCGTGGCCATGAGGTATTGGGCACCATAGATCTGCCCCTGGCCGGCACTCACAATGTCTATAACTCCCTGGCCGCCATGGCGGTGGCCATGGAACTGGGGGTATCTTTTGAGATGATCCGCAGCGCTCTCGCTGAGTATTCCGGGGTACAGCGTCGTCTGCAAATTAAGGGAGAAGCCGCCGGGATCACGGTTATTGATGATTACGGCCATCATCCAACCGAGATCAGGGCCACGCTCAGAGCCCTGCGTGAGGCCTGGCCAAAACGGCGCCTCGTGGTGATCTTTCAGCCTCATCGTTACAGCCGGACTCAGGGGTTGTTTAAGGAGTTCTGCACCGCCTTTCATCAGGCGGATATGTTGTTTATGACCAATATCTATCCTGCCGATGAAGATCCCATTGCCGGGGTCTCATCCGAGGCCCTGCTGGAACAAATTAGAGCCCACGGCCAGAAGGGGGTTCATTTTGTGGCCGAGGTCAATGAAGCGGCAGCCCGGGTACTCCCTTTTCTGCTGAAGGGGGATGTGGTTCTGACCTTGGGGGCCGGGAGTATATGGCGGGCTGGAGAACAGGTGTTAGCAGCAATTAAGGGCGGGGGGGAGACAGAATAAAATCCGGTTGTCAGGCATATATTCAAGAGCTGGCAGGGCTTTGGACCGGCAGAATTGAGCGGAATGTTCCCATGGCCACGCTTTCCACCCTGGGAGTGGGCGGGCCGGCCGCCGGGGTTTGTTATCCAGCCTCGACTGCCGATTTGAGCCGCCTGCTCAAGGCTTTATCCCGTTTGACAATCCCCTGGTGGGTGGTGGGGCGGGGCAGTAATATTCTGGTGGCGGACAGCGGGCTTGCGGGGGTGGTAATCCTGCTTGGTTCGGAGCTGGGCCGTATACAGCCGCTGGCCGGGGAGGGGCTGTTGCGTGTAGAGGCGGGCCGCGGCCTCGCCGGACTGCTTGACTGGTGCACTGAGCGGGGCTTAAGCGGTCTGGAATTTGCCGCCGGAATTCCCGGTACCGTGGGCGGGGCGCTGAAGATGAATGCCGGGGCCTGGGGACATGAGATGTCCGAAGTGGTAGAGGCGGCGGAGCTTATGAACCGGGAGGGAGAGATCTTCCGCCATGATTTTCGGCCGGGCGAGTTAAGTTACCGGAGCTGGCCGGGGCTGGGGGAAAATATTATCAGTGCGGTTATTTTTCGGCTGCGTCCGGCGAATCCAGAGGGGATTAAGGCTCGCTGCCGGGAATTAAACCGGTTGCGGCGGGCGAAACAGCCCAAAGCCGCCAGCGCCGGTTCTTTCTTTAAAAATCCGCCTGATGAGGCGGCCGGGAGGATTATTGAGGCCGCCGGCCTGAAGGGGTTGCGGGGGGGCGGGGCCATGGTCTCGATGAAACACGCTAATTTCCTGGTTAATAACCAGGGGGCCGCGGCGCGGGACTTTGTGCGGCTCATGCGTCTGGTACAGGAAAGGGTTAAGGCCGCCAGCGGTATAGATCTGGAACCGGAGGTAAGATTAATGGGCCGCTTTGATGATCCATGACAGGCGGGGGCAGCAATGAAACGGACAGCAGGGGATTGGTTAGTCCATATTTTAGGCCGCTGTACCTCTGAAAACCGCCGCCAGTTTATCCTGCTTGTTCTCCTGCTGGCGGTCATCGGCGGTGGGGCAGTGGGGCTTGGGATGCTGGTCTATCACTCGCTCAGCCGCTCTGATTTCTTTCAGATAACCGAGATCAGGATCAACGGTATGCACCGGCTGCGGCGTGACAGGGTTTTGATCTTAGGGCGGGTGAGAGTCGGCGATAATCTTCTCTCCCTGAATCCCGACAAGATTAAGGCCCGGCTGGCCGCGGAGCCGTGGATTGCCGGGGCGGAGGTGGACCGGCAGTGGCCCAACCGTCTGATAATAAACATTAAGGAGAGAAAACCGCTGTGCCTCTTAAACCAGGGCGGCAAGCTGAGTTATGTCGACAGACATGGCAGGGTGATTGCCGCGGTTGAGGCGGGGGAAGAACTCGATTATCCCGTTATCAGCGGCTTGCCGGCGGCGGCAAAGACCGGGCCGGGCGGCTCTTTAACCCTGGCCCTGAAATTTATCCATTATGCCGGACTTGGCAGTGACTTTTTGCCGAGGCAGAATATTTCAGAGCTTCATTTCCGCAGGAAGGGGGGGGAGGTTCTTTTTCTGGCCGACAGGCCGTTTCCCATATATCTTGGCGCGGTAATTGACAGACGTTCTTATTCCCGTCTCGCCAAGGTTTTGGAATGGCTTTATAAACATCGTAAGTTCAAAGAGGTATCATATATTAAAATGGGTTATGGTAATGAAAAGATACTGGTGGTAAAAAATAGATAGCTGGATAGTTACTGGTGTTTTTCTAATTAGCTGAGTTAAAGTTATGATAAAAATATTGAATTTTAGGCAGTTATCATTTAATTATTCTAAGTGGTAATATTTGGGTAATTTACCACTTGTAACAGTGGTTTGCATCGGCAGAAAATGGTGAATAAATGGCGCGGCACGATACAGCGGAATTAATCGTAGGACTTGATATCGGTACCACCAAGATTTGTGTGGTGGTGGGCGAAATCAATGATGGTAAGGCCGAGATAATTGGTATGGGGGTGCATCCCTCCATTGGATTACGTAAAGGGGTTGTGGTCAATATCGACAGTACCGTCAAGTCAATAAAAAAGGCCGTTGAAGAGGCGGAGATGATGGCCAACTGCGATATTACCACGGTATATGTGGGAATAGCCGGCAGTCATATTAAGGGTTTTAACAGCCATGGGCTGATTCCCATCAAGAATGAGGAAGTTACCAGGGATGACATCGGCCGGGTAGTGGAGGCTGCCAGGGCGGTGCCCATCCCCCAGGATCAGAAAATTATTCATGTCCTGCCCCAGGAATTTACCGTTGATGACCAATCCGGGATTCAGGACCCGCAGGGTATGACCGGAGTGCGGCTCGAGGCCGATGTCCATATTGTCACCGGGGCCTCCACTGCTATTCATAATATTGTCAAGTGTTGTAATGTGGCGGGATTGGAGGTGGCCAACGTGGTGCTGGAACAATTGGCCTCAGCGGCGGCCATTCTGACTCCGGAGGAGTTGGAACTGGGGGTCGCCCTCCTTGATATTGGCGGTGGAACCTCTGATCTGGCTATTTTCTTTGAGGGTACCATCAAGCACACCTATGTTCTGGGGCTGGGGGGAAATAATCTGACCAATGATCTCTCCATCGGTCTTCGTACCCCGATGAAAGAGGCGGAGCGTTTAAAGGAGCTTTACGGCAGCGCCATTTCGGGGATGATAGATAAAGACCAGGCTATTGAGGTGCCCAGCGTTGGCGGACGAAACCCCCGCCGGCTGTCTCAACGGGTGATGGGTGAGATCCTTGAGCCCCGCATTGAAGAAATGCTGACCATGGTTAATCAGGAAATGAATGAACGGGCTGAAAACAATATGCTCTATAAAGAATATGTCAACGCCGGGGTAGTTCTCACCGGCGGTACGGCCTTACTCGCTAATATTCAGGATCTGGCGGAACAGATATTTGATCAGCCGGTACGGCTTGGTAATCCCACTGATCTCGGCGGGGTGACGGATATTATTAATACCCCGCAATGCGCCACCGGGGTGGGGCTTGTCCTGTACGGTCTGCGTAACCGCAATCAGCTGGCAGTAGCTCACCGTAATCGACAGGCCATGGGTAAAATCAGCAGCCGTTTAAAGGGTTTTCTTGGTAAGATGTTTTAGGCGGGCATCAAGCAGCACTGTAACTGAGTGGTTACCAGCGACTTTCATATAAAGTTGGGCATGGGGAGAGAAAATTATGACATTTGTATTAGCTGAATCAGAAAGCCGGGCCAATATCAAGGTTATCGGCATCGGCGGCGGCGGCAATAACGCTGTTAATACCATGGTGGAAAGCAAATTGGCCGGGGTGGATTTTATTGCCGC
>JAJRZN010000269.1 GCA_024275235.1 Deltaproteobacteria bacterium
AGAATGTGCAGGGCACGGCTCACATAAAAGGAATCCTTGTAGCGGGACAAATTCCAGCCGGGATGAAAGATAACCCTGGGCATATCCTCCGCCAGTTCATCGACAAAGGCCATAATCGCCTTTTCCTTGATTCCGCACTCCCTGGCCGCCCAGGCCGGGGTATATTCTTCGGCAAAGGCGCATAATTCATCAAAGCCGCTGACGTATTTATCAATAAAATCTTTAGAGTAGATATTTCTCTTTATCACCTCATGGATCACGGCGAGGGCCAGGGCGTAGTCAGTACCGGGACGAACCAGAAAAAAGCGATCGGCCTTCACTCCGGTCATGGTCTGCCGCACATCGACATAGGTAAGTCGGCCGCCCTTGTCTAACATATCTAATATCTGGTTGCCCTGAGCGATCTGCAGTGAGGCAAAATAGTTGCGGCCAAAAAGTACCATATGCCGGGTATTCTTAACATCATAGGCAAAGCCCTTGCGGCCGACACCGTTTAACGACATGCTGGCGTGGTGAGTATTACGGCCGCAGGTGCAGTCGTGATTGGTATAATTGGGTGAACCATAGGCATGAATAAAGGTTTTATACATGGACTGCCACGGGCCGCCCCGCGAGGAGAGAACAACCGATTCCGGGCCATACTCATGCTTGATCTTCTTTAATTTTTCCGTGATATAATCATAGGCCGTGGGCCAGCTCACCTGCCGCCAGCGCCCGGCACCCCGGCCGCCCTCCCGAATCAGAGGCTGCCGGGGACGTTCGTCATCATCAAGCAGCGCTACCCCTGCCGAGCCTTTGGCGCAGAGAGCGTGATCCATCAAATACGGGTTGCCCTCAATCCAGCTCACCCGGTTATCCTCCACCTCTACTCTGATTGGGCAGCGAACCGTACACATGCCGCATATTGAGTACACAGATTTCTTCATATCCTTCTCCTTAATAAACTCCCAGCACTATGGGGCGGAATGATCTTGGCAAAATACCGCCGAAATCATTCTGCCCCGGCTTTCTCAGCGCATGAATGGCAACAGGCTGGTGTATTTCATAAATACAATAATAAGCGCTAAGGCCAGCATCCGTTTCAGGAATATCTCCGGCAGCTTTTTCTGAATCTTGGGGCCGACGATCCCGCCGCACATAGCTCCCGCGGCAATCAAGGCGGCCATAATCCAATCCGGCTGATAACCCATAAGGACATATTTGGCAATGGCCCCGGTGGAGGTGGCAAAGGTACCGGCCAGGGCGATTGGCACGGCGAGATACATGGGATAGCCCACCATGGTGGTCATAAAGGGCATAAACATGAAACCGCCGCCGACTCCAAATGACGAGGCAATTATCCCCATAAATATACCGCCCACCAGCATCATCAGCGGCCGGGCCACAAAGGTCTCGCCCCAGAACCGCATATCAAAATTAATGAAATTAAATTTATCAAATTCTATTTTGCCCATCTCCATCGCCTTACCCGAGGACTTGGCCTCCTTAACCGCGGCGTTAAATTTCTGGACAATGGCCTTCATAGCCTTTTTCTTGGCAATTGAGCCGGGCAGTGACTCTATGAACAGCTTGATACCGATAAAAAAGCAGATAATACCAAGATAGAATTTAAAAGAGGCCAGATTCAAATACTTGGCAGAGAGTGGCGGCCCGATAAAGAAGGCACCGCTCACAATGCCAATGGCAAAGGGAATGGCCACCGGATAGGCAAATCTCTTCTCCTTAAAATAATTCATCAGGCCGGTAATCGGTGAACAGAGGGTGAGAAAGAGATTGGTGGGTTTGATGGTATTACCGGCGTTAACCCCCACCGGCCCTTTAGTACCAAGTACGGTAATCTGAAAGGCGGCCGTGAACAAACC
>JAJRZN010000027.1 GCA_024275235.1 Deltaproteobacteria bacterium
CCAATGTCAGTCTCTTTTTATGCAGTAAACCAGCCGAGATGATCCATGGCCAGACCGTTGTCGTCGACGGCGGTTACTCGATCAGGGCCTGACAATGAGCGCCGCGCCACCGCCTGAAACCGAGCTGTTCCGCCCCCTGAGGCCGTTAATTCTGGCCTCCGGTTCTCCCCGGCGACGGGAGATGCTTGCCGCCCTGGGACTGAATTTTGAGATAGTGACAACAGAAATTGATGAAACGGAAAAGCCCGATGAAGAAGCGGAACATTTTGTCAAACGCCTCGCAGCCGCCAAGGCCCGCGCGGCCCAGGTCACGGAGGACGACAGCTGGATACTGTCTGCCGATACCGCGGTAGTAATTAACGGCACCATACTTGGCGAACCCGGCAGCAGCGAGGAGGCTGCTGTCATGCTGACCCGGCTGGCCGGTCATCGCCACGAGGTATGGACTGGTTTCTGCCTGCTTAATCATCAACGTAATATTTTTGTCTGCCACGCTATTCGAACTGAGGTGAGATTTGCTGATTGGCCGCCGGAGATATGCCGGGTCTACGCCACCACCAATGAGCCCCTTGACAAGGCCGGAGCCTATGGCATTCAGGGAATTGGCGGCTTCATGATCCAGGAAATATCCGGTTCCTATTCCAATGTGGTGGGACTGCCCCTGGCCGAGGTACTGGCGGAAATGATCCGTTTAGAGATAATAGAGGTGGCTCGAACTTAAACCTGCCTGACAGTCTGCGGTGATATTCCACACTGCGCCGGCCCTCCCGCAGCATTATCCAGCACAGGAAAAGAGCTTGAAGGTTGACGGATGGATGAACATAAAATAAGCCGGGGCGGAGTGCCCATGGTCAAGATCAACGGCCGGAAAATTCGGGAATTGCGTGAGGCGCAGGATCTGACTCAACTCTACATGGCGACAACGGTTGAAGTGACAACGGATACCATCTCCCGTTGGGAAAACCGCCGTTATCCCTCCATAAAGAGGGCCAACGCCCTCAAATTAGCCGAGGCTCTGCAGGTTGAGCTGGCCGAAATCCTCGATGAGGAGGAGCAAACCAGCCAGCCGCTGGTGAAACAGGATACGGCCGAAAATGCTCCGGCTCCGGCTCCGGCCGCCCCGGAGATTACCCCGCCCGAAACAGCGCCATCCGGCTCTAAAAAAAAATCCCGGCCGCTCATCGCGGTTCTTCTTACAGGTATTGGGATAATTATCGCGGCCCTCTGGTGGTGGCAAAGCGCCTATATGAATCCCCGCATCTCGGCCCAACGTATATTACCCGCCCACAGCGTACCCGGACGTTCCTTCCCCGTCCTGCTGCGCGTCAGAAATACCGGCCGCAAGCCTCTATCTTTTATCATCAGGGAGTATATTCCCGCTGGCGCAAAAGTCGTCCTGGCCCATTCCGCCGCCGCAGTAACGGTGGACAAAAAAACCGGCAGCCTGAAATGTCTGGGCCGCATCAAACATGGCGAGCTGACTCTGGGTTATGTCCTCAAGACCAGGCGCGGCCTAACAACCACCCTGAAACTGCGAGGCACCATTACCTCCCGCCGTTTCGGCGGCCGGCCACAGGCAATAGCCGGTGCCAAAGAGATCAAGATGCTCCCCTTTCACTGGGCCGACAAGAATATGGACAACCGTATTGACGATCAGGAGATCCTAACCGTCTATGACGATTATTCCGAGGTCAAGGGCCTGAAAATTGACATGGATCTTATTGAAGATATCTGGTTCGGCAGTGGTTATAGCTGGAATGCCAAGAGCGGCAAATTCATAATTAAGCCATAACCGTGAATCTAAAATAATCGTCACTTTTAGGCATCACGCTGAATAGTTTACTAAAAAAAACAATCAAGTATTGCTAATTACGGGCATTTCGCTGAAGTTACCAAATAATTAGGGAAATATGGATTTTCATCATTTAAAAATATTCGCTGCGGTTTACCAGCACAAGAGTTTTACCAAGGCCTCTGAGAAGTTAAATATCAGCCAACCCACCATCAGCGAACACATAAAAAACTTAGAGGCGGAATTTTCCTGCCGTTTATTTGACCGCCTGGGCCGCCGCATAGCCCCCACCCCCAAGGCCGACAAACTATACCCCGATGTAATACGGCTCTTGGACAGGGTGGACAAACTCAGTGAAAACTTTCTCTTCGAGGACGGCCGGGTACGGGGAAATCTGATTATAGGAGCCAGCACCATTCCCGGCACCTATATCCTCCCCGCCCTGGCCGCTCGTTTCAGGACCGCTCACCCGGATACCGCCTTTGAGATTATAATTAATGACACCTCAAAAATAGCGGACATGGTTCTCAATCACGAAATATTTACAGGAGTGGTGGGGGCCAGAAACGACAATCCCCTGCTGGAGTATTGCCCCTTTATCAAAGATGAGCTGGTCTTTGTCGGAACGGCGGATCATCAAGGCCGGCCAGGCGGGACGCCGTTGGCCGATAATCCTGTTATCCTGAGGGAAGAGGGATCCGGCACCAGAATCAACATGCTGCGCTTACTGACCCAGGCCGGTATCGAGATTAAAAAGGAGCGAATCGCCGCCATCCTGGGCTCATCAGCCTCTGTAAAGGAGGCGGTAAGGGCCGGGTTGGGAATTTCGTGCCTGTCACGGGTGGCAGTACAAGATGAACTGACAAGAGGCGAATTCATCGAACTTCCCCTGCCCAGCCAAAATATGCGGCGTGATTTTTATCTGATACGCTACGCAAAGCGCACCATGCCCAATCATTATCAGGCCTTCTGGGATTATCTCCGGCAAACTTCCGTTTCTGAGGCGCGGTGAGCGGCTAGAAAGGCGAGAATATCATCCTTGTGGCGCTTAAAGGCCAGGGCGCTTATTTTTTTCAGCTCTCCACGCACCTCAGCCAAGGGAGTCAGGGGCGGCATGAGCGGCAGATAATAATCAATCGCGGGCGGCGGTGAGATACGCAGTTTGTCATCCATCTCACCGGCCATGGCGGGTGCCATAGCGCCTTCGAGAGGGATATCAACGGCATCGAGTGACCTCAAGAATCCCATAATGGCGCTTAAATCATTTTTCTGATAGAATATCTTGATCTCCTCGCTGATCATCTTTTGTTCATCACTTAATTCTGCGAACCGGGCTCGATATTGCTCCACATGTATAGTCAGACGTTCATAACAGTCAAGCACGGCATTTTTATAGCGCCCTTTTCTGGTCAAGCCCCGCAGCCTTATCCCTTCAAAAACCCGCTGACGGATAGTCGCCGATTCCGTAAGATAGGGATCATAAAACATCTGCTTGTTTAAGCCGCTTATGGTTAAAAAACGGCCGATTAAGTCCTCATCTTTTAATAAAATATAAATACGGATGAGCTCAAAGCTGATGCGCTTCTCCAGGATGCGGCTGTATTTGCTGATTCCCTCCCGTAAGGCTAACTTGTCATCTTCTATCAGTTTACGAAAACCGAAATACCGGCTGGCAACATCCTTTTTTACCTCATAGGTAATAGATTCTCCGATATCTGTCTGCACGGCGCACCTCGAAGTATTAGTAACAGTTCACCAGGGGCACTAAAATTTTATGCTGCCTCAGTATTGTAATTAATTCCCGCTGAGTTAAA
>JAJRZN010000028.1 GCA_024275235.1 Deltaproteobacteria bacterium
CAAGGGCATCGCTCCCGGCGGCACCTATCATTATGAGTTTCAACTTCGGCAGAGTGGTACCTACTGGTATCACAGTCACTCCGGCTTTCAGGAACAGACCGGTTTATACGGGCCGCTCATTGTTGAACCAAATGAGCCGGAGCCCTTCAGCTATGAGCGGGATTATGTGATCATGCTCTCCGACTGGTCCGATGAAGACCCGGCTGATATCTACGCCAAGCTTAAGAAAATGAGCGATTATTATAATTTTAATGAACGTACAATCGGCGATCTTGAGCGTGATATAAGGCGGCAGGGGCTGACCCGCACCTGGGCGGCGAGGAGTATGTGGAACCGGATGCGGATGAGCGACCGTGATCTCTCCGATGTTACCGGCTATACCTATACCTTTCTGATGAACGGCCGGCCGCCGGGCATGGGCTGGACCGGCCTTTTCAAGCGGGGCGAGAAGATACGGCTCAGGATTATAAACGGCTCGGCCATGACCTTCTTTGATGTCCGTATTCCGGGGCTGACAATGACGGTGGTTGCCGCTGACGGTCAGAATATTGAGCCGGTAACAGTGGATGAGTTCAGAATCGGGGTGGCTGAAACCTACGACGTGATTGTGAAACCTGATGAGCGCCCCTATTGCCTCTTTGCCCAGGCCCTTGACCGCTCGGGATATGCCCGCGGTACCCTGACGCCCGACCCGGCGTTGCAAGCGGATATCCCGGCCCTTGATCCCTATCCCATCCTGACCCACCAGGATATGGGGATGGCGGTCAGTGCCGCGGCCGGGCAGGGCGGCAAGGCTCATAACATGCCTGATATGGTCATGCCCGGCAGAGGCGCGGCCGGACATAAAATGGCCGCCATGGGACAGATGATAAAACGCGGCCCGGCGGGAATGGGAAGTGATACCCCGGTGGTACACGCTGCCAGCGAATACGGCCCCCAGGTTGATGCCAGGGCCCTGAATCCGCAATATCACCTCGATGATCCAGGTGTCGGCCTGCGGCGTAACGGCCGCCGGGTATTGACTTACGCCGATCTCCGTAATCTCTATCCCACCGCCGACCCCAGGGAACCGGGCCGGGAGATTCAGCTCCATCTCACCGGCAACATGGCCCGTTATATGTGGTCGATAAACGGGATAAAATATGCCGATGCCGAGCCCATCCCCTTCAAATACGGGGAACGCCTGCGAATCACCTTTATCAACGACACCATGATGAATCACCCCATGCATCTGCACGGTATGTGGAGTGAACTGGAGACCGGCGACGGCCGTTATATTCCGCGTAAACACACGGTGATTGTCCAGCCGGGCGCCCGGATAAGCTATCTCGTCAGCGCCGACGCCATGGGCGGCTGGGCCTTTCACTGCCACCTGCTCTATCATATGCTGGGAATGTTCCGTAAAGTTATTGTCTCTTAGGGGGAATTATGAAAATTATACTATTTGCCGTGTTGACGCTGATTTTACCGACCACAGCTCTGGCCGGCGGCATGAACGATGATCCTTTGCTGACCAGGGTGATGATTAACCAGCTGGAGATTCGCAGCGCCGATGGCAGTAATCCTCTGGTCTGGGATGCTGAGGGCTGGGTTGGCAAGGATTTAAATAAATTATGGCTCAAGACGGAGGGGGAATATGTCTCCGGCGAGATACGGGATATGGAATTCCAGACCCTTTACAGCCGGGCTGTCGCTCCCTTCTGGGATCTGCAGGCCGGCTGGCGGCATGACAAGTCGGAAGATCCCGCTCCGCATCGGGACTGGCTTGTTCTGGGGTTCAGAGGGCTGGCGCCCTATTTTTTTGATGTTGACGGTGCCATTTTTATTGGCGATAACGGCAGGGCCGCCGCCCGTTTAAAGGTTGAGTATGATATTCTGTTTACCCAGCGCCTGATTCTGGTGCCTGAAATCAAGATAAATGTCTACACCAAGGATGATCCGGCCACGGCCACCGGTTCAGGACTGGCGAATATCGAGACCGGCCTGCGTCTGCGTTATGAGATTCGGCGTGAGTTCGCCCCTTATATCGGTTTAAACTGGAATCGGCTTTACGGCCAGAGTGCTGATTATGTCAGGGAAGAGGGCGGTGATGTGGATAATGTCCGTCTGCTCATAGGGCTGCGGGCCTGGTTTTAAAACACGATTTTTTGTGGATACCGCAAGCATTCATTGCTTTTTCTGGTCTTTTATCGTACCTCTGTCTCAGAAGAAAATCGGGAAAAGAGATGTCTCCCTTGAATTAACTATTCCAAAAAATTGAGGATTTCTACTGTGCCGCGAATCGCCCTGTTCATTATCTGTACTCTGTTCTTTATCCGTTTCTCCTGGCGTGCTCTGGGTAATCCAAAGGCCCACGGTTTTTATCGGTTTTTTGTCTTCGAGGGGGTTTTACTCCTGATGTTACTGAATTACCCATACTGGTTCACGGAACCTTTTTCCCCGCTCCATATTTTAGCCTGGCTGCTGTTACTCATCTCAATTTTTTTCGTTATTCAGTCTCTAATGATGCTTAAACGGCTCGGCGGTCATAATAAACGGCATGATACGCCGGAAAACTTTTCTTTTGAGAACACCGTCAATGTTGTAGAAGAGGGGCTGTACCGCTATATCAGGCATCCGATGTACAGCTCCCTGCTTTTTTTAGGCTGGGGCGCTTTTTTTAAGCATATTACCTGGTTGAATATTGGTTTGATTATTATGGTCAGCGGCTTTGTCATCGCGGCGGCAAAGGTGGAGGAGCGTGAGAATATTCATTTCTTCGGTCCGGTCTACGGGGATTATATGCAACGGACGAGGATGTTTATTCCCTGGCTGCTATGACCATTTATAATTTTCAGATTGTAGAGACAAGGCATGCCTTGTCTCTACGTTACCGTTGTTCCTCCAGTCCAATCTTCAATTTCTGTTTGCCCTCTAAAACCTCAGTATGCTGATAAATTATGTATGATATCGGTGTCTTGTTCCGGTAATTTATCCTCTTGCGGCGGGCCTCAGCAAGCAAATGATATCGAACCGTGATTTTAAGGGTTTGTTGTCTGCCTTGCGTGATTTCGGGCCAGGTAAAGGTATAGCTTCGCGGTTGATTTCTGATTAATCTGGTGTCCCATAGATCAATGATGAAGGGGCGCCACATAATAGTTCTGCGCAGCTTGAAGATTTTGCTCTTCAGTTGGCCGTCTACTCCCCGCAGCTTAAAGGCGACGCTTAAATAACGGTCCGGGGTGCCGGTGGGCAAAAAGTGGTCGGTGCCGATATTAGTCAGGGTGAGCTTCGCCTCGCCGGTTCCCCCCGTCTGTTTGGTGATTTTAAGCTTAAATTTAACGGCCTGTCGAACCTGGACGGGATAATGACCGCCCCGCCAGAGATGCCTGCGGACGGGTTTGGGCTCCCCACCTTCCACCAGCGGCCGGATTGTCCGCGGCATATGACAGGCAATGCACTTAATCGCCTTTCCAGGATTGCCGGTTGTGATTTCCGCCACCGTGCCGCATGGTGGTATTTTAAAGAAGGTATCCCATCGTCTGCCTGATACCACGTGGCACTTCCCGCAGACTCCCACCCCCTGAATCATTGCCTTGTTCACCCGGCTTTTATGGGGAGCCAGGCCGCTTACTCTGGGGCTGTTAATGACGCCGTCCCGCAGGTGGCAGACAACGCAGGTGATTCCTTCCTGTTGCAGAACCGGATCAAAATCGGGATTTTTGCGCAGAATGGGCTTGAATCTTTCCTTGTCTCTGAAACCTGTCACTAAATCAGGCTGCTGGTTCTGGAGGGGAATGTGGCAGTTAAGACAAATCTGCTGGGAATCCTCAAAACGCATGTCAGTCTGATAATACGGGTCTGTCCAGGCGTGAGCGTGCATACTTGCCGCCCACTCCTGGTAAATGGCCCTGTGACATTTGCCGCAGTCGGCAGCCCGCATGGACTGTAAACCGGCAGGCGGCCGGGTGACTGCCATGGGGCGGGCGAAGTTGTCGGTAACCACAAATATATTCATGGGCCGAACGAGACGCCAGGTTAGAAAGGCCAAAAATAAAAGCGCGGCCGAGAGATAGATGATTTTCTTTTTTTCATAGCAACATCTGTGTAGAGACAAGGCATGCCTTGTCTCTACAATCTCTTTGTCGTTTTTTTGGTTTATTTAGTTTGTTCAAGACCTGGCAGGTGGGGCAGGAACAAATCCCGCCCTCAAAATTGCTTTCAATTGCCGCTGCCGGGCAATTCTCTATACAGGCGCCGCAGGCCTGACATCGTTCCATGTGCAGCACCATACTTTTACCGCTGAGCAGATCGCGGCCGAATACCCCCGCCGGGCAGACATCCCGGCACAGGCCGCAGCCAATACATTGTTCGGGGCTGACACTGACTTTGGTATTCCTCTCACCAAAAAGCAGCTCCTTCATGTCCGTGCGCCACAGGGGCGACCAGGACGGGGTATCATAACCAAGATAGGCTCCGATAATAATGATCCAGATCAGCCAGCCTGTTAAGTTGATAACGGGCAGGCGCAGGACTGCCAGGGCGATTAGCGTGAAAAGAACTGCCGCAGTGCCCCCCAGGGCAAGTCCCTTCTGCAATCCTGGTTTGCCGGGAAGTTTAAAGACCAGCAGGCAATTGAGAATGGCGGCGGCGAAGATCAGCAGCAATGATTTCCACCAGAAGCCAGGCAGCCAGTACGAGACAAGCAGCAGGGGAAGAATGGCAAAGAGCAGGGTGTTAAAACCGAGATTTATGCCCATGACTAAGCGGTCTTTGAGGGGGAACAATACCCGCCGGTGTTCAGCGGGCGGATTTGGTCTGCCGCTCTGCAGCCAGGCCGCGAGGTGCTTGATATCAACCGGCCCGAAGCGTCCCTGCCAGCCGCTTCTTTTTTTCAGCGAGTGAATATTAACCCCGCTGGCGCAGAGCTGCGGCAGGATCAAGCGCTTATGAACCACCATCCTCTCGATTTTGCTTGATTTGAGGGCGGTAATAACCGTGTCGGTGGAGAAATGATCCCCGCCCGCTGCACACCAGACGTTGATGCCCTTGGTATTGGCCACCAGCAGCCAGGCGTTTATGCCGTCCCGTTTCAGGGTCTCTACTACCATACGTACGGTCAGTTCAAAATTGGCAGTTATCAGAACCGGTGAATTTTTATCCGGCGAGCCGATTTGACGCAGACCCGGTTTGGTGGGGAAGGGGAAGAGACGGCCAAACAGAAACCAGAAATCCTTTATTATATTTAACACTGCTTACCCTCCGTGTTGTGTTTGGTCATTTTTTGTCTCTTTTCCGGGCGGCAAAGAGGGCCATGGTACCAAGTAAATATTCCTGGCGCCGTAGTAGTTCAAAATTTCTGGCTGTTAGAAGGGCCTCGAAGTTTTTTATGACGTGGGTGGTCTGCTGGGTAATAAGAAAGGTGATAAGGGTCAGCGGCCCGCGAATAAGCGCCGCCAGAAAGCGTTGCCACGGCTTGGCCGCCCGTACCTCATCGGCCACAATCAGCAAGCCGCCCGTCTTTAGTAAGTTGGCCGTGAGAGCAATAACCATGTCCAGCTCTTCCGCCGTTAACTCACTAAAAGAGAGGGTGGCGACAATCCGGTTGAATTTTCCTGGCGGGAATTGATCAATTTCCAGGGCGGTCA
>JAJRZN010000029.1 GCA_024275235.1 Deltaproteobacteria bacterium
AACAACGGTGCAGGATGCGGCTGGCAAAAATATCAGGGTGAAGACGGCCTTCAGACTTATGAAGGAAGGGGTTATGGAACATAGTCTTGCCTCTTACGCTGAATTTGCCGGGGTTTCTCAAAATACCATTGCCAGGATAGCCCGTGATTTTTCTTCTTACGGACGTAAGGCCGCGGTCTGTCAGTATCACGGGGCGGGCAATTATGTATGTGGAACCTACGCGGCCTACGCCGTTGCCTCCCTGAATGCCATGGTGGGCAGTATTGAAGGAAAAGGCGGCTATATGAGTTCCGGCGGTGCCGCGGCCGGTTGGGATCATGGTGTCTATGATTTAAAAAAATTCCCCGGCCGCCGGAAAATCGGCGGAATCAAAATTTCAAGAGAAAAGGCGGTTTACGAGAAAAGCAGCGAGTATAAACAGAAAAAGGCTGAAACCGGCAGCGGTTATCCGGCAAAACGGCCCTGGTTCCAGTTTACCAAAGGCGGCTTAAGCGTTGAGACCATGAGTGGGATTGACGAAAAATACCCTTATCCCTGCAAGGTTCTTTTTACTTATTTCTATAATCCCGTTTATTCAACGCCGGGGGGATACCGTTATCAGGAGACCCTGCAAAATACGGATAAGGTTCCCCTGCACGTATCAATAGATATTGGGATTAATGAATCGAACCTCTATGCCGACTATATTGTTCCTGATGTGACCTATCTGGAAGGTCACTATGGCTGGTTAAGCCCGCACGCGCCGGCCTTACGGTTTACCGGCCTGCGTACACCAGCGCTTGAGCCTTTGACGGACAAGACAAGGGACGGCCGTCCGTACTGCCTGGAGACCTTTCTTATTGATCTGGCCAAGGCGGCGGATCTCCCCGGTTTTGGAGATCAGGCGATCCCCGGCCAGGACGGTCGTATGCACCCGCTGAATCGGGCCGAGGACTTTTATCTTCGGGGCTTTGCCAATATTGCCGAGAATGCCGGGCTTCCCGCGGCATCGGTGGAAGAACAGGATTTTGTCAAAAAAAATTATCTTGTCTCAGGATTCCGGAATATTATTACAACAGGGGAGTGGGAAAAAACCTGTTACGCTCTGGCAAGAGGAGGAGTTTTCGGGAAATATGAGGATGTATTTAACGGCCTTAAATTTGAACGAGGGGTAAAAAGGGCCCTGCTCTATAATGAGAATCTGGCCATGGCGGTTAATAGCCTCTCAGGCCGGAAATTTTATGGAACCCTGAAATATCTGCCGCCCATGGACAGTACCGGCCGGATAATCGCCGAAAAAGACCGGGAATACCCCTATTATGTTATTACCCATAAAATGAATGTTCATACCCAGTCCCGCACCAATTCACATCGTTGGGCCATGGAAATATTTCCAGAGAATTTTGTGGTTATTAACGTGGAAGATGCCGCAGAGTTAAATATAACGTCTGGTGACCGGGTTAGATTGGTTTCTCAAAGCAATAAGATTGGGATTGAGGGCAAGGCTCAGGTGAGCCGTCTTATCCGGCCGGGCTGCGCAGGTGTGTCTTTTCATTACGGCCATACTCAGCTTGGCTCTTCAAGCCTGCGGATGACACGGGGAGAGGATGTCTTTCCGGGGGGGCGGACTGTTATGCATGGCGAAACAATGATCCCTGATCCCAAAATGGGTGCCGGTCTGAACCCCAATATGGTAACCAGGCTTGATGAGAATCTTGGCAATACCCCAATGGTTGACCTTGTCGGCGGCATACCGGATTTCA
>JAJRZN010000030.1 GCA_024275235.1 Deltaproteobacteria bacterium
GGACTGGCTGATAAAACCAATATTGCCGGTTAAAGGCGGGCGGCGGGCAAAGCTGGCGTTTAAGCCAAAAGCCGCATCGGTATTAATCGCCCCAAGGCAGTTGGGCCCCACGAGACTGATCCCATATTCCCGGCAGACCGCAGTCAACTCCTCTTCCAGGGCCAGCCCGCTCTTACCCACCTCCCGAAAACCAGCCGAGATAACGATAATCCCCCGGGTTCCCTTTTCCCCGGCCTCCCTGGCCACTCCCGCCACGAGAGGGGCGGGAACAATTATCACTGTTAGTTCCACCGGCCCCGGAATTTCGGCCAGGTTCCTGTAAGCCGCCACTCCGCATACCGAACCGCCTTTGACGTTTACCGGATAAAGCACCCCGGAAAAATCGCCCTCAAGAAGGTTTTTAAACACCGCCCGCCCCACACTGCCCGGCCGTTGCGAGGCCCCCACCACAGCCACCGAAACGGGCTCAAATATGGCCCTGATGCCATCATCAGTCATCTTATCGGTGCCTTTTTCGCGGTGTTCCAAAGCGGTCATATCAACCTCATAATTAAGTAATCTTGATGACGTCGTAAAAAGTCCGTCACACACTTACAATGGCTAAGCCGGCAAAACGAAGACAACCGAGCCACCACAACACCGGATCACAGCCTGCGCCTGATTAAATCAGATCAGAATAAACCAAATTCCATAGGCAACATGTTCGGAATATGGCATACTCCAGAAGAGTTAACCGGCAGAATTAAAGGCAGCTTGTTACCCCGGCTGAACAGTCACAAAAATTGTATAAAGTTATTAAGCTCCATGTCAAATCTTAATTCAAAAAAAGCAAATAATTTAATAATTATTTTTAAGCCGCTCAGTTACATTTTTTCTTGACTTTTGAAGTGGATAGCAGTCAGCTTTATCTTAGATAACAGGAGAAAATTTATGGCCAATATCACCATAACCCCCATAGGTATCCTTCATTGCGACCTCCAACTTCGCCGGGAGACCCCGAGAAATTACGATATATCTTCAGAAGAGGGTATTATTGAGCTATACCCCCAATATATCCAGGGCTTAGATGGTATAAGGGCCGGTGATGATATATTGGTACTCTTCTGGTTCAACCAGTCCCGGCGTGATATTCTCCGAGTTCATCCCAGGGGTGACACGAACCGCCCCATACGGGGAGTCTTCGCCACCCGCAGCCCTGTACGTCCCAACCCCATCGCTCTCTCTCAGCTGCGGGTACTGGCCATTGAACAAAATCTAATCACAGTACGAGGTTTAGACGCCATGGACAAGACCCCGGTTCTGGACATCAAAATGACTCTCAGCAAAAAGGAAACCACAAAATGAAGATACATTATTTACAGCATGTGCCCTTTGAAGACCTGGGCAGCATTGAGACCTGGGCCAGGCAGCAGGGAGCTGCCATCACCAATACCCTCCTCTTTAACGATGAGCCCCTGCCCGACCCCGAGGATATCAGCTGGCTTATTATCATGGGCGGCCCCATGAATATTTATGAAGAGGATAAATTCCCCTGGCTTAAGAGAGAAAAGGAATTTATTGCCAAGGTCATCAAGCGGGGCTGCCGGGTGCTGGGTATCTGCCTCGGGGCTCAGCTCATTGCCGATGTCCTGGGCGGCAAGATTACAGCCAATGCCGAAAAAGAAATCGGCTGGTGGCCCATCATTCCCGATCCCGGCCTCAGCCCCGGTCTGCGAGAGGTGTTCGACCAGGAACTCACCGTTATTCACTGGCATGGCGACACCTTCTCCCTGCCCGCCGGAGCCGCTCGTATAGCCCAAAGCGAGGTCTGCCGCAACCAGGGATTCGTTTATCAAAAACGGGTGCTGGCCCTGCAGTTCCATCTCGAAACCACCAAAGAGAGCCTGGAAAAACTCATTGCCAACAGCGCTGATGAACTGATTGAAGCCCCCTATATCCAACAACCGGCCGAGATGCTGACCGACCAGACCCGCTTCACCATGATTAACAAGGCCATGGTGCGGCTCTTAAACTATATGGCGGCCCTGCCGGACATAACTATTGACAAATAAAGGCAATTCTATTTTGATGAATTCGTAAAAAGGCCATCACACTTGATTCCGGCATGATTACCAGGCCTGGAAAGAACCTGAATTTAATCTCACAAGAAAATCGACAATCCGAGATGACAACGGACGAACAACAATTATTACGCGCTATTCCCAAGGTTGATGACTGCCTGACCTGGTTTGCCGAATCCCCTGCCGATCAAGCTGTTGAAGCGGCCCCCCTTGTCCTCATTAAACGGGCCATCCGGGAGATACTCGAGCAGAGACGAAACGCCATCCTCACCCAGACACTTAAGGAAAAAGACGAGTTGAGCCGCCCCATTCTGCAGGCTGCCGTCAGCGCCCGTATCCATGAGCTTACCAGACCCCGTTTTCAACGGCTCATCAACGCCACCGGGGTAGTGGTGCATACCAATATGGGCCGCTCCCTGCTGCCGGAGGCCGCCTTAAAGAATCTTGCCGAAGTGGGTGGGCATTATTCCAATCTGGAATTTGATTTAAATACCGGCAAACGTGGCAGCCGTTATTCCCTGGTCGAAGATATTCTCTGCGATCTCACTGGAGCCGAAGCCGCCCTGGTAGTTAATAACAACGCCGCCGCTGTTCTCCTCTGTTTAAGCGTCCTGGCCCAGGGCCGGGAGGTGATTGTCTCCAGAGGCCAGTTAGTGGAGATTGGCGGCTCCTTCCGCATTCCCGATGTAATGACAAGGAGCGGAGCCCGCCTGGTGGAGGTTGGAGCCACCAACCGTACCCACCTCAAAGATTATGAGACCGCCATAGGGCCGGATACGGCTCTCCTCCTGAAGGTGCACACCAGCAATTACCGGCTCATCGGCTTTACCTCCGAAGTCAGCCTGCCGGATCTGGTAAAACTGGGGGGTAGACACGGTCTGCCGGTTATGGAAGATCTGGGCAGCGGCTCGCTGATGGATATGGGGCTATTCGGCCTGCCGGCCGAGCCTACGGTGGGCGAGATATTAAAGGGCGGGGTGGACGTGGTTACCTTCAGCGGCGACAAACTTTTGGGCGGCCCCCAGGCCGGACTGATTCTGGGCAAAAAAGAAATTATCACGGCCATAAAGAATGATGCCTTAAACCGAGCTCTGCGGATCGACAAATTTACCCTGGCGGCTCTGGAAACAGTTTTAAGACTATATTATGATCCAGAGCAGGCTCGCCGGCAAATCCCCACTCTCGCCATGCTGGCCACCCCCCTGACAGTCACCCGCCAGCGGGCCGTCCGCCTGAAACGACGGCTTGGCAGCCAGCTTGCCGGACTCTGCCGTCTATCATATCTCGACACGGAATCAAGGGTGGGAGGCGGTGCCCTGCCGGAACGGGGCCTGCCCAGCCGCGCCCTGGCCCTGGAGCCCACCGCCATGACGTTAAACGAACTGGAAACCGGCCTCCGCCAACTGCCCCTGCCGGTCATTGGCCGCATAGAACATAATAAATACATCCTTGACTTACGGACAGTAAGTGACAAAGAAATCCCACAACTGGCCGACAGTTTATTGTTGGTTTTCAATCAGCATGACTAAAAATCCGGCCTGACAAACCATCAACCCTTGACCAATGAAGCCTGAAATCACCCCCCTCCCCTTTTACTTCCCCGGCCCTGACCTTAATGAGGCCGATTTTTACCGTCATGAACCACTTTTATGCCAGACTATCAGGGAAATTTTTACCTGCCGCCAGGTAACCATTGCCCATATTATCGCACCAAACGATACGGTTAGACCGCTGGATATTCACGACTGGCCCGAGGCCGTAAAAACCGGTATTGATCTGGCCATTAAAGAGCGGCAGGTAATCATCAACAATGAGAATCAGACTGTTTTTCTACCTCTGACCATTAATCAGCAACCAATTGTTGTAGCCGTTATCAGCGGCGGCCCCCCCACCCTCTACGCCAACTCACCTTCCTGGTTTATCGAGCGGAGCAGACAGATCAAACGTGAATTGCTCCTCATTAAGACCTGGTCAATGGATCCAATGTCCGGCCTTTTAAATGCCGCTCATCTCCGCCAAAAAATAAATTTCCTCATTAGCCCGGCATCCCGGCCGGACTGGCTGCCACCGTCTGCGGATCAAGAGGCCGAGGAACAACTGCTGCTCATTGAATTAGCCCACCGCGGCCAGGATGCCGGACAGGCCCTGGCCAATATCAGTCGCACCGGGGCTTATCTCGATTCATTGTTGGGGGGAATATCCCCCCTGCATCACCTTGGAGCCGGGATCTTCGCCCTGTCATGTCCAGGAACGAACGAGCCTGAGGCCCAGAAACTGGGTTACTCCATCCTCCGTAAGCTTAAACGCCACAATATCGTCAAGGCCCATATCGGTATTGCCCCGCTTGGCCCCATGGAACAGGATATAAAAACCGAGACAGACTGCCTGCCGCTTTCTCAGGCCTGGCAGGCCCTGCGGACGGCCAGAAAACGCGGCGTCTTCGCCCTCTGCTCCAGCGCCGCCCTGAGCCCGGAAAACAACCAGCTGCCCCCCATAGCTCCAGAGATCATGAGCGCCCTGAAAAATATATGGCGCGGCGTTAATCAATTCTCCATTATTCTCCTCAAGCGCGATATAGCCAGAGATACCTCCTTCCCGGAACGGGTTCTCTCCCTCATGGGGGATAATGCCGTTGCTATCCCTGCCGGTACGGAGAAATGTATAATTTATCTCGCCGGCCTGGATGATCAGGAGAGCAGACAGTGGGCCCATAATCTGAGCACCAGACTAAAAAATTTACAGCTCGGCACCTTCTCTCAGGGACTGGCCAGCTATCCCTGTCCCGGCTTTAAAAAAATAGACATTCCGATGAACGCCGCAAAGGCCCTGACTCATGCCTCCTTCTACGGCCCCGGTGCAATTACCGCCTTTGATTCAGTAAGCCTTAATATCAGCGGCGACATATATTATAACGAAGGCGATATAAACAGTGCTATCCAGGAATACCGTCTGGGACTAAACCTGAACCCGGAGAACATCAACCTCTTAAACAGTCTGGGGGTTATCTATGCCCAGATTGAACGTTACAAGAAGGCCATTCCCCTCTTCGAGCAGATTACAGCCATTAAGCCCGGAGATTTCATGGCCCTGTTTAATCTTGGTTTTGCCCATCTACGTGGTGCCGACAAGGTAACGGCCCTGAAATATTTTGAAAAAGCTCTAACAGTGGATGATTCCTGCTTTGACCTTCTCCTGCAGCTGGGCCAGCTTTATTGCGCCCAGGGCCAGTATAAAAAGGCCATCAAGGTACTGCGCCGGGCCGAGGGCAAGGCCGTGGGCCACACAAGAGAGGATAACCATCCCTGGGAATATTGTGAGCCTTGGCTGGAATCAGGCAACGATCTGGGGCACGATCAGGTATACCGTTATCTCGGTCAGGCCCTGCGGGGGGAAGGACAATACCGGGAAGCCATTACCTGCCTGCAGCGGGCTATTGCCAGCAATAATCGGGACGCATTGTCATTAAGCCTGCTTGGTGAATTATATGCCATGGAAAAGCAGGGAATTAATATTGCCGTTGATCTCTGCCGCCAGGCTGTTGAAATCAACAATGAGGAGGCCGGAAACTGGCAGCGGCTGGCCTGGGTACTGAATGAGGCGGATAACATTGATGAAGCCACAAAAGCTGTCCGCCAGGCCCTTGATTTAGCCCCGCGGGACACGAATATTTTGCTGCTCGCGGCCACTCTCTATAAATCAGCAGACCGTCTCACCGAAGCCAGGGCAATATTAGCCCGTCTCCTGAAAATCCATGGCACCAACCAGAAGGCAGCCCAGCTTCTAAAACAGATTAACCGGCGAAATTAAAATTACCCCATCAGGAATTTATAACCTGACAAATTAATCTCCTCTCTAATCTAAAAACTGGAGAATACATGCAGAAAATTTCCAACAATCACCTTGAGAAACAGCAATATTGGCTTGACAACTTCAATGTTGGTGATTCCTGGCGCCTGTTCAAGATCATGTCGGAATTAGTGGACGGCTTTGACAGCCTGTCCGAAATCAACCAGCCAGCGGTCTCCATCTTCGGCTCAGCCCGTACCAAACCGGGGGATAAATACTACGACATTACTGAAGAAATAGCCCATGGCCTGGCCGAGGCCGGTTACGCCGTCATCACCGGCGGCGGCCCCGGAATTATGGAGGAGGCCAATAAAGGAGCGGCGGCAGCCGATGGTGTGTCCGTGGGGCTCAACATAAACCTGCCCTTTGAACAGGAGGCCAACCCATATTCCAACCTGCCTTTAAGCTTTAAATATTTCTTCGTCCGCAAGGTCATGTTCATTAAATACGCCATGGCCTTTGTCGGCATGCCGGGCGGCTTTGGCACCCTTGACGAATTATTCGAGGCCGTAACCCTGATTCAGACCAGAAGAATTAAAAGTTTCCCCATTATCTTAGTGGGCAGTGAATACTGGAGCGGGATGGTTAAATGGATTAAAGAGAGTCTGCTGGCCGCCGGCAACATCAAAAATGAAGATCTCTTTTATTTCAACATAATAGATGACCCGAAAGAGGTCGTTCAGACGATCAAACGAACGGTGATTATTTAACAGCTCTGTGTAACTTCAACAATGCTCCAGCTACGGAAGAGGAACGGATCCTGTTTCTCTCAGGGTAGGTATCTTTATGAAGTTTGAACAGAATTTCTATCAAATTACCAAGAAAAATACAGAATTATCAGTAACAACCAATACTGTGGCCAAATATTGCCCGCGGGGTAAGAGTTCACCAGCACCTCATCTTCCCCCGTTTTAAGCTTCTCACATACGAGGGCGTATAAATTCTGGATCCAAAACAAACAGGAAAGCGCAAACTCCACGCCTGAGGCACTGGCGAGCCATTTAGGGCTTAGGGTTAGGTTACTCCAATTTTTCAGTTGGTAACTTCCGGATTTGAGTACAAAAAATCAAACAATTGCCGAATAGTTACCTTTTGAGGCAACGTCATTACAGTTAATTACAATCAATGGCAATTCCTTTACGCAATTTTCGCCTGATATCCTTCATTGAAACCAACAACTTGTTACTATCAACCTCCACCTTTCCTAAATGCAAGGCATGCAGGTTATCAATTATGACTAAAAAGCTATTGGCTAACCTATTTTTAACCTGCTCTGGAATCTTATCGTGATGCTGAATGATTAAATTACTATACAGAGTTTTAGCAGCCGCATATCTTTCCAAAACAACACGAATACGTTTTGGTATATTAGGGTAGTTTCCGGTTTTATAATTATGGCAGATTTTACATGAGGCGATTGCCTTGGCCATTAAATTATTACCTTCAGAAGCACTCATTCCCATATCATGGCAAGTCACACAATTTGCCCCCCGCATTTCCAGTAAATTATCCTTACTAAGATACTCATAATGTTTACTCTTCTTATAATTGCTGACTATTTCCTTATGACATTTACCGCAGGTATTGGGAATATTACTATAATAAACAGCTGACAAGGCAACATCAGCTCCCTTGGCGCTATTCCCATGGGCAGAGGCCTTATCAGCCTTATCTGGATGCCCCGCGTGACAGTCAATGCAGGTAACTCCGGCATGGGCATGAACAGAATTTTCCGAACGCAAATAATAGGTGTACAGTTTCTTATTAGTAGTGACGAACTTGGGGTTGGAATGACAGTCAACACAAGAGTTAGAAGAGGCAGCCGCCTGTCCTGACCAGGCAAATAACAGGCTGAAGCAACAAATCAGGATAACATATTCCGGCAGGGATGAACTTTCTTGCAGATCTTTCATAATATAACCTCCAATAAAAGTGTTATACAACTTAACCCGAAGCGCTCATAATTTAAGAATATCATTAATTACTGAACAAGTCAAGCCGATGAAATCCATTAGAGAACGTTTAACCAGATGGCAGCAATAGACTAAATGAATAGTTACAAAAAAAGGCAAAAAAAAAGGCTGTAATCCAAAAAAGGATTACAGCCTTAAAAATAAATTCGGCGATGACCTACTCTCCCACCAAGCTGCCCTGGCAGTACCATCGGCGCTGAGGAGCTTAACTGCCGTGTTCGGAATGGGAA
>JAJRZN010000031.1 GCA_024275235.1 Deltaproteobacteria bacterium
AAACGGGTTGACATCAATATAGAGCAGGAGGGCAGGGTAAAAATACGCGACTACGGCCGGGGAATCCCCCTCGGGAAGATTGTCGCCTGCGTGTCAATAATTAATACCGGGGCTAAATATAATACCGATGTCTTTCAGTTTTCCGTGGGGCTGAACGGGGTGGGTACCAAGGCGGTCAATGCCCTGTCGCAGGAATTCAAGGTTACCTCATACCGGGAGGGGCGTTTTGCCAGCGCTACTTTCAGCCGTGGTAATTTATTAGATGAGGAAGAAGGCGAAAGTGCTGAAAAGGACGGTACTCTTATCGAATTTCTGCCCGATTCAAAGGTATTTAAAGACTACACCTTTAATCCGGAATATATCACTAAACGTCTCTGGCGCTATGCCTATCTCAATGCCGGGCTGAAATTATACCTCGGTGCCGAGTGCTTCTTATCTCATAACGGCCTTCGTGACCTTTTAGAGAAAGAAATAAAAGGGGCGCAGCTCTATGATGCCATTCATTACAAGAGTGAGACTCTGGAGTTCACCTTTTCTCATACCGACGGTTATGGTGAGAATTATTTTTCCTTTGTTAACGGCACCTATACCAATGAAGGCGGTACTCATCTTTCGGCCTTCAGAGAGGGAATACTGAAAGGGGTAAATGAATTTTCCAAAAAAAAATTCGCCGGTGAGGATGTGCGGGACGGAATTGTCGGGGCGGTGGCCGTAAAGGTCAAAGAACCAATCTTTGAATCCCAGACCAAGAACAAACTGGGTAATACAGAAATCCGTACTGCCATTGTCGCCGAGGTCAAGGAACAGGTCAGCGAGTTTCTTTATAAAAATGAAGAAACGGCGGAGATTGTTATCGGTAAGGTGCAGCAGAATGCCAAACTACGCAAGGATCTCCAGAGTGTCCGCAAAGAGGCCAAGGCCAAGGCCCGCAAGGCGGCAATCAAGGTACCGCAGCTCAAGGACTGTAAATATCACCCGACCAGAGGCAAAGCATCAAAACCGGGCCGGGAAAATATGATATTCATCACCGAAGGCCAGTCGGCTTCCGGCTCCATTGTAACCGCCCGTGACCCCATGACGCAGGCGGTGTTTTCTCTGAAGGGTAAGCCCCTGAACGTCTATGGCCAGTCCATGACCCTGCTTTATAAAAATGACGAGATGTACAATCTCATGCGCGGCTTAAATATTGAAGATTCCATCGGCGGACTGCGTTACGATAAGATCATCCTGGCCACTGATGCCGATGTGGATGGCTTGCATATCAGGAACTTACTGCTTACATTCTTTCTGCATTATTTTGAAAATCTGGTTAAACGGGGCCACATATATATCCTGGAGACCCCTATTTTCAGAGTTCGTAACAAAAAAGAGACCATTTACTGCTATTCCATTGCTGAACAGAAACAGGCAAGCCGCAAACTCGCCGGCCGCGGCAAGGTCAAAAAGCAGGTTGAGATTACCCGTTTCAAGGGGCTCGGTGAAATTTCCCCGAGGGAATTCAAGCAGTTCATTGATTCTAATATACGTCTGCGTCAGGTGGGAATTGATGCCCTGAATGAAGTGCCGGATATCCTTTCTTTTTATATGGGGAAGAACACTCCCAAGCGCAAGGCCTATATTATGAAACGCCTGATTTAAACATGAGACACAGCAGTAAAGAATCGCATTAACCCTGACTTACTACTAATAATGAATATTGGAATTAACTCTGAAGACGATGATATAACGGCACCAGGCGGCGAGCTCCATCGTCTCTTTGATGAAAACTTCCTCGAATATACCTCTTATGTCATTAAAGAGCGGGCCATCCCCCATCTTGGCGACGGCCTGAAACCGGTCCAGCGCCGGATTATGCAGACCCTGAAGAATATGGATGACGGCCGCTTTAACAAGGTGGCCAATGTGGTGGGGGAAACGATGAAACTTCACCCCCATGGCGACGCCTCCATCTTCGCGGCTCTGGTCAATCTGGCCAATAAGGGCTATCTCATCGACCGCCAGGGTAATTTCGGCAACATTCTCACCGGTGATAACGCCTCAGCGCCACGCTATATAGAATGCCGTCTTTCTCCCCTGGCCCGAGAGGTGATATTTGATAAAGATCTTACCGAATACGTTGATTCCTACGACGGCCGAATGCGGGAACCAGTCGTTCTGCCCGCCAAAATCCCTCTCCTCCTTATGCAGGGCGCCGACGGCATTGCCGTGGGTATGGCCACCAAGATCATGCCCCATAATTTTGTCGAACTCTTAGAGGCCCAGAAGCATATTCTGCGGGGGGAACCCTTTACCATCTACCCGGATTTTTTTAAGGGCGGCATGCTGGATGTCAGCAATTATAATAAGGGGAACGGCCGCTTAAAATGCCGGGCCCGTATTGAGGAGGTGAATGACAAAACCATCGTTATCCGCGAGATACCTTATACCACCACCACCTCATCCCTGGTGGAGAGTATCGAAAAAGCCGTGCGCGGCGGCAAATTAAAGATCATATCCATTAACGATTATACCGCCGAAGAGGTGGAAATTGAGATAAATCTTCCCCGCGGCATCTACGCCAGAGATACCATCAGCGCCCTTTATGCCTTTACCGATTGCGAGGTTTCTATAAGTCCAAATCTTACGGTAATTCAGGATGATAGACCAGTAACGTTAAATGTTGATGAGATTCTACGTTATAACACCGATAAACTGGTGGCCGATCTTGAGCAGGATTTAAGAATTGAACTTGGCCGCCTGCGGGAGAAACTGCACGCCCACCTTCTCGAGCAGATTTTTATTGAGGAACGTCTCTATAAGAAGATTGAAAACTGCAAGACCTTTGAGAAGGTAATCAGTACCGTTAACAACTCCCTGCTTCCCTTTGTCGACCAGCTCTTTAGAGAGATAACCCGTGACGACATAATCCGTCTCTTAGAGATTAAAATCAAGCGCATATCCCGCTACGATATTGAGCAGAAAAGGCGGGAAATTGAAGAGGTCAAAGCCAAGGCCGCCAAGATTGAAAAACACCTGACTAATATGGTGAAATATACCATTGCCTTTATTAACGGTCTGCTCAAGAAGTATGGCAGTCAATATCCACGTTGTACCGAACTCACCACCTTTCATGAAGTAGAGGTTCGGCAGGTTGCTATTTCCAACCTGACCTGCGGCTATGACCGCCAGAGCGGTTTCCTCGGCTATCAGGTCAAAGCCGAGCCTGAGAACTCCTTTGCCTGCTCCGAATATGACCGTATCCTTCTTATTGTTAAAGATGGCAGCTACAGAATTATTAATGGCGGTAACAAGATATTTGTCGGTTCAGAGCTGATGTTCTGGGGCAAGGTAGATAATGATCTGCTCTTTAATATCATTTATCGCAGCGGGACTGAACATTTATCCTATGTCAAGCGTTTCATGATGCCCAAATTCATCCTGGAAAAGGAATATCGTCTGTTTCCAGCCCACAAAAAATCCCGCATTCAATATCTTTCCCTTGGCCAGGATGCCAGGGTAAAGGCCTATTTTGTACCTGGTAAACGGGCCAGGGTTAATGCCCTGGAGATAATTTTTAATAATTATCTCATCAAAGGCGTCTCGGCCAAAGGCCGAAGAATCGGCAGCCGGGCTTTACGCCGCCTTGTACCTCTCGCCGATAAACCGGTGGCGGTGGAAGAGGGGCCAAATGATCTGCTGCCCGGCATTTCCGACAACCCCATAGAAAAAAAGGAGTCAAGCTGATGCCTGAACCCACGGAGCAAACACCAGCCGCAATAGTTCAAGGGCTTATAACGGCCCTGGCGGCGGCAGGATTTTTTACGCTTCTTTTATGGGGGCTGCCCCGTTTTGTTCATCTCCCTGTTAAACCAGAGCGCGAGGGACTCTGCGCGGCCCTGCAATGTAAAGAAATAGAGGTTAACTCGGCGGCGCAACTGCTGGAAACTCTCCATCGTTATGGCCTTCTGCCTTTAGAGCAGGGGCCGGTCGCGGCCATACTCTTTGACGGCTATCCGGCTGATTTACGGGCAACGGTGGATTTTAAAGAGAGGAAACAGGTATTTATTAACACACTCCTGCCCTCCGCTCTGCTAATCAGATAAGAAATCAGGCAGGACAGCCGGTTGTTAAATAAGCTGGCAGCGGCCCTTGGCGGGAACATTAACATAGACCTTACCCATGAATACCAGGCCTGGCAGCATAGGATACCCAGTGAGGCGGCTCAAAGGATTCTGCAATTAACCCAAAAATACAAGACCAATTATTTGATTGAGTTACTGCACCGGGTGCGGCCTGTTCCAATAAGTCTCATTTTGGCCCAGGGCGGGATAGAGTCGGCCTGGGGTACTTCGCGCTTCGCTATAGAGGGGAATAATATATTCGGTATCTGGACCTGGGACAAAAATATTCCAGGTATGATCCCCGGCAGGCGGGAAAAGGGTAAAAAACACCGGGTGCGGATATTCCCCTCCCTGCTGGACTCGGTACGGGAATTCTGCCTGATTTTAAACCGCCAGCCCGCCTATAGACGTTTTCGGAATATCCGCCGTCAGACCGACAACCCCCTTGATCTCGCTGCCGGTCTTCTGAATTATTCCGCCCGGCGGTGGGCCTATGTCCGCTCTATCCAACAGGTAATAAAGAAAAATAATCTGCAGCAGTATGACAATATGGAGTTAAATAATGCCCCATATATACCCCGCCATGTTGTCGATATCCAAAAGTCTTTCTGATTTTGTAAGCGTTTCAGGGACATCCTGCCGGATGCGCTTACCTGAATTTTAAGGTGTCTTGTCGCACGCCCTGTGGTATATAGCTGGCCATGAATGGATTATTCCCCCAGGGATCTGGCCCCTCCACTGAGTCCGGCCATTCTCTCATTAATCATGACAATTTAAATCAGGCCCAATATGAGGCAGCGACCACAATTAACGGCCCGGCCTTAGTAATTGCCGGGGCGGGCAGCGGTAAGACCAGAACACTTATCTACCGGGTCGCCTATCTTCTCGAACAGGGAGTAGCGCCGGAGCGTATCCTCCTTCTCACCTTTACCCGCAAGGCGGCTCAGGAAATGTTATCCAGAGCCGCGGATCTGCTGGCTCATTCCTGCGCCGGAGTAAAGAGCGGCACCTTTCATGCCGTATCCTCCGGTATTCTGCGCCGTTACGGTCATCTTCTGGGGTATACCCCCCAGTTTACGGTTCTTGACCGGGGCGATACCGAGGGCATCATCAATCTTTTAAAGTCCGCCATGGATCTAAGCGGGGCCGGACGTCAATTTCCCAGCAAGCGGGCCATTGCCAATCTTTTCGGGCAGGTAGTCAATAAAAATCAGAGCCTGGATGAAATAATCAATGAGCGCTATTGGCATTTATCTGATTTTATAGATGAATTAAGCACCATTCGCCGTGATTATCAGCAATTTAAGCTGGCCCATAACCTGATGGACTACGATGATCTGCTGGTTAATCTGCGCCGTCTGCTGAGCGAATTCCCCGAGGCCGGAGCCGATATTGCGGCTCGTTTTTCTTATATTATGGTTGATGAATATCAGGACACCAATCATATCCAGGCCGAGATTATCCGCCTGCTGGCCAGGCCGCATGGCAATATAATGGCGGTGGGCGATGATTCACAGTCCATATATTCTTTTCGGGGAGCGGATTTCAGGAATATCATGGAGTTTCCTGAGGTATTTCCCCAGACCAGAATAATTCGTCTGGAGGAAAATTACCGCAGTACCGAGCCCATTCTGAACCTGACCAATAATATTATCGAACACGCCAGGGAAAAATATACCAAGAACCTCTTTACCTCCATTAACGGCGGCGAAAAGCCCATTATTTATGAGGCGAGAAACGACGGCGATCAGGCCGCCTATGTTGGCCAGCATATAGCCAAACTCATGGCCGACGGGATGGCGGCAGAGGAGATTGCCGTCCTCTTCCGTTCCGGATTCCACTCCTATAAACTGGAGCTGGAGTTAGGCAAACGGGGCCTGGCCTTTGAAAAGCGCGGCGGCTTGAAGCTCACCGAAACCGCCCACATTAAAGACGTCATCTCCTATCTGCGGGTAGTTTACAACCCCAATGACAGCCTGGCCTGGCACCGGATTCTACTTCTTTTGAACAAGGTTGGCGCCAAAACCGCCCAGCGTATTGTGAATACTATTACCGGTGATGATCCCTTTGGAGCCCTGGCCGCCTATAAGCCCGCCAAATCATGGCAGGCCGGTTTTACGGCCCTTAAAGATATGCTGTTGCAGCTCCTGGAGCTTGACTCCCCAGCCCGCCAGTTTGATCTGATTATGGCCTATTACCAGGATATATTCGAGCGCGTTTTTCATGATGATTATCCCAAACGGCAGCCCGACTTAGAACAGTTACGGGAAATTATCGCCGAATACAACGATCTGGAATCCTTTCTGGAGGATTCTTCCCTTGATCCGCCAACGGCAGATCACACCCCGCATGCCAGAGAGGCGGGCAAACTTATCCTCTCCACCGTGCATTCTGCCAAGGGCCTGGAGTGGGAGGCGGTTTTTATCATCAATCTGGCCGAGGGTAAATTCCCCTCAGGTATGGCTAAGACGCCGGAAGAGATAGAGGAGGAACGCCGTCTGCTCTATGTGGCCGCCACCAGGGCCAAAAAGAAGCTCTATCTCGTCTATCCACGAATGGCGGCTTCTCCTGGCCGTTACCAGGAGCCAGTACTGATCTCCCGGTTTCTGGACGAACTGGATCCTAACCTGACCATGAGGGCCAAAAAGGACTTCCGACCGGCACCAGTCATTGATACCGCCTCGCTGCCCCCCGGCCGCCCCCAGAGGATTAAGGCCGGCAACGATAATGATTTATTACATAAACATGTCCGGCACCAGTTTTTTGGCCGGGGTGAGATTGTGAAAATTATCAAATCCCGCACGGTGCAGATATTCTTTGCCCGGCACGGCCAGAAAATTATCAATCTGGATTATGCCAAATTAGAGATTCTTGATTAATGAACAAAAAACTTTCCTACGCCGAGACCTGGCGCTTTTTAGATAATCTGCAATTCTTCAAAATAAAACTGGGCCTGGATTCCATGACCGACTTCCTCGGCCGCCTGGGACATCCCGAGGATAATCTACGTTTCATCCATATCGGGGGTACCAACGGCAAGGGCTCAACGGCCATGTCTCTGCGCACCATTTTGAGCCGGGCCGGCCTCAGGGTTGGTCTCTATACCTCCCCGCACCTCTCTTCGGTGCGGGAGCGTTTCCAGATCGACGACTCTCTGATCAGCGAAGAGGACTTCGCCCGGCACGCCGCCCGCATCATGGCGGTTATGAATGAACAGCAGATAACCTATTTTGAGTTCACTACCACCCTGGCTCTGCTCTGGTTCGCCGAACAGCAGGTGGATGTTGCCATCCTCGAGGTGGGGATGGGCGGGCGCTTAGACGCCACTAATGTTATTACTCCGCTCATTACCATAATTACCAACGTCTCCATGGATCATGAGAATTATCTCGGCCGGACTCTGCCCAAGGTGGCAGCGGAGAAGGCCGGGATTATCAAATCCGGGGTACCGCTGATCTCCGGCGTTCTCAGCACAGCGGCCCGTGAGGTCATAGAGCAACGGGCCGCGCTACTTGCCGCGCCCCTCCGGCGCTTGAAACGGGATTTTGTCATGAACCGGGAGAAGACTGGCACAGGCTGGCACTATAAATCAGTATCACGGGATATGGCGGGCCTTGAACTTGCCCTGCACGGCAGTTACCAGGGTGAGAACGCCGCCCTGACCATAGCCGCCCTTGACGGTCTCGCCGCCCATGGCATCAGGGCGGACGATGAGGATATAAGGGCCGGGCTTAAAGCAGTACGCTGGCCGGGACGAATGGAGTTTCTTAATGTGACCGGCCAGGACTATCTGCTGGATGGAGCCCATAACCCGGCCGGAGTAGAGGCCTTGATTGAGGCCCTGGAAGAATTTTCCGGCCGCCGCCTGATTATGATCTGGGCCTCCATGGCCGACAAGGATTATTCCCTCTGTCTAAGGCGTATTACCCCCTTCTGCCAAAGCCTTATTTTTACCAGACCAGAAGAAAATCGTTCCGCTACTCCAGCTCAGCTGCGAAAGGCCTTAAGCCCTGACAGCCCGCCATGTTACAGCTCTGATTCCGTTGACGAAGCCTTGAAAACAGCCCAATCTTTCACTCAGGACGGCGATCTCATTGTAGTGGCAGGCTCTCTATATCTCGTGGGCAAAGCCAGGGAAATTCTCTTAACTAATGAAGACTGAATACAATGGATGATTTTTATTCACCCTTAGACGGGGTTGACGAATCCCTGATCCGGCAGGAAAAGGACAAGGCCCGTAAACTGCGGAAAACCGCCTGGTGGCAGCGTAAGACAGGGCAGGGGAGATGCCATTATTGCGGTCGTAAGTTTAAACCGGCCGACTTGACCATGGATCACATTGTCCCCCTGACCAGAGGCGGCCGCAGCGTTAAGGGTAATCTGACCCCGGCCTGCAAGGATTGTAACAACAAAAAAGAGGCCATGCTGCCCATGGAGTGGGAAGAGTATGTCAGCCACCTTGACGGTAAATAGTTTTCTCTCCTTATAACAACAAGATACACAATAAAATTGACAATGTTATTAAAAAACTTATACTGGATCTGTGCAGGGGGTTGACGGTCTGCTGGTGGAAATGGAGATCCTGACCCCCTGGGAGGCACTCATTCCCACGCTCTGCGTGGGAACGGCAATGCATATCTTAGTCAACAGAATGTCCGGCAAATTCTGAAACAATTGGCTTTTTACAAGAAAGCCCATAAAAATGATCGTGCTTATCAATTCTGGCAAGAGGGTGTACATCCTGAATTGATTCAAGGTAATGAAGTGATGAGACAAAAAATTGATTATATTCATCATAATCCCGTAAAACGAGGCTATGTGGATAAAGCCGAGCATTGGCGTTATTCCAGTGCAAGGGATTATTTGGGGCAGTCAGGCTTGCTGGAGGTTTGTACGCAATGGTGAGTCCCAGGTATGCGTTCCCACGCGGGAGCGTGGGAACGAGAAATTAATTCATCGCATCCTCGTTCCCACGCTCCCGCGTGGGAACGGCCAGGGTCTGGACCTCGCCCCCCTGGGAGGCACTCGTTCCCACGCTCTGCGTGGGAACGTATACGGATGATGCCGGCTGATATAAATAATTACCAATAAAATTGACAATGTTATCAAAAACTTATAGTGGAGCTGTGCAGGGAGTTGACGGTCTGCTGGTGGAGGTAGAGGTCGATATCGCCTTCGGGCTGCCGGGGTTTGCCACCGTCGGTCTGCCGGAGGCGGCGGTACGGGAAAGCAAAGACAGGGTGCATGCCGCCATTAAAAACAGCGGTTATGAGTTTCCCACTAAAAAAATCACCGTTAATCTCGCTCCAGCCGATCTCCGCAAGGCCGGTACCGGTTATGACCTGCCCATGGCGGTGGGTATTCTCGCGGCCTCTCAGGCCTTTAAAAGCGAGTTGCTAAGCCGCTACCTGCTCATTGGTGAACTATCACTTGACGGCAGCCTGCGGCCGGTAAACGGTATTCTGCCCATTACCATGGCGGCGGCAGCTCAAGGGCTGGCGGGTGTTATTGTCCCGGCCGCCAACGCCGCTGAAGCCGCCGTCGTGGGAGGTATTCCGGTAATTTCAGCGGTTAGTCTCCCGGAGGCCGTGGAGTTCCTGGCTGGTTTAAAAGAAATTAAACCCTTTATCATCGAACATTCACCATTTAATCTTCCAGCTGAGTTCGAGGTTAATCTTAACGAGGTCAAAGGTCAGGAACAGGCCAAAAGGGCCTTGGAAATTGCCGCGGCCGGTGGTCATAATCTGCTGTTTGAAGGCCCGCCCGGTTCCGGCAAAACCATGCTGGCCCGCCGTCTGCCCACCATTATGCCGCCTCTGAGCCGGGAAGAGGCTTTAGAGACCTCAAAGATTTACAGTGTCGCCGGCTTAAATACCACCAGCGGCCTGATCAGCAGCCGCCCCTTTCGAGCTCCGCACCATAATATTTCCGAGGCCGGGCTCATCGGCGGCAGCTCCATGCCCCGGCCCGGCGAGGTCTCCCTTGCCAACAACGGGGTTCTCTTTCTTGACGAACTGGCCGAATTCAAGAAAACAGTATTAGAAGGTCTGCGCCAGCCCCTGGAGGATGGAGCGGTAACCATCTCCCGGGCCGCCGCCGCCCTGACCTTTCCCGCCAATTTCATTTTGGTGGCGGCTACCAACCCTTGCCCCTGCGGTTATCTTGGTGATGATAACCACGAATGCCACTGTCTGCCGGCCCAGATCCAGCGTTACAAAAATAAAATTTCCGGTCCCCTGCTGGATCGGATTGACATGTATGTCGAGGTCTCAGCCGTACCCTTTAAAGAACTATCTTCCCGAAGACAAGGCGAAAACTCAGAAATTATCAGAGAGCGGGTGGCAAAGGCCAGAAAAACTCAGGAGAGCCGTTTTAAAAATATTCCAAATCTCCACGCCAACGGCCAGATGGGTCAGAGACAGATAAAAGACTTCTGTCCCCTGGATAAAAGCTCAGCCCTGCTGCTGGAAAACGCCATGCGTAAGCTGGCACTATCCGCCCGGGCCTATAACAGAATCATCAAAATAGCCCGCACCATTGCCGACCTTGATCATAATTCCGCCATTAAATCCAGTCATGTGGCCGAGGCCGTGCAGTACCGTCGACTTTAGCCTTTTCCCCACCTCTCAATACCCCATATTTACCCCATAATTAAAGTTGCATGTTTTTTGCATCTTGTTATCTTGAGTAATTACAGTTAATTCTATTTTTTTTTGCAACTATTCAGCGACGGCTGCAAATTACCCTGAACCTGCGGCCTGAAACAGCATGAATCAGGGGCCGCGCAATACGCCTTGATCTTCCAGGCCAGTAACTACCAGCCAATAATGACTACCCGCAAGCCGTCCATACCACCGCCCGGCACCGGCCCGCTGCTGAGAGCGGTTTTTGTCACCCTGGCTCTCCTTTTTGCCGTCTTCATTGCCTCCTTTTCCTATTTCAACCACTTAAACAACAGACTTTCCGAGGTTATCGCCAAGCAGAGCCGTATGACGAGAGCCAACGCGGCCTTAAATCGTTCTCTCATCGACCTTGAACTGGATATCAGAGTCCTGATGGCCGATATTATCGCCGGTCGTAATAAAGAGATGGATAAATCATGGCCCCAGCTCCTGGAGGATTTCAACCAGAATATCCAACGAGCGGCTGCCAACATACTTGGCGGTCAGACCGCCCTGGTCAGGGTACTCACTGATTATCGGCAATTATTAATCCTGACCAAAAACGACTACAGCTATCTGACAAGACAAAAAAGCCAACTGCAGCAAATGGAAGGCCAATACGTAGATTTTTTAAATAAAATGAAGTCTGCCGCCAGTACCCTGCTCATGCGGGAAGCAGAAAGCGGACACAACCTGGAAGCGATTCAACAGGCCTATGCCCTGATCTCTTTCTGCCTTGAGGAGTTATATCACGCCCAGGTAATCGTCAAACCCGCCATGGCGGCCTTGAGACCAGCCCTGCTTGGTAATGAGGACGCTTCCACCGATAGCCGCCCCGGCAGTTCACAAACGAGTGCCCTGGGCCATTTAAAGGTGTTGAAAATGAGTTTACGCACCATAACCTCAGCGCAAACCCCTCTGGGCGGCCGGGCAAAAGAATTGTTGCGACTCCTGCCGGCCTATGAGACCGCGATTCAAAATCTGGCCCACCGGATGAAAACTATAAGAATTGACCAACAGGCCTTCTGGAATCAAGGCAAGAGGGTCATGATGGTGTCAGCCCGCATTGACAAGGTGGTCAACAATTCACTGTTCAATATCCGCCAGATGATGACCAGCAATAAAGACCAGGCGAATACTGCCATCTGGCTTATATCCATCTTCACTTTATTAATTCTAACCTGCGGTCTTATCCTGACCATACGCCTGGGAGGGCAATTAGTGGCCAGTACCACAGAGGCTGTCAAGGCCAGAGAGGAACAGCAAAAGGTCAATATAAGACTCCAGGAAGAGATTACTGAGCGTCAGCAGGCCCAGGAGGCATTGGCAAAAAACCGTGATGAACTTGAGCTGCGGGTCATGGAAAGAACCAGCGATCTTGCCGCGGCCAACGAGATGCTCCAGGCCGAGGTTGAAGAGCGCAGCGCGGTTCAGGATGCCCTCCACGAGGAGAAGGAACTTCTCGCCGTTACCCTGCACAGTATTGGTGACGCGGTTATTACTACTGACCTTAAAGGCCGTATCGTCATCATGAATCAAGTGGCCGAAGAATTAACCGGCTGGTCGTGGACAGACGCGGTTGGCCGCCCCCTGGATGAGGTCTTTAAGATCATCAATGAGGAAAACGGTAAACCATATCCCAACCCGGTGGACAAGGTGTTGAACCTCGGCAAGATCGTCATTCTGGCCAATCACACGGCGCTCATTGCCAAAGACGGCCGCCAGAGAATAATTGACGACAGCGGGGCACCCATCATCGAGAACGGCAACATGCGGGGCGTGGTTCTGGTTTTTCGGGATATCACCGATAAACAGCGGCTGGAAAATGAACTTATCAGATCCCAGAAATTAGAATCCGTGGGCGTGTTAGCCGGCGGCATCGCCCACGACTTTAACAATATCCTCACTGCGATCCTGGGAACAATTAACATGGCCCAGGGACGAGAGACGGTAAAAGGCGATGAAACATTAAGTTCTCTCCTGGCGACCTCAGAGCAGGCCGTTTTCCGGGCCACCAGCCTGACCCGGCAATTATTGACCTTTGCCAAGGGCGGCTCCCCGGTGAAAAAGATGGCCTCTCTGCCGGAGACCATAAAGGAATCAACGGATTTTATCCTCCGGGGCAGTGCCATAAAGGCCAATTATCTCATTCCGGCCAATCTCTGGCCTTTAGAGATTGATACCGGCCAGATCAGCCAGGTTATTCATAATCTGATTGTAAACGCCCAAAACGCCATGCCAGAAGGCGGTACCATTAACATAAAATGCCAGAATTTTGAGCATGACGGCACAGTGCCGGGGCTGACCGGCGGCCCCTTTATCAAAACCATGGTGGCGGATAACGGGCCCGGCATAGGGCCAGAGATCATTGACCGCATCTTCGACCCGTATTTCACCTCCAAAGTGGAAGGCAACGGCCTTGGCCTGGCTGTTTGTCACTCTATCATCAAGAAACATAACGGCTATATTACCGTCAAATCCACTCTTGGACAGGGGACAACATTTATCTTCTATCTGCCCGCAAGTCTCGATAAGCCCATTGCCCGGTTAGAGGAGGTGAACGACACCTCAGACGACAGCAATAAAAGCGGTCGGGTAATCCTCATGGACGATGAGGCAATTATCCTGGAACTGGCCGCCAGTATGCTCAGCATGGCCGGGTTTGAGGTTGAAACCACTCTCAATGGCGAGCAGGCCGTTGCTCTGTACAGCCATGACCTGGCAGAGGGCCGGGCCGCTGATGTCCTGATTATGGATCTTACTGTTCCTGGCGCCATGGGCGGCAGGGAGGCGGCGCAAGAGATACTGCGCCTTAATCCCGAGGCCAGGATCATAGTATCCAGCGGCTATTCCAATGATCCGGTAATGGCCAGTTACCGTGATTATGGTTTCTGTGCCGCCATTGCCAAGCCCTACCGGCAGCAGGATCTCAGTGAGGCGGTGCGTAAAGTTCTGCGCTTTTAGGCCAATCATCAACCTTATTTATATCGTAACAGTAGGGGCTCCCCTTGTGGGTGCCCCTACCAATTAAATATATCCATTGATGGTGATGGATTAAAACATACAACCATTTAATCGCTTTTAATTGTGGTCTGTCCCCTATTTCCTACTCTTTTAAAATAATCCATTGAATCTATCTTCATTCGTGTCATAATAACTTTTTGATGACGGCTCAAATTTTCGCCGCCGATTGTTCCAATCAATCCCTTAAACACATGGAGGATATTATGTCTAAAGCTGATATCGGCCTTATCGGCCTGGCAGTTATGGGGCAGAATCTGGTTCTTAACATGAACGATCATGGCTTTACGGTGGCAGTATTTAACCGTACAACCTCCAAGGTAGATGATTTTCTCGCCGGCCCGGCCCAGGGCAGTAAAATAATCGGTACTCACTCCATGGCCGAGTTGATCAGCCAGTTAAAAAGGCCGCGGCGGGTAATGTTGATGGTCAAGGCCGGAACGGTGGTGGACAACCTCATCTCACAGATCACCCCCTTATTGGAAGAGGGTGATATTATCATCGACGGCGGCAACTCCCTCTACAGCGATACCGAACGTCGTTATCATGATTTGACCAGTAAGGGCATTCTCTACATCGGCACCGGTATCTCCGGCGGCGAAGAGGGGGCCAGACGGGGGCCGTCCATTATGCCCGGCGGCAATCCAGCGGCCTGGCCCCATGTTCGTGATATACTCCAGAGCATAGCCGCCAAGGTGGACGGGGAGCCATGCTGTGACTGGGTAGGTAATGGCGGGGCCGGGCATTATGTCAAGATGGTACATAACGGCATTGAGTACGGCGATATGCAGCTTATCTGCGAGGCCTACGACTTCATGAGCCGGGGCCTGGGCTTGAGCGCCGCTGAAATGCGGGATGTTTTCGCGGACTGGAACAAGGGCATTCTTGATTCTTATCTCATTGAGATTACCACCAATATTCTTGGCTTCAAGGATGAAGACGGTGAGCCGCTGGTGGAAAAAATACTCGATACCGCCGGCCAGAAGGGCACCGGTAA
>JAJRZN010000032.1 GCA_024275235.1 Deltaproteobacteria bacterium
TATTAACTGCCAGAACTGCCACGACGGCACTACTAACGGCGCACCTGTTCATGGTCTGACTCCGGCGACGGCCGCAGCCGTGCATACACAGTTCCAGGCCGACACCACATGCGCCAGCTGCCATGATATCGGCACCGCCGCGAAACGGATCAGCCTGCATCCTGCATGTACTACCTGCCATACCAGTACCCTGTCGTCCGTTATAAATACCATTACCACAGGAAAGGCCGGGACAGATATTAACTGCCAGAACTGCCACGACGGCACGGATAACGGCGCCCCTCTTCACGGCCTGACTCCGGCAACGGCCGCAGCCGTACATACACAGTTCCAGGCCGACAGCACATGCGCCAGCTGCCATGATATCGGCACCGCGGCGAAACGGATCAGCCTGCATCCTGCATGTACTACCTGCCATACCAGTACCCTGTCGTCCGTTATAAATACCATTACCACAGGGAAGGCCGGGACAGATATTAACTGCCAGAACTGCCACGACGGCACTACTAACGGTGCTCCTCTTCACGGCCTGACTCCGGCAACCGCCGCCGCCGTGCATGGTAATTTTTCGGCCACCCCGCTATGTGCTACCTGCCACACTGTTAATACTGCCGAGCAGCGCATCAGCCTGCATCCAGCATGTACCACCTGCCATACCAGCACGAATCAAACGGTCATCGATACCATCAACAGCGGTATTAGCGGTACTCAGGTGCAATGTGTTAACTGCCATACTGCTGCTCCCGCAACTTTTCACCATGCCAGTGCTCAAGCAGTTGCCGGCAAATGCAGCACCTGTCATATAGACCCACGTCCATCGTGGCCTAATACGACACCACCAGGAGACAATGGCAGCTCTTCACCATTTCCAACTCAAATGGCCTGTAAAATCTGTCATGTCCGTTTTTCCGGCTCCACTATTTATATTGACAAGTTAAGCTATGCGACAGCAAATGATTACAGCAGCCCTCCGACTCGAACTGTCCAGCATACCTTAACCGGCATAACAGCCGCCTCAATCGACAACTTCGGTATCTGTTTCTCCTGTCATAACGGTACTACCGCTAAATCAGTTGCTCCGCTGCATGCCATGCCAAGTTACGGGGCCTCCCGCAACCGTTATTATAATATGCAGGGTGCCCCGGGACGCGGCACATTCAACCTGCTTTGGAGCAAGATGCACGGTAGAATGGGAACAATGAGTTTAGGAGGCCCATCTATGAAACGCCATATGTATGATTTTCAAGACCCAACCGTCAGCTTTAAACTACTATCCGCCAACTGCGGCAGCTATAATAACTGTTCAGGAGACTCTACGAGACAGGTTCCGGTTTTACCGGCCTTAGGTTCTGGCCAATAGCATGAGAAATAGCTATTGAGATTTAACAGCACTTAAATAACCAATCAACTGGTTATAAGGGGCAATAATCCACTAAAATCAGCCTGAATATTGAAATAGGCTGAGAGGATTTTGCCCCTTTTTTTGTAACTATTCAGGAGTACATCTTTGCCCATTTCCCTGGCTTCAACATTGATGATAGTGTACACATATCCTTACCATAGTAACTTATGACGACTGTAACCGTAGAAAAAATTATCCCCGGCGGCCTGGGCCTGGCTCGAGACAACGATGGTCTTGCCATGCTGATTCCCTTTGTCCTCCCCCAGGAGGTTGTGAAGGTACAGATATCCCGCCGCCACCGAAGTTACGCCACGGCTGAGGTTCTGGAAATTATCAGTCCTCACTCAAGTCGTCGTCTGCCGCCCTGTCCCCATTTCAGGCAATGCGGCGGCTGTAATCTAATGCATGCCTCCTATCCAATGCAGGAGGCAATAAAGCTGGCTTGCCTGCGTGAAGCCCTGGCTCATAGTAAAGGTCTCACTTCGAGTGCTGTCGCACCAGCTTTTATCGGTTGCTCCGCCCCTCTCCATTACCGGCAGCGTCTCCGCCTCCAGGTAAATGACCGCGGCCAACTGGGATTCTTTAAACCCCGCAGCCATCAACTAATAGCCATAGACTCATGCCTGTTGGCAGAACCAGCCCTTAACACAATATTAACCTTTTTATCTCACAATTCTGATTTCCAGTCTTGGGCCGAAATTATAAAAGAAGTTGAACTTCTTTACAGCCCTGTAGATAAAGATGTAATTGCTATATTTCACTTGCAACGACCTCCCCGTCCCAGGGATATACAACGGGCTTCCCTCATAACAGAAGATAATAATCTGTTGCGTGAAATCTGGTTCACCGCCCCCGGCGCCCAGCGTCAAGGCCCATACCGCGCCACTCCGAACCAACTCCAGGGGATAAATTTTAAAATTATCCTGCCAGACCGGAAAGATTTAATCATGGGACTTACGGTCGGCGGATTCTGCCAGGTAAACACAGCGCAGAATATACTTCTAATCCAAAAAGCGCTTGACTGGGCAGCGTTAAAAGGCAAAGAACGAATACTTGATCTCTATTGCGGCCTCGGTAATTTTTCCCTGCCCATGGCCCGCCAGGCCGCTTTTATAACCGGCGTGGAGAGCAGGCGTTCCTCAATACGCAGTGCCATAAAAAACGCCGAACACAATAGCATCACCAACTGTCATTTTATTCAGGGGTTAATCGACAAAGTCTTGCCCGTACTAATTGCCAATAAAGACTGTTTTGATCTGATTGTTATTGACCCGCCTCGTCAGGGCTGCAAAGAGATTATTCACCTCCTGCCCGCCCTGAGGGCCAAAAAAATATTATACATTTCCTGCGATCCAGCCACCATGATACGGGATATGGAGCTTATGGCAAAGCATGGCTATAACCTGTTGCGTATAAACGGGATTGACATGTTCCCCCAAACCAGCCATATAGAGGTCATCGCCCTCTTGGAAAAGAGTTGCCGATAGCTACTTTAAGTTACGCTCCCGCGGTATTACTACTTTTAAATATCAGGCAGAATAAACAATAAAAACTTTAACGACTCAGAAGGAAAAAATGGTAGAAATCGGCAAGATAAACAGGCTTACAATAATACGAAAGCTGGAATATGGCACCCAGCTTGAAGACAGCGAATCCAGGGTTGTTCTTCTCGCCAAAAGAGACAGCCCCAGAAATTGCCAGCCCGGAGATGAGCTGGAGGTCTTTGTTTACGAAGACAGGGAAAAGCACCTGCTGGCAACCACCAAAATGCCCTATGCCACGGTTGGACAGTTCGCTAAATTACGAGTAGCGGCAAGTTCTCCATCTGGCGCCTATCTCGACTGGGGGATGCAGAAAGACCTGCTTGTTCCTAAAAGTGAGCAACACGCCAAAATGGAAACAGGCAAGTCGTATATAGTTTTTATCTTCCTTGATAAAAAAACAAACCGCGTTACAGCATCCACCAAGTTAGACAAATTCTTTAGTTCGCAGCCACCGGACTATGACGAAGGTGAAGAGGTAAATCTTATAATATCTGACAAAACAGATTTGGGATATAAGGCAATTATCAACCATTCTCACCTCGGTATCGTATATAAAAATGAAATTTTCCAGACACTTCATATTGGCCAGCGCTTAAAAGGTTACATAAAAAAAATACGTGAAGACCTGAAAATTGACCTGAGCCTGCAGCAATCAGGATATCAAAGGGTGGATGATGTTTCACAAGGCATTCTTAAAACCATAAAAGATCTTGGCGGTAAAATTGCAGTTACCGATAAAAGCCGGCCGGAAGAAATCTACTCTCTGTTTGGGATCAGCAAAAAAACATTCAAAAGGGCAATAGGAGCACTCTACAAAAGAAGACTTGTCATCCTTGAAAAAGACGGCATAAAACTCAGCGCCAAAATAAAGACGAAAACAAACTTATGAGTGAACAACAAATTAATAACCCCTTACACGGCATAACCCTGGAACAGATTATGAACAGCCTGGTCGATAATTATGGCTGGAGCGCCCTGGGCAAACGCATCTCTATCCGATGTTTCAACAGCGATCCTTCGATAAAGTCCAGCCTCAAGTTCCTGCGCAAGACCCCATGGGCAAGAAAAAAAGTCGAGAGATTATATATCAACACACTAAACAGTAAGCGGAAAAGAGATTTGAGTTAATTTTTTGTGGCAGACCAAACCGTTCAGATGATCCATGATTTTTTTCCTTTGACTTTATCAGCAATCAGTGTTACTTATCGAACATCGGTAACACTTTTTTGAAAAACGTATCACACCATTTCCATCTCATAAAACAAACAAGGAGGTCTAAAGTGCATATTCCAGATGGTTATTTAAGCCCGTCAACTTGTGCCGTTATGTACGCCGCCAGCGCCCCAGTCTGGTATTGGTCTGCCAAGAAGGTCAGTAAAACCCTTACCGCCCGAATGGTGCCGTTACTTTCTATTTTTGCCGCCTTTTCCTTTGTGGTGATGATGTTCAATGTCCCGGTACCGGGCGGCACCACAGCCCATGCGGTGGGCGGCACCCTGATGGCAATTATCCTGGGGCCGTGGGCCGCGGCCATCGGGGTCTCAGTCGCCCTCTTAGTGCAGGCCATCTTTTTTGGAGACGGCGGCATATTATCTTACGGAGCCAATTGCTTTAACATGGCCATCGTCCTGCCATTCGTTGGTTATTTTATCTACTGGCTGACCAGCCGGGGAGCGGCCGCCGGCTCAGGACGTCATTGGTTTGCCATTGCCCTGGGAAGTTACGCTGGAATCAATGCCGCCGCTCTCTGCGCCGCCATTGAACTTGGAATTCAGCCGCTCCTTTTTCATACCGCCAACGGCACCCCCCTTTACTGTCCATACAACCTCAGCCAAACCATTCCAGCCATGATGATCGCTCATTTAACCATAGCCGGTATTGCTGAAGTGATAGCAACTGAAGGGGTTTTGGCCTTTACCCGGCATTCAATTCATCTCGGTATTAAAACAAATATCAAAGACGAGGGGATAATAGCATGAAAGGAATAAAAAAATTATGGCTTGGCCTGGGCCTGCTGGCCCTGATTTCACCATTAGGACTTCTGGCCACTAATACCGCCTGGGGAGAGTGGGGCAGTGACGAACTAACTAAACTACTGGGCTATGTTCCCGCCGGGATGGTTAAATTCAGCGATATCTGGAAGGCACCATTCGCGGACTACACCATTCCCCAGGCTGGTGACAAACCAGGCTATATTATTTCCGTACTCGTCGGAATGGCTCTTATTGTTCTTATTACCTGGTTTATCGGCCGCCTTCTGGCACGAAAGCAGTAGAGTCAAATAACAATAATGAACAGCAATAATTTTGTTGGCAAGACCCTCGCCGGGCTCACCGAGGCGATTAAACAGGCCATCTTTGCGGAACGTTACGCCCGGCTTCCCGGCCTGCTCCAAGGGCTTGATCCCCGAGGTAAAATTATAACCTTTCTATCCCTGTTAATTGTCACCGCCATTACTCGTCACCTTAGAGTTATGGCGGTAATATATCTGTTGACTGTTGCTCTCGCTCTCACTTCCCGCATTCCTTTGCTTTTTTTCCTCAAACGGGTCTGGCTCTTCATTCCACTCTTCACCGGAGTTATTGCCCTGCCAGCTATCTTTAATATTGTTACCCCCGGCCGACCGCTTATTACCCTGCTGACCTTTGCTGCCCCGCTTAACTGGGGGCCGTTCCATATTCCAGCTACCATTGCTGTTACCCAGCAGGGGCTGCATGGGGCGGCAATCTTTATCCTCCGGGTGGCGACTTCAGTTTCCCTGTCCGTACTGCTGGTGCTGACCACGGAATGGGCCCGTCTTCTCCAGGCCCTGTCAGCCCTTCATTTCCCCAAGATAGCTATTCTTATCTTCGGGATGACCTACCGTTATATTTTTTTATTTATTAAGGTGGCAGAGGAAATGTTCCTGGCCCGCCGCAGCCGCACCGTCGGACGGACAAATACCAGAGAACAGCAGAATTGGCTGTCCTCCAGGCTGGGTTTTTTATTAAACCGCTCATACAAACTGAGTAATGACGTCTATCTTGCCATGCTCTCCAGGGGCTGGACCGGCCATGCCCGCTTTCTGGATGATTTTCGTTTCCAATGGCGGGACACGGCCTGGGCCGCCTTTACAATTATCTTTATCGGCACAATTATTTTTTTTGGGGAGATGAAATGAGCAACACGGTTTTTAAGGTGAGCAAGATGAGCTATAATTACCCCGGCGGTCTTTCCGGACTCTATGATATAGATTTCAGTATAAAGCAGGGGGATAACGTGGTCTTTCTCGGCGTAAACGGCTCCGGCAAATCTACCCTGCTCAAGTTGATTGACGGCCTTTACTTCCCGGATCAGGGCACGATAGAGGCCTTTGGCGAACCCCTGACTGAGAACCGTTTACAGGATGAAACATTCGCCTTTGCCTTTCGGCGCCGGGTGGGGTTCCTCTTTCAAGATCCAGACTCTCAGCTCTTCCTGCCCACCGTCTGGCAGGAGGTGGCCTTTTCTCCTCTCCAAATGGGATTAGACCGGAAAGAGGTGGAAGAAAAAACAAATTCCGCCCTCAATGCCCTGGGAATTGAAAAACTTAAAGACCGAGTTCCCTATCAACTCAGCGAAGGTGAAAAAAAAAAGGTAGCTCTGGCTTCGTTACTGGCCTTAGACCCGGAGGTCTGGCTGCTTGACGAACCAACGGCTAATCTTGATCCACGTACCCAGTACTGGGTTATTGAGTTTATTCTTTCACTGACCGCAAAAGGCAAAACCCTGATTGTGGCTATTCATGAACTCGAGGTGGCCAAGGTAATCGCCGATCAGGCCTACATCCTCGGCGAGGATCATCGACTGGCCGCTCAAGGCAATCCACAGGAGATATTACAAGATGAGGCCCTGTTGCTACGGGCCAATCTCATGCATCGCCATCGGCATGTCCACCACGCTCTTACCCACCGCCATCCGCATCAACATTAAAGCGTAAACGTTTCAGCAGCACCCCCCATTTTAACTATTACGGCAGACACTTACGCCTTTTGCTTTGTTCGCCTTTATGGTATCAATAACCTATTTTTGCTTTATGAAGATTATAGGAGATTGATATGCCTTCTGATTTAATGCTTTATTCTGGTGCTATTATCCTCGGAGCCTTACACGCCTTTGAACCGGGCCACGGAAAAACCCTGATCGCCGCCTATATGATAGGCACCAAAGGCCGGGCCATAGACGGCATATTATTAGGCTTGATTGTCACCTTTACCCACACCTTCAGCGTAATTATCCTCGGCATTGCCGCTAAACTCCTGGCCCGCAGCTACTCCGCAATTCAGCTCCACGCCTGGCTTGGCCTTGGTTCATCGGCCATTATTCTCGTAGTCGGCATCTGGATGTTGAAACAGCGGCTAAGTCGCCACAGCAGCCTTAATCACATACATCTCTTTGGCTCCGGCCACGACCATCACGACCATCTCCATCACAGTCACGAATTTTCCCATGAACACAGCCATACCCCGGCCAGCCACAAGCACAGTCATCCCCACCCCCACCATCACGACCAGCAAAGCGCCGCTGTCACTCCGGCCGAGCGTTATAATAAATGGAACCTGTTATTACTGGGGATTTCAGGCGGCCTTATCCCCTGTCCCGCCGCCATTGCCACCCTTCTGGCTGCTATTGGCGCCGGTAAAATAGCCAAGGGCCTCACCGTAACCCTTTTTTTCAGCCTCGGCCTGGGGCTGGTCATGATGACCATCGGCCTTATATTGTCCCAAGCCAGCCGTCTTACGGAAAAGATAGGCGGCAATCAGGAGTTAAGCCGCCGTTTAGGAATCTTCAGCGCCCTGATAATAATTTCATTAGGCGGCTATACAATGTTCAACTCCATTACCTGGGTAATGAGTTTGCAATAATGTAACTGTTCAGCAGCACCCCATCTCGGAGTCTACGCTTACCTTGCCCATTCAAGACTTCTCGAATACCAAAGTATGCTTCGAGGTCCTGAATAAACAAACCTGGAGCACTGCTGAACAGTTACGCTCCAGAGTTTTCGTCACTTTTAGGCATCACGCTGAATAGTTACGAAATAACGACATAAATTTAAAACACCATTTTAACGTAAACACTCAAAAAACCACAATCATGAAACTGGTATACCTGCTGATCCCCTTGCTGATTTTAAGTGCCCGCCCGGCCCTGGCTCATATAGGTAAGGGTAAAATTGCCGACCCGGTGGCCGAAATCGAATATCGTATGCTGCTGGATTTTCAACCGAAGAAAAATGATATCAGGAACAAGCTGGGAATGGTTCTATACCGGATGAAGAAACTGCAGGAGGCAAAAAAGCAGTTTAACACTGTCCTCAAAAACGACCCGGCGAATTTCAACGCCACGGATGCCCTGGGATTAGTCATGCTGAAACAGCAAAATGCTCCGGCGGCCGCGGCTCAATTTAAAAAGGCCAAGGCCCTGAATCCAGCCGACCCTCTGGTGTATTACCATCTCGGCCAGGCCTATATAATATTAAAAGAGTTAGACAAGGCCCAAAATGCCCTGCAAACCGCCGTGCAAAAGGCATCACTCCCCAACCAGCCGGCCGCGGTAACCGCCGCCCTGCCTGCCATAAAAAAGGCCTTGAGAAATATAAAAAATAAAAAAAATATTCATCAGCCGTCCACGAAACAATAAGAGAACATTCGTAAGTATCGCGTGACCTTTGTTAAACGACCGCATAGGCCCTGCCAATACAACAGATAGAGATCATAAGTTTTTACCAGTGGTGGGGGTAGACATCAAACGACCGTATTTAACCCCCTTGGTACCGATCAATTCCTGCGCCAATTGTTTTATTTTTTTATTTTTACCCTTCGCCACTACCACTTCAAGGCAGTTATGCTGATCGAGGTGAACATGCAGGGAAGAGATAATTTCCTTAAAATGTGAATGTTGCCGACCGGTTAATTTATCCGACAGCTCCCGGGTATGATGATCATAGACCAAGGCTATCGTCCCGACAGTCTCTTCATCACGAGTTTCCAACTCATCTTCCACCAGGGAATTACGGATTAAATCCCTAATGGCCTCGGAACGATTGGCATAGCCTTTTTCGGCAATCAACTTATCAAAACGCTCTAACAAATGTTCCTGAATTGAAACTCCAAAACGAATTAATTCCATATAGTTCTCCAGTTACAGTTACGAGTTGGGGGTGATTCGCGCAGCCTTCGCTGAATGGTTACCAATTTTCAACCATTACGAAGCATATATAACTCTTGAGGACGACCATAATAATAGATATTGGCACCCGGATCACTACCAGTTCCTGCGGTTAAACGTACAGCCCCGTCCTGGAGATATCTGTACACCGCGGATTCACGATCTGCCAGATTGCCGAAAAACATGGCATCAGCGAGACAATTACTCACGCATACCGGCTCCTTGCCTGCCTCTAACAACTCCAGACAAAAATCACATTTATCGGCGGTTTTATGACCATCCGGGCCAGGCTTTAAATAACGGGCCTCATAGGGGCAGGCCTTGACACAGGCTCCGCAGCCAATACAACGAATCGGGTCAACCTCCACTATGCCGTTTAAGGGATCCTTCCAGGTAGCGGCAATGGCCATAGAGGTTTTCCCCACTCCCTTCCCAAAATAGCGCCTCAACGGAGTAACCGGGCAAACGGGCACACAGGGGGGATTATCACAGTGATTACACATGCGGGGTTGAAAGGCCATACCCAGCCCCCCCGGTGTCTGACCGGGGCCATGAACCTGCAGCCGGCAACGGCTTTCGGTGGCCGGCACCTGCCATTGAGCCTTACAGGCCAGGGCACAGCTATGGCATCCCAGACATTTCCGCAAATCTATAACCATGGCGTATTGGGCCATTCAAAATTCTCCTTACCATTTTCTTAACTTTTCACCAGTGCTTCAGCTCTGGCTCTACGCTTACCACGTTCATTTAGACATCACACTGAACAGAGTTACCCTGTTCTTAGATTTTATATCCGGACATATGACCAGCTGAGCGGCCGGCCGTGAGCATAAGGCATGTAGCCGTGAAACTGGCGCCAATCGTCATCAAAGACCAGGGGCAGAAAATAACGGTCCCCCTCCCACATGGGTAATTCAGCCAAAGCGGCGGCGGGATGCCAGCTTAAAGTTCCCTCTTCATTCTCCACATAAGGCTCGCCGCTGAATGAATCTATCCGAAATATAAAACCCAGCCAGTCCTCTTTCCCCGGGCCAAAACCCGTCCAGTTGACAGTGCCGCGTAATTTTATATCAAGGCAGCAGATCCCCGCCTCCTCCATAATCTCCCGCTTCAGGCCGCTGACCACATCCTCATTAGCCTCCAGCTTACCGCCCAGGCCGTTAAATTTACCAAGATGAGCATCATCAGCACGTTTATTACGATGAACAAGCAAGGTCTGCCGACCATCAGGGGACATAACAAATCCCAGGGTAGCGATTATCGGGGCATACATAATTTCGGGCCTTAGAGGCTGTAAAAGAGTTCACCGGAACCGCTGGAATCCGGTCTTTTTAATTTAGCATTTGCATCCGCTAAAGGTAGTTGGTAATCTAATTACATACAAATATAAAGTAATTTTTCCAGCAACTATTCAGGAGCCGCAAAGAAACACCAATGAGTATTTTGATAATAGATGATTCCGCCCCCATCGTCCGTTTGTTAGAGGCAGCCCTGCAACGTAATGGCTATGAAGACATTTATTGTGCCTCCTCCGGAGCTGAAGCTCTCGAGTTTCTGGGCCTTCCACAACAAAATTTCAAGCAGGTAGATTGTATCCTTTTAGATATTATCATGCCCTCCATGGACGGCATTACTGTCTGCCGCAAGATTAAGGAACATAGTTTCTTCGCAGATACCCCCATCATCATGGTAACTATCAGGGATGAACCCGAAACCCTGCACGAGGCCTTTGAGGCCGGGGCGGTGGAATATATCACCAAACCAGTACGTGAACTTGAATTAATTACCAGAGTCAACTCGGCAGTAAAACTCAGTAAAGAGATCAGCCGCCGCAAAATACGTGAGGCCGAACTCATTAGAATCAAGGAGGAATTAGAGGCCGCCAATGAACGCCTCGTGTCTCTCGCCATTACCGACAAAACGACTTCGGTAAACAACCGCCGGCACTTTGACAAAACCCTCCACAATGAATGGCGGCGCGCCTTCAGGGACGCCAAACCCCTGACTATGTTTATAATCGAATTTGACTCATATCATGAGTATATCGCCGAATACGGTAAGGCCAAGACGGATAATTGCCTTAAGTTAATCGCCCAGGTATTTGAGTCGTCGCTGCACCGGGTTGGGGATCACATCTGCCGTTACGCGGACAACCAGTTCGCCATTTGTCTATCCGATACCGACCTGCGGGGAGCGATGATAGTGGCAGGTAATATGAAAGATAACCTTGATTATCTTAAAATTGACCACCCAGCCTCCAAGACCAACTCTTATATATCCGCCAGTATAGGAGTCGCCGCTCTACAGCCCCGGCAAGGCGTCGAGCTTGAAGATTTACGCCGCCAGGCGGAAGAATGCCTGCATCAGGCCGTCAAAGAAGGCCGTAACCGCATTATCCACGCCTGACATCAGCACGCATAAGGAACTAATATGATTATCTTTTTACCCGACGCGCCTGCTTTTTGGCCAAAATGGGGTGCAGTTAAATCACAAAACTGTCAGCATAATCAGGTTGCGCCCTTCTGCTTCGGAGCCCACCCCTGCCTCCTCAACCACCGCAGTTAGATCCGGCCAAAATCTAAAGGCGAACCGACCCATGCTATTCTCTTACAGACCCTTGGTTCTTATTATAATTCTCCTGACGACTGGTTTTTGGAGCTCTGCCGCCCCGCCGGTTGAGGCCGCCATAAATCCCTTTCCTCTCTATAACGACATTAAGCCCAATGTCAAATTCTGGAAGATAGTTTATTCCCGCTATTCATCCCGGCATGGGCTGCTTCACGACAGTAAAAACCTGGCAGTTATTTACAAGGTAATAGATTTATATGATCCAGCCCGTCATTTAAATTCCGTCAGGCGCAACCGCCGTCTGATCAAGGCAACCAAGAACAAATACCGCCGTCTTCTTTTGTCTCTGGCCCAGGGCCGGGATACCAACAGCAAAGCAGGACGCCGTATTCTCAAGCTCTTCGGCGGCAGCCCTAAACCAGCCGAGCTGCGCAAGGCCGCCAATAATATACGTTTTCAGTTATGCCTTAAGAACCGTTTCAAGCAGGGAATTATTGACTCCGGTCAATACCTGCAGACCATTAAACAAATTTTTCGCCGCCAGCACCTGCCCACCGATCTTGCCTATTTACCCCATGTGGAATCATCCTATAATTATAAGGCCTACAGCAAATTCGGGGCCGCGGGGATCTGGCAGTTCATCAGGGCTACCGGCCGCCGCTACCTCACCATCAGCTACACCGTTGACGAACGTCGTGATCCGCTCAGGTCATCCAGGGCGGCAGCCCTCTTCTTAAAGGCGAATTATCAGAAGCTTAACAACTGGCCCCTGGCCATTACAGCTTACAACCACGGGGCAAGGAGTATGCAGCGGGCTCAAAATAAATATGGCGGTTATGTGGCAATTATCAATTCCTATCAAAACAGGCGGTTTGGTTTTGCTTCCCGTAACTTCTACCCGGAATTTCTGGCCGCCCGGGAGATAGCCAAACATTACAAAAAATACTTTCCCAATCTCATCATGCGCCCCCTCGTTAAGACGGAAGATGTCAAACTGCCGGCTTATATTAATTCCGCGGAACTTGCCGATTTTCTATCTCTTCCACTGCAAAGTTTAAAATCGCTGAATCCAGCCCTGAGAGCTCCAGTCTGGAATGGACAAAAATATATTCCAGCGGGATACCGGCTCCACCTGCCCACCGATATACATCTATCAGCGGACCAGATCCCGGCCTCACTATACAAGAAGGCCCAGAAACGCAGCCGTTTCTACCGGGTAGAGCGCGGTGACACCGCCGGCAAAATAGCCCGCCGTCAGAGGATAAAACTCCAGGTTCTGCTTGATTACAATCAATTAGGCCGTCGAGCCACCATCTATGTAGGCCAAAACCTGAAAATACCAGCCCCGGGAGACTACCGGCCCAAAATAAAACAAAGATTTGCCGCTCTGAAAATTACTAAGCCAGTGGTTAGAAGCATAATTACCGCCAGCCGAAGTGAGAGCACCGCCAAAAGCTCAGCAACCATAAATAAACCAGCACCACCCCCCGCTCCCGGGCCCGTGACAACACCAACACCCGTACCACCATTAGTTCACGCAACTAAGCCAGCACCAACAGCGCAGAATAAACCAGCATCCCCAGCCAATAAGCCACCGCCGGTCAGGGAACAGACCACCCGGGCCCAACAACCGCTGATAGCCATGCTGCCCTCTCACATTAACGGCTTAGAAGACAATAATATTCTTTTACGCAGCCCCATTACGTCGGCAGCGGCCGAAAAACCAGCCTTGGAAGTGCCACCCAAGGCCGTGGTCAGCATAAACCCCGAGGTCTTGACCGGTAATTTTGAAGTTGAAAAGGTTCTAACCCAGAACGGCCACAAAATCGGCATAATCCAGGTAGAGGAATCAGAGACCCTGGGCCATTATGCCGACTGGCTGCAAATTCGCACCCAGGTAATCAGGAATTTAAACCACATCTCCTTCAGGCATCGTATCAATACCCACGACCATATCAAAATACCACTTGGCAAGGTTGGCAAAGACAGATTTGAGGAATTACGCTATGAATTTCACAAGGAGATCGCGGAGGATTTTTTCGCAGCCTATAAGATAACCAGCGTCCAGTCTTACCAGATTAAAAAAGGCGATAATATCTGGACAATCTGCCATGAAATACTTGATTTACCTTTATGGCTGATGAAAGAATACAATCCATCAACCAATTTTGAGAACCTGCACCCCGGCCAGCGCCTGAATTATCCAATTGTCATAAGTTTAACCCCAACCCCATGAAATATCTGCCAAAAGACATGAATAAAAAACCAAAAACCACATTCCTGCACGACTACCAGCCGCCGCCCTTTACCATCAACAAGGTTAATCTCCACTTCAAGCTTGAAGAAGAATACACCACGGTTCGCGCCGAACTATCCCTGCGCCGCTGCTCTAACAGCCGGGATCTAATCCTGAACGGCGGCCCAGACCTGAAATTACTTACTATCGCCTTGGACAAGCGCCCCCTGACAGCCGAAGAGTATAGTTTAGAGCCATCACAACTGATTATAAAAAATCCGCCCCAGGAGTTTATTCTCCAGACCACTGTACGAATAAAGCCCCATGAGAATACCGCTTTAGAGGGGCTGTACCGCTCAAACTCCATCTTCTGCAGCCAATGCGAGGCCGAGGGTTTCCGCAAGATCACCTACTTTTTAGACCGCCCCGACATTATGTCGATCTACACCACTACCATTGAGGCCCATAGCGACCGCTACCCGGTTCTCCTCTCCAACGGCAACCTGATTGAGAAAGGCAGCCTGGACAACGGCCGCCATTTTGCCCGCTGGCATGACCCCTTCCCCAAACCCTGCTATATCTTCGCCCTGGTGGCTGGTGACCTGGCAGTCCTCACCGACTCATTCACCACTAAATCAGGCCGCTCCGTAGAACTGCAAATCTATAGCGAACACCATAATGCTGATAAATGCGGTCACGCCATGCGAGCCCTGCAAAAGGCCATGGCCTGGGATGAAAAACGTTTTAATCTGGAATACGACCTCGATCTCTATATGATTGTCGCCGTTGATGACTTTAACGCCGGAGCCATGGAGAATAAGGGGCTGAATATCTTTAATTCCAAATACATACTGGCCCGGCCCCAGACTGCCACCGACCAGGATTATGAGGGCATAGAGTCGGTGGTGGGCCACGAATATTTCCATAATTGGACCGGCGACCGGGTCACCTGCCGAGACTGGTTCCAGTTAAGCCTCAAAGAGGGGCTCACCGTCTTCCGGGATCAGGAATTCACCGCTGATACCAGCTCCAGAGCCATCAAACGAATCAATGATGTAACCGCCCTCCGCAACCTGCAGTTCCCGGAAGATGCCGGGCCCATGGCGCATCCGGTACGACCCGCCTCCTACGTGGAGATCAACAATTTCTACACCCTCACCGTCTATGAAAAGGGTGCCGAGGTCATCCGCATGCTGCACACCATGCTGGGCGAAGAAACCTTTCAGGCCGGAATGCGGATTTACATCGCCCGCCATGACGGTCAGGCCGTCACCACCGAGGACTTTGTCCAGGCTATGGAGGATGCCTGGAATCAGAGTGCTGCCGCCCCCGTCCCGGCCAGCCTGGAACAATTCAAAATATGGTATGATCAGGCCGGAACTCCGCGCCTCTATATTAATTCAAGCCATGACCCGGATGCCGGGACATTTACTCTCACCGTCCGCCAGGAACCCGGCCCCATGGCCGGTTCCGCGGCCCGCCTCAGCCACATTCCCTTGCGCCTGGCCTTGCTTGACCGCCAGGGTAATGAACTAAACCTGAAACTTAAAGGCAGAGAGTATCCGGCCTCCGGCATGATCCTGCATATAAAAAAGGCGACGGAGTCCTTCACCTTTTCCGACATAAAAGAAGCTCCCATTCCCTCGTTACTCCGGGGCTTTTCAGCCCCCGTGGAATTAAAATATGATTATTCACGGGATGATTTACGTTTTCTGCTTCGTCACGATCAAGATCCATTCAACCGCTGGGAAGCCGGGCAGCGCCTGATGACCGCCAGCCTGCTGGCCCAGATAAATAACTTTCAGGCCGGAATTGAACCGCAGGCGGAAGAGGATATCATTGATATATTTCGAACCATTCTAACCCCGGATTTTCATCCTGACGCGACCTTTAAGGCCCAGCTCCTGACCCTGCCCAGCGAGGATTACCTGAGCGCTCAAATGCAAGAAATTGATGTGGAAGCCATTCACAGCATTCGGGAATTATACCGCCGGGCAATCGGCCGCCGCTTAGAGTCCCTTCTTCTCACGACCTACAGGGATAACACCCCGCCCCGGCCCTACACCTATAATCCGGAGTCAGCCGGCCGCCGCCGTTTAAAGAATCTCTGCCTCTCTTACCTCATGGCGGCTCGGACAGACAAGGCGGTGGCTCTCTGCCTGCGGCAACTCGACGAGGCCGATAATATGAGCGATGAATTAAGCGCCTTAACCACCCTGACCCACGCCGGCTGCCCGGAACGAGAGGCGGTTCTGGCCATTTTCTTTGAAAAATGGCAGCATGAAACCCTGGTCATGGACAAATGGTTCGCCATTCAGGCCACCGCCCCCCTGACCACAACCCTGGAGCGCGTTAAGGAGTTGATGAAACA
>JAJRZN010000033.1 GCA_024275235.1 Deltaproteobacteria bacterium
AAGTCCATCACTAACTAAAGATGGCTAAGTCAGCTAAGCGAAGACTGCGAAAAGTTCGATATACAGCTAAGCGTAGACTGCGAGGCGTGGTGGTTCGACAGGGCTTCGGCCATACATATGGTATGCCGAAGGTCTGCCGAAACGCCACAACGCCGTAGATCGGACTTTTTACGACGCCATCACACCTGAATAGTTACAAATTCCCGTTATCAAGCACATACCAGGCCGTACCCTGGGGACTGTCCTTCAACTCGATACTCCTGGCCAGCAGCAAATCCCTGATTTCATCGGCCCTGGCCCAGTTTTTATCGCGGCGGGCGGCCAGCCGTTCCTCAAGCATGGCAGTTAATTCCTCCTCTGTCATCCCCAGGGAACGCAGATGGCGGCTCTGCCCCTCACGCAGGTAAGCGGCCGAATCCTGACGCAGCAACCCCATAATCCCTGCCAGGCTGGTAATGGCAGCCGCCCCCTGCCGCAGAAGTTCAATATCTTCCACTGCCGGCACCCTGGGCAGTTTCTGGCGCAGGCGGTTAATCAGCTTTACGGCCTCGAAGATAACACCAAGCCCCTGAGCCGTATTAAAATCATTATCCATGGCCTCAACAAAACGCCCCTCCAGACCAGCGAGACGCTCCTGATCATCACAGGTGGCAACGGCCTTAACCCCAGCCGCCCCGTCCGGTAGAGCGGCGCAGGCAGCCATACAATTATAAAGCCGGTTTATAGCGCTCTGGGCCTCATTAAGGGTGCTGTCGGAGAAATCCAGCGGATGACGGTAATGGGTGGAAAAGACCATCATTCGCAGGGCCTCCGGATGGTGCTTTTCCAGGACCTCACGGATGGTCAGAAAATTATGCAGTGACTTGGACATCTTCTCGTCCCGAATGGTCACAAAGGCGTGATGCAGCCAATACTTGACAAAGGGCTTCCCCGTCGCCCCCTCACTCTGGGCAATTTCGTTTTCATGGTGGGGGAATACCAAGTCCTCGCCGCCGCCATGAATGTCAAAACTGTCCCCAAGGTATTTACGGCTCATGGCGGAGCACTCAATATGCCAGCCCGGCCGCCCGGGGCCCCAGGGGCTGTCCCAGACCGGCTCACCTGGTTTACTGGCCTTCCAGAGGGCAAAATCCATGGGATTCTTTTTCTTTTCATTGATGGAGATCCGGGCTCCTGCCTTTAAGTCATCAAGATTACGCCCTGAAAGAGCGCCATAATTCTTAAAGCGCTCAACTTCAAAATAGACGTCCCCTGCCATCTCATAGGCCATGCCCCGTTTCATCAAATCCTCGATGAGCTTAATAATTTCGGGGATATGCTCCGTGGCCCGCGGTTCCGTTGTCGGCCGCTCCACCCCCAGCGTATCCATATCTTTATAAAACTCCGCAATAAAACGCCGCGACAACTCTTCACAACTGACACCCTGTTCCTGAGCCCGTTTAATTATTTTGTCATCAATATCAGTAAAATTGCGGACATAGGTAACATCATAGCCGCGATAACGCAGATAGGAAACCATCATATCAAAAACCAGAGCTGAACGGGCATGGCCAATATGACAAAAATCGTAAGCGGTAATACCGCAGACATACATGCGGACATGCCTGCCGTCCAACGGTATGAATGGCACCTTTTTCCTGTTTCTGGTATCAAATATATGTAAACTCATGAAAAAACACCTGTGATTGAAGATATGAAAATAATATGGTAAAAGATAGGCCAAATTCTAATATTTACCAGAAATCATTTTTTCCTTCATCAACTTTGTTTAGAGCCATCACTATCTAAAAAATTCAAATTACACACGCCATGCTTCCAGAACCAGAATTACTCCCTAACGGTCTCACCCTGACCTATATAGACGAATCAAAAAAATAGCCGGGGATCGCTGGCAGATCAAAATTCGCTGCGTTGCCAGCCTGCCGCTGAATGAGGCAATGCACGCAGCGCTAAATAAATTCAGCCCTGAAGAACGGGAATTCATCCATACCGAACTGGCGGATGGCCTGCGCCATGAACAGTTATGGGAGCGGCAGTTTGTCGATGAGGATGCCAGGGAACAAGTCATGGCCGCGGAACTGGAACGGAGCAAAAAGCTATTCCCCTATTTAGGTCAGGCAGATTTTGGTGAGAAGCTGTTTAAGCAGCGACTGGCAGAACTACGGCAGTCTTTCAAACAAAGGCCTCTGTCCCAAGGCTCTGTTCCCGAGATACCAGAGCCTGATGATTTCTCTGCCTGCTTCAAAAATTAATTCCAGACTCCGGCAAGAATATTGTTGACAAACATTCCCCATGACATATTATTCTGACTTTCAATTTTTTTTTTAACAGGAACAGTTGATTTTTATAGCTCTACGGCCGGTCGTATGCAAGTACAAGTGGTCGTAAAAATATTTCCAGGCTGAATTATAAACTCAGCCATTATCCGGTTTTCAATCATCTCCAGGAGAAACAATGAAGGTATTAATAAGTGACAATTTGGCCCCCATTGGCGCCCAGATTTTAAAAGATGCCGGGCTTGAAGTAGACATCAACACCGGCCTGCCGGCGGAAGAACTCAAAAAAATCATCGGCGCTTACGATGGTTTGGTAATCCGCAGCGCCACCAAGGTTACAGAGGAGATCATTGCCGCCGCCGACAACCTCAAGGTCGTTGGCCGGGCCGGTATCGGGCTCGACAATGTTGATATACCAACGGCCAGCAAAAAGGGGATTGTGGTAATGAACGCCCCGGATGGCAACGCCACCACCGCCGCCGAACACGCCATTTCCATGATGATGGCCCTCAGCCGGAATATTCCCCAGGCCACCGCCTCCATGAAGGCCGGCAAGTGGGAAAAGAAAAAATTCGGCGGCCGGGAAATAACCGGCAAGACCCTTGGTATTGTTGGTACCGGCCGCATCGGCTCCATTGCCGCCAACCGGGCCAAGGGCCTCCATATGCAGGTAATCGCCTTTGACCCCTATCTGCCGAAAGAGATTGCCGACAAGATGGGCATTGAGCTTGTCTCCCTCGAAGATCTCTGCCGCCGCAGTGATTATATCACCGTTCATGTTCCCCTGATTAAAGAAACCGCCAAGATGCTCTCCACCGAGCAGTTCAAACTCATGAAAAATGATGCAATGCTCATCGACTGCGCCCGCGGCGGAGTCGTCGATGAAGCGGCTCTCTATGAAGCTCTTACCAGCGGCGAAATAGCCGGAGCGGCCCTTGATGTCTTTGAGGTTGAGCCCACCACGCTGGAGAACAACCCCCTTCTCAGCCTGAATAATTTCATCTGTACTCCGCATCTCGGGGCCTCTACCTCCGAGGCTCAGCTCAATGTCGCGGTTACCATTGCCGAACAAATGGCGGATTTCTTAAACAACGGCACCATCACCAACGCCGTAAACGTCCCCTCGGTAAGCTCCGAAGTTATGAATCAGGTCGGCCCCTATATCACCCTGGCCGACACCCTGGGTTCCTTTCATATGCAGATCGCCAAGGGCGGTGTCCAGGAGGTGAATATCGAATATGTCGGAGAACTGGCGGACCTCAACGTCAAACCTATAACAGTGGCCTTTCTCAAGGGCCTGTTCACCCCCATCCTTAAAGAGTCGGTAAATTTCATCAACGCCCCGATGATTGCCAAAGACCGGGGTATAAAGGTAACGGAATCCAAGACCAATGATTCCGATGATTTCACCAATCTTTTAAAGGTAACCGTTAAGACCACCGAAGGAGAAAATATTCTGGCCGGCACCGTGTTCGGCAAAAATGAGCCGCGCTTAGTACGGCTTAATTCCTTCCGTCTTGAGGCTCACCCCACCGGCCCCATGCTCTATGTCCACAATAACGATGTGCCGGGGGTTATTGGCAATCTCGGCATCACCCTGGCCAATTTCGGCATAAATATCCAGAACATGACCGTGGGCCGGGAAGCGGACGGCGATCAGAATGTCATTTTACTGAATACCGACCAGACCCTGAACAAGGAACAGCTCAAGGCGGTACTGGAAACAGATAATATCAATATGGCCATGACCATAGAGATGCCGGAGCTATAATCATGAAGGACAAACAGCAGGATAAAGACTGTGACTGCGCCCCCGGAATGATCAAAAAAGATGGTAAATGCGTAATGCCCCAGGTCAGTTTTACCTCATTCTTCATGGCCTTAAACACCTCCGCCTTTTATCATCTCGGGGAAATCGCCGACCCGGTGAGCGGCAAAACGCACAAAGACCCGCTAATGGCCAAACACACCATTGACACCATGACCATGCTCCAGGAAAAAACCAGGGGTAATGTCAATGCCGAAGAAGCTGAACTTATAGAAAACAGCATTTATGACCTGAAGATGCGTTATGTAAAATTAACCTCCGAATCAGAAAAATAACCTTTTATAACCTTTTTCCCCGCCACCTCTGACCTCCATAAAAAAGCCCTGATGACGGAAATAGCTGTTAAGGCTCCGGCCAAGATAAATCTAACCTTAAAGGTTTGCGGTCTCAGGGCGGATGGCTTTCACAATATCAAATCGGTCATGCAGAAGATTGACCTGACCGACGAAATTTTATTAAGGAAAACCAGGCGGCAGATACGGCTGTCATGCCCCGGCTCCGATTTACCGGAAGATGAGAACAATATTGCCTTCAAGGCTGCCCTGACCTTCTTCAAACACAGCGGCTTAAAAAACGGCGTTGAGATTAAGCTCCACAAGGGCATTCCGACAGCGGCCGGTTTAGGCGGCGGCAGCAGTGATGCTGCCGCTGTACTTACAGGGCTGAATAAACTCTTTAAGACAAATTATCCGCCACCTGTTTTAAGAAAGCTTGGTGCCGAATTAGGCTCGGATGTGCCTTTTTTTATAACCGCGGGCGGCAGTGCTCTCGCTACCGGAACAGGCACCACGATAGACGAACTGCCTGAGGCTGAAGATGTCTGGTTTGTCTTGGTTAACCCTGGTTTTTCCGTCTCCACAAAATGGGTTTATGACAATTTTCGATTGACAACTGCTGATAAGCCAGATATCTTATCTGGCTATTCAAAATCAGGGGATATGATTTTACTGCCTGAAGATATTACCCGGTTAATACACAGGGCGGATACGGATTTCCCCTTTAATGATCTGGAAACAATAACCGCCGAAAGATATCCGGTTATTAAAGACATAAAAGGCAAATTACTTGAATCCAGGGCAGCCGCGGCCCTGATGTCAGGCAGCGGGCCCACGGTTTTTGGTATATTTACCCACCGGCAGGCAGCCGAAAACTGCTCCAAGGCCTGCCAGACCATATATCCATGGGTTATTTCATGCGCAACATGGCCGGTTTGACACTATACAGATAAAGCAGTGGCCGGACTGGCAGATTTTCCAAAACATTTTATGTTGTTTTTTGGGGCGTCGTCAAGCGGTAAGACACAGGCCTTTGACGCCTGCATTCGTAGGTTCGAATCCTACCGCCCCAGCCATATAACAATAATTTCGGTTAGTACCGGATATACAAGAGAATTAGAATGAAAAGTATGCTGAAGGACATGAAGGTTTTTACCGGTAACGCCAACCGGCCGCTGGCAGAGTCAATATGCCGGCACCTGGATATTCCCTTGTCCACCGCCGAAGTCAAAAGATTCAGTGATGGTGAAATATTTGTCGAGATCAAAGAAAATGTTCGGGGCCGGGATATTTTTCTTATTCAGCCCACCTGCCCGCCGGTAAATGACCATCTCATGGAACTGGTGATTATGGTCGATGCCATGCGTCGGGCCTCGGCGAGAAGAATTACAGTTGTTATCCCCTATTATGGTTACGCCCGTCAGGATCGAAAAGTTGCCCCCAGGGTTCCCATTACCGCCAAGGTAGTAGCTGAAATGATGATGGTAGTTGGAGTTCGCCGGGTGCTGACCCTGGATCTGCACGCCGGTCAGATTCAGGGATTCTTCAATATTCCCGTTGATAATCTCTACGCTGCTCCAATCCTGCTTGATTATATAAAACGGGAATGCAGTAATATTATTATGGTATCCCCTGATGCCGGCGGCGTTGAGCGCACCAGAGCCTTTGCCAAACGCCTCGGTGCCGACATGGCCATTATCGACAAGAGACGAGAGCGGGCCAATGTATGCGCCGCCATGAATGTCATCGGCGACGTAAAGGGCAAAACCGCTATTCTCTTAGATGACATGGTTGACACGGCCGGCACCCTCTGTTCAGCCGCTGACATATTGATTGAAAGAGGGGCTCGTGAAGTTCACGCCTGCTGTTCACACGGCGTACTGTCAGGGCCGGCCATTGAACGACTTGAAGATTCAAAGATTAAAACTCTGGTTATTACCGACAGTATCCCGCTCCGCGATAAAGTCCGTAACTGCACCAAGATAAAGGTACTTTCCATTGCCGAGCTCATTGGCAATGCCATAAGCTGTATTCACTCCGAGGATTCGGTGAGTTCATTATTTGTATAAGACGCCAATAAGTTGGCTGACACAGCCCTATTAAACCAAACAATCAGTTTCGGATAAAGTCCGTGCAGGAGGTTTTAAGCAAATGTTACAATACGATTTAAGCGCCCAGGTAAGAAATAAATTTGGTAAAGGTGCCAACCGTTGTCTCAGAAGTTCAGGGGCAACCCCCGCTGTTCTCTATGGCGCTCATGTTGACCCGGTTCACCTGCAGTTTGACTGCAAGTAACTTACTCACACATTGCTCCAGATGCAGCGTCGAAATGCCATATTCAGTCTTGACATTGACGGCGCTAAACGGCATGTCATGGTTAAAGAAATCCAGACCAAACCCGTAGATGATTCCCTGCTTCATGTTGATTTTCATGAAATAAAGCTTGATACACCTACAACGTTTGAGGTACCGCTTAAATTCAACGGCAAGGCAAAAGGGGTCGATCTTGGCGGCGAGCTCCACATTGGCCTGCCCACTGTTACCTTGCAGGGCCTGCCTCTCGATATTCCTGACTATATTGAGGTCGATATCAGTGCCCTGAATATTGGGGATCAAATCACCTGCAGTACACTTGCGATGCCCGCCAATATTGAGATTAAAAACGATAAAGATGCCATCTGCATCGCGGTGATTCATGCCACTGTCAAGGCCTCTGATTTTGAGAATGAAGAAGCGGAAGGAGAGACTGCCGCTCAGCCGGAAACCGAAAAAGCGGAATAAGCGGTCGACAAAGTTTAACCTCGAAACCGGAAAAAGTTCATTTTTTCCGGTTTTTTATTCTTCGCCGGCTTAGAATTTTTGAACAGTTACTTCAAAGGTAGATAAAAATGTTGCTCGTTGTCGGCCTTGGTAATCCAGGGGCTAAATATCAGGGAACCAGACATAATATTGGTTTCCAACTTCTCGACTATCTGAGCGAAAATAATAATTTTACATTCTCACCATCTAAATGGCTGGCTCAAACGGCCAAGGCCGAAATCTGGGGGGAAAAGCTGCTATTCGTCAAGCCGGAGACCTTTATGAATGAAAGCGGTCAGGCGGTGGAGCGTATAGCTTCTTATTTTCATATTGCCGCTACTGACATAATTGTGATTCATGACGACCTTGACCTTGACCTGGGCCGCATAAAGATAGTCAATAACCGGGGAAGCGGCGGTCATCGGGGCATATCGTCTATAATCAACCACCTGCACAGCAGAGAATTCAGCAGAATTAGAGTTGGAATTGGCCGGCCTCCGGCACCAATGGCAGTAACTGATTTTGTACTCGGTCGTTTCGCTGCCGCAGAACGCCGGATTCTAACGGTAAGAATACCGCAAATAGAGGTGGCCCTTAAACTAATAGTTAAAAAGGGTATCCCCACCGCCATGGGCATGATCAATCAGCGGCAGACTCAAGAGCCGGAATAATATTACTTCCTCCACTTTTACCATATATTATTCTTGACTTAACAGACATTAATTGTTAATTAATTTCGTTTGTCGAACTACTTGTTCATCATTCGTTTTTCTGCGCATAGGCGCGTAGCTCAGTTGGTTAGAGCGCTTGCTCGACACGCAAGAGGTCAGCGGTTCAAATCCGCTCGTGCCTACCATTCCCCATTCTTTGAAACGGCCTCTGGCCAGTGGGCTGGTCAACCAGGGCAGAAAACTATTCAGGTACAAGCGAACAACTGCTCCCCTGAGCTGTAGGCTGTAACTGTTCTAAAAAGCACAGACTCCGGGCTGGGTGCCGCAGGATTTTTACACAGATTTATATTTGATGGACTCGTAAAAAGTCCATCACTAACTAAAGATGGCTAAGTCAGCTAAGCGAAGACTGCGAAAAGTTCGATATACAGCTAAGCGTAGACTGCGAGGCGTGGTGGTTCGGCAGGGCTTTGGCCATACATATGGTATGCCGAAGGTCTGCCGAAACGCTACAACGCCGTAGATCGGACTTTTTACGACGCCATCATATTTAGACATAAGATATAGAAGCAGCCGCGCTTCCTTTTTGACCTGTGCGGCTCGAAAACAATGACAATCAATATATCCATAGATAATAGCCCGGCTCAGACACTGCCTGCCGGAGTCTCAGCCGCCGAGGCCATCAAGACCATCTGTTCCAGCAAGATGCGAAAGAAGGCGCTGGCCGTTAAGATCGGCAATAACTTACAGGATCTCTCCACCACCCTGCAGGATGACGCGGTCCTGGAGGTCATCACCGCCGACAGCCCGACCGGCCTTGACATTATACGGCACAGTGCCGCTCACATTATGGCGCAGGCCGTGCTTGATATCTTCGGCAGCGAGGTTCAGGTAACCATAGGTCCTTCCATTACCAACGGCTTTTACTATGATTTTGCCAAAGATTCCCCATTCTCGAGTGATGATTTAGAGAAAATAGAATCTAAGATGCAGGAAATAGTCAAGGCTAACTTACCTTTTAGCCGCCGGGTGGTATCCAAAGAAGAGGCCATAGCTCTGTTCAAGAATAAGGGCCAGAATTATAAACTGGAAATCATTAACGATATCACCGACGATACCGTATCCCTTTATCAACAGGGTGATTTTGTCGATCTATGCCGGGGGCCGCACCTGCCGAGTACCGGCCGTTTGAGGGCTTTTAAACTGATCAAGGTGGCTGGTGCCTATTGGCATGGTGATGAAAAAAACGCCATGTTACAGCGAATTTACGGTACCGCGTTTAATGATGCCAAGGCCCTGCGCACCCATTTGCGGTTCTTAGAGGAGGCCAAAAAACGAGATCACCGCCGTCTCGGCCGGGAACTGGAATTATTCACCATTAACGACCAGGTGGGGCCAGGCCTTATTCTCTGGCAGCCCAAGGGGGCCAGAATACGCAGCTTAATCGAAGAATTCTGGAAGAATGAGCATTTCCGACATGATTACGAGCTGCTCTATACTCCGCAGATAGCCAAACGTGATTTATGGCAGACCTCGGGACATCTTGATTTTTACGCTGACGATATGTTCTCGCCCATGGAGGTGGATGAGGTCAGCTACCAGATCAAGCCCATGAACTGCCCTTTTCATATTGCCATCTATAAGACCCGCAAACACAGCTATCGGGAGTTCCCCATCCGCTGGTGTGAATTGGGAACGGTATATCGCTATGAGCGAACAGGTGCCCTGCATGGCTTGATGCGGGTTCGGGGTTTTACTCAGTATGACGCCCATATATTTACTCTGCCCGAGCAGCTGGAAGATGAGATATTCAACATTTTAGATCTCAATATGAATATCCTCCAGACCTTTGGCTTCAAGGAGTATGAGGTTTATCTCTCCACCCGGCCGGAAAAATCAGTCGGCAGTGACGAAAACTGGGAACGAGCCACCAGCGCCCTGAAGCATGCCCTTGAGAAAAGAGGCATGAGCTACGAAATTGACCCGGGCGAGGGAGTTTTCTACGGCCCTAAAATTGATATAAAAATTAAAGATGTTATAGGTCGTTCATGGCAATGTTCCACCATTCAGGTTGATTTTAATCTACCCGAGCGTTTTACCATGAGCTATACCGGAGAAGACGGCCGCGATCATCAGCCCATCATGATTCACCGGGCTTTGATGGGTTCTCTTGAACGTTTCTTTGGGGTACTTATAGAACATTACGCAGGGGCATTCCCTCTATGGCTGGCTCCCATACAGGCTGTTATCCTTAACATTTCCGACGCTCAGGGAGCATACGCTCAGAGAGTATATGAGCAACTAAGAAAGGCCGGGATCCGAGTTGAAAAGGATCTGCGCAACGAAAAGCTGAATTACAAGATTCGCCAGGCCCAATTAAACAAAATTCCATTTATGTTGATTATCGGCGACCAGGAGATGGCAGATAATACCATTACCGCCCGTTTACGTGACGGCAAGAATCTGCCGGCCATGACCGTCGATGAGTTCCTTGCTCATATTAAACAAGATAGCTGTATCCCAACGCTGAATTAAACATACAAAAAAACCACAGTTGGAGGTGGAGTATCAAAAAAGGTAGAAGGAAGGATCAAAACGGCAGAGAGGCCAGGGCGCGGATCAACGAATTGATCAAAGTACAGAGCATCAGAGTTATTGATTTGGACGGCGAACAGCT
>JAJRZN010000034.1 GCA_024275235.1 Deltaproteobacteria bacterium
ACTCTAAGTGACGAGGGGGTATTAATTAATATCTATGTCCAGCCCAGGGCTTCAAGAGATGCCTTCGCCGGTATCCACGGTGATTCTCTGAAGCTCGCTGTCACTACCCCGCCCGTTGATGGTAAGGCCAATAGCAGGGTTATTAAAATTCTGGCCAAACTCTTTCATATCTCCAAAAGCAGTATCATTTTGACCCACGGTCGGCAGAGCCGTCATAAACGCCTTTTGCTCTCCGGCCTCGGTATGGATGATGTGCTGCCGGTCTTATCAACTGTTATTCAGGTATAGGCCACAACGGCGGTTATATTATCCCTGCCGCCGTTCTCATTGGCGGCCCTGATATATTCAGCGCAGGCTGTATCGGGGGTTTCCGCCTGACTTATTATGGCGGCTATTTTCTCATCGCTGACCATTGACCACAGCCCGTCGGAGCAGATAGTCACCCGCTCACGGGGGGATAGCGGCAGGCAGTGGCATTCCGGATCCTCGTGAAAGGGGAAGCCCACGGCCCGGCTGACGATGTTCCTCGCCGGCGGCGCTATTTTCTCCGCATCCGTGCCGCGGCGTTTGAACTCGGCGGCGTAACTATGGTCATTGGTCACCTGCCGCAGGCCGTTCCGGCCGGCAATGTAAGCCCGGACATCACCCACATGGCAGGTGTAGAGAAAACCGTTATCAATTAAGGCGGCGATAAAGGTAGTGCCCATGCCGGATAAATCCTCACTGCCGGCGGCTATGGCCATTATTTTCTCATTAACCCGGCACAGGCTGCTGGTAAGTAAGTGCTTGATTCCCTCCCGGCTGCCCCTTACCTCTCTCAAGGCCCGCGGGCTCAATAACTCAATCATTATTTCCACCGCCCGGCGGCTGGCGACCTCACCGGCCTTGTGACCGCCTATGCCGTCGGCCACCATCATCAGGTTTAAACGGGGCAGGACGGCGAAGCTGTCTTCGTTGGCCGCCCGGAGGCGGCCGGTATCGGTGCGGCCGCTAAACTGTATTTCCGGCCGCTGCCAGAACATTAATTTTTTTTTAAGGGTAGCAAAGTTCATAGATCATCATCCAGATTACGATTGCGCCGTCATTCCTGCCGGCCAGAAAAATATAAGGCCGGGGGCCGGGGCAAAGGCTGCGGATACCATCCCCCCGGCCGTCCATAATATACCTGCAACAAGAGTTTTTGATCTCCCATATTTTGATTAAATCGTCGTCACAGCCGCTGATTATATATTTGTTATCCCCAGTTATACAGGCCGCGTTTATCTGGTCATCGTGGGCCTGAATGGTGTCGCGGCATTGGCCGTTCTGCCGGTCCCAGACCTTGATGATCCGGTCAGCGGCAGCGGAGATAAATGATAAACCATTAGCGGCCGCGGCAAGGGTGGTAACCGGCATGGCATGGGCGGCGGCCACCCTGGTACAGCCCCCATCCTGATCCCAGAAATGGAGGGCGCCGTTATCGCTGCCGGTCACGAAGTCCAGGCCCTTATTAAAATAAATCAGGGAACGGATGGGGCCGGCCTGGGCTGCTTCTGTCTGACGAGTTGAACCGCCCGAAAACTTAAAGGTCTGGACAAGGCCCGTATCACTGCCGGCACTCAGCCGCTGATTGTCCGGGCTGAAGGCCAGGGCCGTAACTCTGCCCTGGATTTTGTATTGCCGTTTATCACCGTCAGGCAGCGAAATAATATCTATTATCCCGCTGCTGCCGCCTATGCCCAGCATGGTGCCATCCCGGTTGAGGGCGGTACTTCGTACAGCATGGAATTTCCCCAAGGCGGTTATTTTGGCCCGGCGGCCGTATGAGCGCAGAGTCACCCGGCCGGATTTGCTTAACGAGAGAACCTTGCCGGGGCCGGGAAGATAGAGCATTCCTCTGGCAGTTGCCTCCTGGGCAGGGATGGTGGCGATTCTGATTACACCTTTAATTTCGCCCGGAGTTGCCTTGGGGTATAGCTTTTCGTAAATATCTGTAAAAACCTTATCCCGCCGAAATCCTATCCCGGCCCAGGCCTTGAGCAGGGCCTGAAAGCAGTCTGCCTGGCGCTTCTCTTTAAAGAGATACTGGATATTCTTGCGTGATGACAGGAGAGTCTGGCCGTTCCGGAAGATCTCCACCGAATTCCGGGGTGGACAGAGGGCGTATTCCGGAAAGAATTTTTTGCTCTCCCTGGTCTCATCATCCTGTTGCCAGGCCCGGCCCAGGATGTCGCATTTTATGGCCTGCTGCAGGGCGTCAATTATGGGGGACGGCGGCAGTCTCTGCCGGGCTGCCTCTAACTGCCGAAGGAGATAATCGGGCTTGGCCCCCTGTTCCTTCCATTTCAACAGGGTAAAATTGTAAATGGCCTCTGGCAGGGTATCGTTATTGTCTAAAGCTCGGTTAAGCAGTCCGGCCGCCTCCCGTTTGCGGCCCAGTTCCAGGCAGGAAACGGCGCGGTTATTTAAATTTTCGGCCTGAATATCAGCGAAATTAATCTGCATATAGGGGCAGCCAACCTTGAATAAGTCGATATGAGCCTGGTTCAGATCCTGGCGGAGGGTGCTGAAGTTCTGGTAGCGTGCCGCTGGTTCAAAGGCCGCGGCTTTAAGGAGTATTTTTTTTAGAGATGGATGAAGCCTGGACTCACTGGCGGAGAAGACGGCCGGGGTACGCACGGCGTTGTTGGCATAGGGCTTGCGGCCGCAAAACATGAGCCATAGGCAGATTCCGAAGGAGAATATATCGCTGCGTTTGTCAATACGGTGGGCATCGCGGAGCTGTTCCGGGGAGGCATATCCCGGAGTGCCGCGAAAACCTGCCGTAACCTCCGGCCCGGCCTGGCTGGTGGAAACTTCAGCCTCTGTCCCGCTGCCGGTTCTGGTCTGAATAATACCGAAATCGGTAATCTTTAAGAGGGCGTTTTTAGTTAGCAGGATATTCTGGGGCTTTATATCCCGGTGAATAATGCCCTTGCTGTGGGTGAATTCCATGCCGTGGCAAAACTGGACGGCAAGGGAGATATTGGTGCGCGGATCACGGCAGCGGCCGCTTTTTATCCATTCCTGGAGATCGCCTCCATTGACATATTCAATAAAAAGATAGGGAATGTCATCTATGTTGAGGACATAAAAGCAGGTGGCAATATTGGGATGCATCCCCATCCTGACCCAACTGTCGGCCTCGGTGAGGACTCGTCTGGCCCCTTCGGGCACGGCCAGCACCTCCGCTCTCGGGGTCTTGATGGCCACGGGGATATTCCAGCCGAGATGCCAGGCGATATAGACCCGGCCCATGGCACCGCCATGAACCTCGTCCACCCGGTAACGTTCCAGAATAATATCGCCGGGTTGCCAGGCCGGTTTATTGACTGCCGGCTCTGGGCCGTTGTTATCCCGGGCTGCCGGGGTGCCGCCCTTTAATTGTTTTATCAGTTTGGTAAGCATCCTCTAATCAAAGCGGATAATATTCTGCCGGATTTTGATAATATCACCAGCCCGCAGCGGTCGTTCCCGGCCGGCCTTGGTATCATTGACCATGGTCGCGGCCCATGACTTCTGGGGAATGAGACAATAGCCCTTGCCCTGTTTAATAATATAGCACTGGGCCGGGGCGATGAACCAGCCCTTGACGATGAGATCGCAGTCCTCCGCCTTGCCGATTTTAATGCTGTTTTTGCCGTGGAGCGCTAATTTGTCCGGCTGGCCGCCGCCCTGGATAACGGTGAGATATGGGCCGTCACTCTCAGACTGGAAGGTCTTTCCGGAACTAACCGTTGTCTGGGCTTTGACAAAAATAGTCTCGTCATTCATGTCTAAGTCACCGGCGGCGGAGACTCCTGTTCCCGGCCCATCCTCTTTGCCGGCGGCGGGTGAGAGGGTGAATTTGCCGAATTCTATTTTATCCCCTTCGCTGACTGGTTCATCCACCGTGATTTTTCTGCCGTTTACCAGGGTGCCGTTGGTGCTTCCCAGGTCGGAGATGAAATATATACCGTTCAGGAAGGCGAGGGAGACGTGGCGCCGGGAGATGGCCTTGTTGTCAATGGTGATGTCACAATCCTGGCCCCGGCCGATGGCAAGCTGCTGTCCGGCTCTGATGGTGAAACGCCTGATGGTTTTGTCGTGCAGGGTAATGATCCAGTCGGCCATTTTTCTACTCCTTGGGAAAATGTCGCGATTATTGATAACTGACTGCATACTATGAGATTATCACAAGACAGGGCGAATTAAGCGAAAAAAATCAAAAAAGATAAATATTCTCTCTGTCTTCTCCTTGCTTTCTCGGAAATTGAATGGCATTATTATTAAATACGTCTCAGTCCAAAAAGCAACTGACCTGAAAATTTTATGACGGAAGATCAGAAAAACACCCCATCCGCTCGGCTCACTGAAATATTTGCCATGATTAATATGAGTGAGCTGCCGGCCATGTCCCATAATGTCCAGGAACTTATTTCTCTGACCTGCAGCAGCCGTTCCGCCGCCGCTGAATTGTCCAGGGTAATTTTGAAGGATTATTCCCTCACCAATAAGGTGCTGCAGGTGGTTAATTCCGCCTATTATTCACTGGGCCGCCCCTGTAATTCAATTTCCAGGGCGGTAACTATCCTGGGCTTTGACGCGGTGCGTGATCTGGCCACGGCCATTGCTCTCTTTGAGGAATTTATAAAATCCGGGGTTGATAAGGACAGTATCAGCAAGCTGCTCACCAGGTCGTTTTTAAGCGGCCTTCAAGCCCGTGACCTCGCTGTTGAAAAAAACCTTAATATTATCCCGGAAGAGGCCTTTATCTGCACCCTCCTGCATAATCTCGGCAAAATTATAATCTGTCTTTATCTGCCCGATGACTATAAAAATATCGCGAATAAAGTTAAAAACGGTATGTCGGAGGATGGGGCCGCCCGGGCGGTGCTGGGAGATATTACCCTGCGGGAGATTGGTGAAGAGGTGGCTAAATTCTGGAATCTTTCCGATAAAGTTACCATGGGCATGGATAATGATCCGCAGGCGCCGCGTGACAAATATGATGCTGATGGTTACCTGACTAATCTGGCCGATTTTTCCAATAATTTTGTGGACAGATTTTGCGAGGGCGGGGATATGGAGGCCCTGCTTGACAGATATGGAGAGATGTTTTCCGTTGATGCCGAGGAGGCAGTGGCCAAGCTCAATGAATGTGTGGCGATATCGGAGGATATCTCCGATTCCATTCGTTACGGCTTAAATAAACTTAAAATTCGCGGTCGGCTGCGGAATGCCGAAAAAAATATCAAGAACGGTATATTGTCAACCAGAAAACCGGCAGAAGTCGCCAGAACCGCTTCTGAAAATGACTCTGGCGACGGCCACCGGCCCGAGGATGTGGTGCATGAACTGAATGAACTGCCCATAAGTAAGGATAAATCGGTAAATGATTTTATCCGTGAGCTCACCGAGACCCTCATGGGGCCATTTAACCTCAATGAGTTTTATGTCAATCTGTTAGAAGGCCTCTATCGGGGAATCGGCTTTGACCGGGTGATTCTGGCCATTATTAATGTTCAGCCCAGCAAGGTCTCCCTCATGGGACGTTTTGGGCTGGGCGACATTGAGCCCGAGGCCGTTAAAAAGTTTGAGCATGTTATCACCTCCACCCAGTTTGCCATTCCACAGTCCTTGAAGCTGGGCAAAGATATGATGATTCCTGCTAATAAACCTCAAGCCTTTCCAGACAATTTTCAATATATGGTCAAGGATCGTAACGTCTATTTATTCCCCATCTGTCTTGATAAAAAAGGTATCGGTCTCATCTATCTTGACCGGCGGCGGGAGCGGCCCCTGTTGGATAAGAGCCGCATTAAAACAGTGCGTCTCTTCCGCGATTTCGCGGTGATGGCTATTCGCAAGGTAAGCAGTAAGGGATGATGGTAATTATTCAGCTGCGCCCGCCCCGTTAATTGTAATTTTCTATCGCGGTTATCCTCTTTAGCTCCTCTTTTGCTTTTTTTATGGTCTGAGGGCTGCTGCTGTGATCTTTTTCCGCCATCTTTAAATGGTATTTGGCGTTTTTATGATCCCCGTTCAGCCAGAAGAACACTCCCAACTGATAATGCCCCTCACCGCTATGGCCCCCGTCTGTCAACAGCTTGCCGAGCTGAAAATGTAATTTGGCGTATTCCGGCACCTGCACCAGCAGCAGGCGGTAGAGGTCTTCCGCCTGCTTACTGTACCCCAGCCGCCCTAAGGTTTCAGCCAGATTGTATTTGCTCCAGGCGTCATCCGGATTGGCTTCCAGGGCCTGCTGGTCATACTTCAGGGCCTGGTGATAACGGCCCTGGCGGTAGAAGATAATTCCTAAGTCGGTTTTTAAGATTGGTTTATCCGGATAGGCCTTTATCATCTTGTCCAAGGCCTGTCGCGCCGCGTCGTATTCACCATTCTCCAGGTTTAGGAGATAGAGACCGTAACTGGCGAAAATTCTGACCGGCTCTTTGGCCTTGGCCGCCTGCCTGGTATAGAGGACTCGGCGGCTTTCGCTATCCATGGTCTTGGCCATGAGGCGGTATTTAACCCGCAGAAAGGCAAAATCGTCCCGCGGTGGATATTTATGGGGCGGAGCCGAGAGCAGCATGTCATCAATATATGCCAGGCGGCTTTTCGGTACCGGGTGGGAGAGGAGATAGGGCGGCACATTGGCCATCTGATAGGCGCTCAGGCGGTACATCTTCTTGAGCATGGCGGCCATGGGAGCCGGGTTCATATTCATGGCCCGCATCCATTTATAGGCCAGACGGTCGGCTTCCTCCTCGTCCTGGCGGGAGAAATGGAGCCGCATGGAGGCGTTGGCGGCCATGGAGCCGCCGATGAGGGCCTGGGAGAGGGCGCCGCCGCCCAGGGCGATACCGGCAATGAGTAGAGCGGTGGTGGCGATGCCGGTTTTCTTGTTTTGCTCAATCTGGCGCGAGATGTGCCGGCAGGTTACATGGGCGCACTCATGGGCCATAACGCTGACCAGCTCGCCTTCGTTGTCCATGGCCTCTATTAACCCGGAGTGGATAAATATCAGGCCGGAGGGGGCGGCGAAGGCGTTAAAAGCGTTATTTTTAATGACAAAGAAATGGTATTTGAAGTATTGTGGGCCAGCGACTTTAAGTATTCTCCGGCCCAGATCATTGATGTACTGGCTGATGTCGGGATCGTCAATTACCGTGAACTGCGTCCGCACCATGCTCAGTAATTTCTCTCCCACCTTTTTCTCTTCACCGACGGAAAAGGCCCGGCACGGCAGGCAGGGTTGGAGGATAAAGGCGGTAATGAGGCTGATTATAAGTAGTCCTTTGCAAAGGAAGAACGGCTTTTTTAAAATATTCATTTGGGCTGTTGTATAATTTCAGAATATATTGTTGATGGATATCCATTATAGTTACCTGTGATGGCGTCGTAAAAAGTCCGATCTACGGTGTTGTGGCGTTTCGGCAGACCTTCGGTATACCATATGTATGGCCGAAGCCCTGCCGAACCACCACGCCTCGCAGTCTACGCTTAGCTGTATGTCAAACTTTTCGCAGTCTTCGCTTAGCTGACTTAGCCATCTTTAGTTAGTGATGGACTTTTTACGAGTCCATCATCTGTAATTTACACCATAAAGCAGGTTCAGCAAGAGAGAAGGTATGCTCAAGGAACTGAAAATAAAAAATCTGGCTCTTATTGAGGAACTTCATTTAATTATGGAGCATGGCCTCATTGTCCTGACCGGTGAGACCGGGGCTGGAAAATCTATTGTTCTGCAGGCCATTGCCCTACTTTCCGGCCGCCGCTCTTCGTCTTCCTGGGTGCGCACCGGAGCTGGACAGGCCGAGGTGGAGGCCCTCTTCGCGCTGTCGGAGAGCTCTCCTCTGCGCCGGGAGTTGACCGCCATGGGCCTGGAAGACGGCCGCGAGTTGCTGATTAAACGTATTTTGTCGTCCTCGGGCAAGAGCCGGTTTTATGTCAACGGCAGTCTGGCCACCGCCCGTCTGATTACGAAAATTACTGAATATCTGCTTAGTGTGGCCAGCCAGCACGATCATCAGCAATTGCTTAATCCCGCCTTTCATCTGGATTTTATTGATCTGACTGGTGAGCTTTGGCCGCTGCGGGAGCGGGTGGCCGCGCTCTATGAACAGTGGTCGGCCGTCTGCCGGGAATTGGTGGAGCTGCGCCAGAAGGAGATGGAAAAGGAACAGCGCCGGGATTTTCTCTCCTATCAGGAGAAGGAGATTCGGGAGGCGGCAGTGGAACCTGGTGAAGATGAGCTCCTGGCTAATGAACGCCGCAGATTAAAATCGGCTGATGACCTGCGGCGTTTGGGCCGCCGCTGTTTTGGGCTCTTAAACAGCGCTGATGACGCCTTGACCAAGGTCAGGAAGGATGTCGTCGGTATGGCGGAACTGGACGCGGAAATCACAAAACTTGCCGAAGGTCTGACTGAGCAGAGTTATATAATTGGTGATTATCTTGTTGAATTACGGGATTATCTTGATCATCTGCCGGATGATGCCGGTCATCTCGAGGATCTGAGCGCCAGGATTGATCTTCTGCAGCAGTTAAAGAGGAAATATGGGCTTACTCTGGAGGAGGTTATTGCCTACGGCGGGAAGGCCCGCGCCGAGCTGGAGAGTTTAGACGCCCTGGATGAGCGGGTGCGGGAGCTGGAAGAGGTTTCAGCCCGGCTCCATAATGAGCTGCTGCAGGAGGCGGAGGAGTTATCAAAGCGCAGAAGAGAGGCGGGGCGGGAAATGGCGGCTGCCATTGTCAATGAGTTGCGGGATTTAAGTTTTGCCCAGGCCGAATTTGAGGTGCTTTTCCATGATACCGGGGCAGAACCTAAATTGTCTAAGAATGGCCTGGATCGGCTGGAATTTATGTTTTCCGCCAACCCCGGCGAACCTTTAAAGTCTCTGGCCAAGGTGGCATCAGGCGGTGAACTGTCACGGCTCATGCTGGCTATGCGTTGTATTCTGGCTCAGAAGGATATGGTGGAGACGGTTATTTTTGATGAGGTGGATGCCGGGATAGGCGGTAAGGCGGCGGAGGCGGTGGCTGGTAAGATTGCGGAACTGGCCCGTCATCATCAGGTGATGTGTATCACTCATCTACCCCAGATAGCCGCCGGGGCCGGAACCCATTATGTAGTTGAGAAGAAGACCGTAAATGGTCGTACTAATACCTTAATCAGCCGTCTGCCGGCGGCGGAGAGAGCGGGAGAACTGGCTCGGATGCTGGCTGGTGAATCAGTATCCACCCAGACCCTGGCCTTTGCCGAAGAACTGTTGCGGCGTCAGGGGCGGAATAATTCGGGAGAAAAAATATCATGAAAGAGAAACGGGCTATTGCTCTCTTCTCTGGAGGGTTAGACAGCATTCTATCCTGTCGTCTTATGGCGGATCAGGGAGTTGATGTACGGGCGGTGACCTTTGTCAGCCCCTTCTTTGGTTATGAGCTGCTGGCCAGGCAGGCCGGGCATTGTCATAAAATTAAGGAAAAATACGGCATTAATCTTACTCTGGTGGATATCAGCGACGCCTATATGGCCATGCTGCGTAATCCCGCTCACGGCTACGGTAAGCATTTTAATCCCTGTCTGGACTGTAAAATTTTTATGATGACTAAGGCCAGGGAGATGATGGCTGAATTAAAGGCCTCCTTTATCATTTCCGGTGAGGTGGTGGGGCAGCGCCCCATGTCTCAGCGCCGGGATGCCCTGCGGGTAGTGGAACGTGAATCCGGCTGTGAGGGAATTTTGCTCCGGCCTTTGTGTGCTCAGCGCTTGGAAGCTACCCCGATGGAACTCACAGGTCTGGTTGATCGGGAGAGGCTGGCCGGTTTATCCGGTCGCGGCCGGGGCGGGCAGATGGCCATGGCGGCCCGTTTCGGATTTGATGATTACCCAACCCCGGCCGGCGGCTGTATTCTCACCGACCCTATAGTATCCAGGCGTATCAAGGCCTATTATGCCGAGCATGAGCGGGTATCGGCGGCTGATATGCGTTTACTCATGGTGGGGCGGCAATTCAGGCTGCCCATGGGCGGCTGGCTGGTGATCGGCCGTAAAGAGTCGGAAAACAGTATCCTTGATACTCTGCGGCAGCCTGGGGACAGATGTCTGGTGTTGAAGGACAGACCGGGGCCCACCGGGGTTTTGCGTTATTTAAAGTCTCCTGCCGACTTGGTGACGGCTGCCGCTCTTGTGGTTCGCTACGCCAAAAAGGATATTCATGGTCATCCCCAGCCTGGAGTAGTGCTTTGCCTTGAGGGTGAAGAAACGGTTGAGATAGACATAGGAGAACGTGATGTCAGAGAGACACAGGCGCTTACCGCATAGTTATCTTGACAGATTTTGTCAAAATTGTTAAGAGCAGAAACGTGAATGGCGGCCTCGGTCTTAATTGTCCGTTGTGTCCGTCATCATTCTGTCAGAGAGACGGGTCGTGAGCGGCCGCTCTGTTCATATATCGGCCGGTGTAGCTCAGTGGTAGAGCAACGCACTCGTAATGCGTAGGTCGCGGGTTCAACTCCCATCACCGGCTCCATAAGTTGTCACTTTCAGGCATCACGCGCTGAATAGTTATACAAAAGTTTACACTTAAAGGAGGATTTGGTTTATTTTACCAAGTCCTCCTTTTTTGCTTTGAAAATGCTCAATAATTGGTTTAAATCTCTATCACTATGAGCATAAACATCTTGTTGAAATCAATCGGCGTTCTGCTTCTGCTTTTTATCACCTGTAAAATCATTAATATTAAGAGTTCTATCGCCATCCGAAGGCGGCCGGTTTCGCGTCTGGTGGCCGCGGGCGGAATTTTCATGGCTGCCGCTTTGATTGTTCAGATAGGTGTTGAGTTTAGTCCGCTCAATTATTCTGTTTTCGAGACTGACACTCTGAAAAGTATTGCTGATATCTGCTTCTTACTGGGCTTTTTATTCCTGGGGGCGGGGTTCAGGAAATGGGCTTTGGCCTTGCAGGAGTTGGAATATCTTGAGGGTGAACTGAAGACCGCTAATCAGGTTTTAAGCCGTCAGACCAGTGAGTTGCGTTTGCGGGAGGATATGTATGAATCAATTACCACTGCCGTCACGGATGCCATTTTCATGCTTGATGCCCAGGGTAAGATTGTTTTCTGCAATCCAGCGGCTGCCACCATATTTGAATATGAGGACGGGGAACTTCTGGGGTATGATCTGCACAGTCTGCTGGCTCCTTCCCGTTACCACGCTGATTTCGCGCGCGGTTTCGGGCGTTTTATGCATAACGGTACCGGTAAGGCAGTGAGGCATACTATTCAGGCGGCGGCCCTTCGCAAGGACGGCCGGGAATTCCCCATGGAGGTCTCGGTATCGCCTATATTCTATAACGAGTCCTGGCATGCCTTGGGGATATTGCGTGACATTTCGGCGCAGGTGGAGCATGAACGGCAGACTGCCGATCTTGCCCGTCAGTTACGGCAGGCCCAGAAGATGGAGGCTGTCGGTACTTTGGCCGGAGGTATTGCCCATGATTTCAACAATATACTTACCGCTATTCTGGGTTATGGCGAACTTGCCAAACATGCAGTGGTGGCTGGAAAAGGGGCCGGGGAGTACATAGAACTGGTTCTGCAGGCCGGCCGCCGGGCCCGTGATCTGGTGCGTCAGATTCTTTTTTTCAGCCGTCAGCAGGAGCAGGAGCGTCAGCCGATTTCCCCTCATCTTATTGTCAATGAGGTCTTGAAGCTTTTACGGGCAAGTCTGCCCGCCACTATTGAGATAAGCCAGAGTATTGATAATTGTGCCCAGATTATGTCTGATCCCACCCTGCTTCATCAGGTGTTGATGAATCTCTGTACCAACGCTGCCCACGCCATGGAGAATCAGAACGGCCGCCTCACTGTGGAGCTGGCCTGCGTAGAGGTATCCGCGGCAGATCTGCCTGAGAACGGTAAATTTAAGCCCGCCTCCTATGTTCGGCTGCGGGTCAGTGATACCGGCTGCGGAATTGCTGAGAATGTCAAAGAGCGCATCTTCGATCCTTATTTCACCACTAAGGAGGTCGGTAAAGGAACGGGGCTGGGATTGTCCGTGGTGCAGGGTATTGTCAGCAGTCATGGCGGTTGGCTGACAGTGGATAGTGTGGTTGACAAAGGTACCAGCTTCGCGGTTTATCTGCCGGCGATAGAAACGGAAACCATAACGTTGAAAGACCGTAAGGGCGCTGATGCCGAGCCTGTTATCAACGGTGGTGAGTCGCTTATCTTTGTTGATGATGAGGAGATCATCGCCGATCTTGGCCGCCTGCTTCTGGAGCGTCTCGGTTATCGGGTGACTGCGGCTACCAGCGGCAATGAGGCCCTGGAAATATTTAAAAAGTCCCCCGAAGACTATGATTTGCTCATTGTCGATCAGGTTATGCCGGGGCTAAGCGGTATGCAGCTGGCCAAGGAGGTAATGGCGATTAAACCTGAGATGGCGGTTATCATCTGCACCGGTAATTATGAGCAGTTAAATGAAGAGGAGGCCCTGGCTCAGGGAATCAGAGCCGTGGTTATGAAGCCATTGGTGGAAGATAATCTGGGCCCCGTGATCAGGAAGGTGTTTGGTGAATAGTCAGGGTAGTTTTTTAAATCCCAGCTCCTTCATTTTATCATTAATGGCCTGCCGGGATATGGGCTTGGTTATATAGCCCTCGCAGGGGCCTCTGACCAGGGCCTGGATAATGTTCTTGGCATCCTCCAGAACCGTGGTCATGATGATTTTTACCATGTCAAAGCCGCCGATACCGTGCTGACGTTCTAATTCTCTTATTTCCCGCAAAGCATCCTGGCCGTTCATGATGGGCATCATAATATCAAGGCAGATCAGGTCAAATAGCGGGCCTTTCCTTAAACTCTGTCTGTAAAGTTCCACCGCTTCCAAGCCGTTTTGGGCTCTCTGGCATTGGCCATAGGGGCGTAATAATTCTTGCAGCAGGGTGCCGCAGGTCGGGTCATCTTCAGCGATCATAATATTCATCTCGTTTTTTTTCCTCCTTTTTTAACCTTTTGATAATAATTTTATAATCTCGCCCGCTATGTTGTCTACGGGCAGCAGACGCTCGGCACCACCACGGTCGTAGGCCTCTTTAGGCATGCCGAAAACGACGGATGTTTCTTCGTCCTGAGCCATGGTTCTGGCTCCCGCCTTACGCATGGCCAGCATGGCGTCGGCCCCGTCATGCCCCATGCCGGTGAGCATGACCCCGATGGCCCGGGCTCCGGCCTGGCGGGCTACGGAGTTCATCATTACCTCTACCGAGGGGCAGTGACCGCAGACTTTTTCCCCTGGTTTACAGATAACCTTGCAGATGCCGTCGGTGCAGTTGATGGTCATGTGCTGTTCGCCAGGGGCGATTAAAGCCAGGCCGCTGGTAAGCTGGTCGCCGCTTCTGGCCTCTTTCACCCGCATGGCACAGCATGTATTCAGACGCTCGGCGAACATTTTGGTGAAATCCGGCGGCATATGTTGTACCACCACCACACCTGGGGCGTTGGCGGGTAGACCGCTTAATATTATACGCACAGCCTCGGTGCCGCCGGTGGAGGCCCCTATGGCGATAATCCTGTCAGTGTATTTGGTTAGAGAGCTGTTATCCGGTAAACGACGTTGGCTGGGGAGTATTAACTTTTTGTTTTTCCAGTAGGCGACGTTGGCAGTGGAGGCGATTTTTATTTTGGTGCAGAGTTCAGTCATCATGCCTTGCAGGCCGCGGGTTATATCCATGCCTGGTTTGGAGACAAAATCCACGGCTCCGGCATCAAGGGCGTCTAAGGTGATTTTTTTACCACGCCGGGTAAGGGAGCTCACCATGACTACAGGAATGGGGTATTGCGGCATCAGGCGGCGCAGAAATTCTACTCCGTTCATGCGCGGCATATCCACGTCCAACGTCATGACATCGGGTTTTAACTGGATAATTTTATCTCTCGCCACAAATGGGTCGGGGGCCGTACCCACAACCTGGAGATCAGGGTCGGCATTTATACCGTCAGTTAATATGCGGCGCACCAGTGATGAGTCATCGACTGTCAGAACTCTGATTTTTTGTTTTGGCTTGGATAGCATTTTTTTCGTTTAGAACTATAGGAGCGTAAATAGATGTAGCTTTGTAAAATTGCTGGCAGCAGGTAGTTAATATATCATTTGTCATCTGGCTTCTGATAGCAGGCCGGCATGACGTATTTGTAGAGTTGCTGAGCCCGTCCCAGGGATTCCGAGTGGCCGATAAAGAGGTAGCCGCCGGGTCCAAGAAACTGGTGAAAACGTTTTATCAGCTTATCTCTGGTTGGTTTATCAAAATAGATCATAACGTTGCGGCAGAAGATCATCTGAAATGGTTTTTTAAAGGGAAAGGGGTTCATGAGGTTAAAACGGCGCAGAGTTATCCCCTCTTTAACCCTGCTGCTCACCGCGGCCATACCGTTGCCCGCCGTTTTGAAATAACGCTGGCGGATATGGGCCGGCACCTTCTCTATGCGGTCGAGTGGGTATATCGCCTTGGCTGCTGTCTTTAAAACCCTTTCCGAAATATCGGTGGCGAGCAGCCCGGCATCCCAATTCTCATAATCGAGCCCGAGATGTTCCATCATCAGCATAATAAGCATATAGGGTTCTTCGCCGGTGGAGCAGCCTGCCGTCCACAGCCGGATATCATAACTGTTACGGTGGCGCAACTTTTCTATCAATTGAGGAAGTGCCTGTTTTGAAAAGAAATCGAAATGGGCATTTTCCCGGTAAAAATATGAAAAATTGGTGGAAATCTGGTTGATTAATTCGCTTAATCCCTGGTTGGTTCGATCGGTTATAAGATATTGATAATAGCTTTTAAAACTAGTAAAGCCCTGGAGCTGGAGGACGTTTTGCAGGCGGCTTACCACTAAGTCTCTTTTGGCCTCTGTGAGGTTGATACCGAAACGTTCATAGACCAGATCCCTCAGCAGTTTGAATTCTTCACTGCTGAGGGCGATGGTGTCGTTGGCAGGTATCTCCATTTTTGTGATTTTCCCCCACGCCTCAGTTGGTTTATTAAGCCGCATTTTTATCTGAATGCCGGAAGCGGCCGGGCTGTTACTTAGAATTTACCAAATTCCGAATCATCAAGGGCGATTATCTCACTGGGCCGCGGAGAGCTGCCGTGAGATGCCTTATTTATTGCCGCGGCAGGATGGGGCAGGGCACTTTGGCAGGGGCCTGCGCTGCCGGTATGGCTGCGGGTGGTGAACCTGGATAACATTTCGCGCATCTGTTCCGCCTGGCCGGAGAGTTCTGCCGCGGCCGCGGCTCCCTGCTCAGAGGCTGCGGTATTCTGCTGAGTTACCTGCTCAATCTGGCTTAGGCCCTGGTTGATCTGGGCTATACCGTTAGCCTGCTCGTTGGAGGCGGCGGCGATCTCCGCCACGAGATCGGTGACCTTGGTGGAGCCAGCTACAATACCTTTTAAGGCCTCAGCGGTCTGGTCGGCCAACTGGGAGCCGGTTGCCACTTTTTCGGCCGAACCTTCGATTAATTCTGCTGTCTCGCGGGCGGCTTTGGCACTGCGGGCCGCGAGGTTTCTGACCTCCTCGGCAACCACGGCGAAGCCCTTGCCGTGTTTACCGGCTCGGGCGGCTTCAACCGCGGCGTTCAAGGCCAGCAGATTGGTCTGGAAGGCGATTTCATCAATTACCTTAATGATTTTAGAGATGTTCTGAGAAGATTCGTTTATCTCGACCATGGCTCCCATGAGGTCATTCATCTGGAGGTTGCCTTTTTCAGCTTCGTCACGGGACTGCTGGGCCAGCTGATTGGCCTGGTTGGCGTTTTCGGCATTAGTGGTGGTCTGAGAGGCTAATTCCGTCATGGAGGCGGAGATTTCCTCCAGAGCGGCGGCCGATTCGGTGGCCCCCTGGCTCAGGGCCTGGCTGGAGTTTGAGACCTCATTTGAGCCGGAGGCGACCTGCTGGGCGGCCATATTGATCTCGTTGATGATCATATTCAGGTCATCACCGGCTTTTTTCAAGGCGTTACCCAGGGCGTCTTCGGCATCCTTGGGGACGGCCTCAAAGGTCAGGTCACCGGCGGCCAGCATGGTAAGGGCCTTTACCGTGCCGTTCTGGAGGTCATCGCTGTAGTTGTCCAGGGTATTAGCCATCTGGCCAATTTCATCACTTCGGTTCATATTAAGGCGTTCCTTGAGATGGCCCTTACTCATTTCTTTGATAATCCGTACAACCTTGTTGGTAGGTTCGGCGATACCTCTGGAGAGGAAGAAACCAAAGGTCAGGGCAATAATAATACCAAGGATTACCGCGATCAGGGCCATGCTGGTGCTGCGATGGGCCGTGGACAGCCCCCGGTCACGGGTTTTATCCGCCTCTTTGCCCACTAAGCTCAGGAGGGCATCGGCCTCTTTGCTTAACTGGCTGAAAACGACACGTTCACTGCCAAAGGCAATCTTGCGGGCCTGATCCAGGGAGTCAATATTAATCCGCACGGCGGCGATTAATATTGCAAAATGCTGTTCAAGTTCAGTTAGAGTGGGTTTCACCTCCTGGTTAAAGACCTTCCGGGCGGCGGTAATCTTACCCTGGGCTATTAAATTATTTATCTTACGCCCCAGGGCGTGCAGGCGCTCATGGGGAGAGACCAGGGCGCTTAACTTGCTGTTAAAGGTATTGTCGGAGGATACATAGCCGGCCATCCATTTACCAAGCCCGCATTTGGCGGGATCAAGCTGGCCGGTAAACTCCCGGTCCTGATTGATGGCCTCTTGCAGTTGTTTGACCCAGTTTATATGATTTAACTGCCGATGCCAGAGGATTGCCTCTAAGGACTCTATATCATCCATTTTGACGCCATGTACCAACTCAATCAACTGCTTATGTTCGGCCTTCCAGGCGCTGGTGCTGGCTTTGATTTTCTGCCAGATTTTTTCCTCCCCTGGTGTTTTGCTCAGGGAATCGTATAAATTATAGCCCTGGTCAAATATGGCCCAGCGTTTCTCAAGAATATTGTATTCATGTTCCCGGGTCTTGTAATCAATGGAAGAGATAATCATGGTGCGCTCAGCGCTCTTGATGCCGTTCATTCCCTCCATGATGAGGCCCATGGCCTTTATGCCGGGCAGGCTTTTATTGACTACCTCACTAAGTCCATTATTGGTGGCCTTAATGCCTTGCCAGCCGACAAAGCCGACAATGGCGCAGATCAGGGCTACAATAGCGAAGGATCCGGTTAATTTGGGGAAGATTTTCATCTCAGGTCTCCTTTTGGTGAAAAAATAATTTATCCGGGCGGCCCATGAATAATCATGGGTGTTCGAAAGTCTATGTCCGCAGTTTGGGGTTTGGGCCCCATATGCTGCGGGTCTCTTGTTGTTTTTTACCTTTTTGAATTGTTCTCATCTAATTGGTCTATGTCTTCATCAAAGAGCAGGGTATTGATGTCTAATAAAATTTTTACCTTGTTTTCAACTTTACCCATGCCGCTGATATAGCGTGAATAGCTCTTACCGCCGCTTTCCGGGGGCGGCTCGATACGTTCTTCGGGAATATCTATGACCTCGTTTACCTGGTCAACAATCAGGCCCACCGCCGTACCTTTTATGTCGGCGATGATTATACAGGTGCGGTCATCATATTCGCGTTCTTCAATCTCAAAACGGCATCTGATATCCATGATGGGTACCACTTTGCCGCGCAGGTTAATTACCCCCTTGATAAAGGGTGGCATATTGGGCACGACGGTAATTTTCTGGATGCCGATGATTTCGGTAATGCAGGCAATATCAAGGCCGTAATCCTCGGCGGCAAGATGGAAGGTCAGATATTTGTCTTTCTGGGTGTCTTCGTCATCATCCCACAGCTCATCATCGATTTCATCCGTCATGATTATCTCCTTTACTGCTTCTGTTATTCGACAAGGGCCTGGACATCCAGAATCAGGCAGACTTCACCATCGCTCAGTATGGTACAGCCAGAAACTCCGCTTACTTCACCCTGCCGGCCGATATATTGGGAAAGACTTTTTATAACGGTTTGCTGCTGGCCCAGGAGTTCATCCACAAAGAGGCAGATATTGTCCTCTCTTGATTCGAGAATAATGAGGATTCCATCCTCGAAACGACGGCTGTCGGGTTCTATATTATGAATTTTATGGAGGCGGAGTACGGGCAGGAGATTGTTGCGTACCCGTACCAGTTCCTGACCGTCCGGGGTAATGGTGATGGCTGACGGGTCTGGTTTGAAGGACTCCCGGATGGAAAGAATGGGGATTATATAGCGGCAGCCGCCGACCCGGATGAGCATGCCGTCAATAATGGCCAGGGTCAGAGGAATATGGAGGGTAATGGTGGTGCCGACACCAAGCTTGCTTGCCACTTCCACCCGGCCCTTGATATCTTCAAGATTCTTGCGTACAACATCCATACCCACTCCACGGCCCGAGATGTCGGTAATCTGTTCGGCGGTGGAAAATCCGGGCTTAAAGATAAGCTGCAGGGCCTCGTCATCACTGAGCTGTGAGCCATCACCCTCAATGAGCCCCTTGTCCATGGCCTTGGCGATAAGTCTTTTCCTGTCCATACCCCGGCCGTCATCACTGATGGTGATCTGCACCTCACCTTCCTCATGGCGGGCCTCAAGCCTTAATATCCCGCTCTCTGGTTTGCCGGCAGCTGCGCGTTCCTCCGGGGTGCCGATTCCGTGATCAATGCTGTTTCGTATAAGATGAACCAGGGGATCGGTTATTTTCTCGATTACCGTTTTATCCACCTCGGTGTCTTCGCCTTCGAGCTGAAGCTCAACCTTTTTGCCGGATTTACGGGAAAGATCGCGAACCAGCCGCATCATGCGGCGGAAGAGGCCGGAGATGGGCAGCATGCGGATAATCATAGCCATTTCCTGCAATTCCCGGACGATCTTGCTTAGATGACCGGCCGCCTTGTTGAAATTGTCCAGCTCCAGATTATGAAGGTCAGGGCTGTGGATCACCATGTTTTCGGCTATGACGATCTCGCCGATAAGGTTTATGAGGTTATCCAGTTTCTCTAAATCAACCCGGATTTCCTGACGTTTGGGAACCTTACTGCATCCGGCGGATTTGCCGGTCAGGGGCCGGAGCTTTTTCTGGAAATTGACGGCCTTATTCACTTGCTCCCGGCTGGCGAGGCCCTTATCCACCAGAATTTCACCAATGGGTCTTCCCTGGGAGCTTAAAGCCTGTTCTATGTCTTCATTCTTGACGATTCCTTCCTTGATCAGGATTTCCCCGAGGCGGGCGGGTGGGGTATGTACTTCAATCTGGGCATCCGGCGGGAGGAGATTATTGAAAAGCTCGATATACATTTTCAGGCCGTAGACGTGGCCTATGCCATACTGGAGGATATTGTCAAGAGACTCCTGAAAGACCTCGATAAGTTCCCTGATAAAATTAAGAGCCCGCTGGAGGATGTTTTTATGGTTGTTGGATTTTTCCAGAACCAGCATTATAATACCGGTCAGTTTGTCCAATTCGCTGAAAGCCAGGAAATGACAATTCTCATGGAAGAGAGTAATATCTGTCAGGACAGCCTTCGCCATGGCTTTGGGGGCAGTTTTTTTGTTATCGTTGATGAGGTTGGTTTCTATTCTTTTGATTATGGTGCTGTTTTCATAAACAAACTTTTGGCGGTCTTCGGCGGAGATCAGCTGTTGGACGGGGGTTTCAAGATCAATGATCAACTCATCTGATCGGGGGGATGTCGTCGGTGTCGGCTCAGCGGGGTCTGAGGCAGCGGTTTTAAACCGGGCCATGAGATTGTTGGCCGCCTCGGTGATTCCTGAGTCATCACCGTATTCTTCAATATAGTCCAAGGCCTCTTTGGTAAAATCGCATGACTGGCAGAGCAGATCAACATGTTCCGCCGATAGAGCCAGCTCACCATTTCGCAGTTGATCCAGGAGATTTTCTGCTGTATGGGTGCATTGAACCAACTGTCCGAAGTTTAAAAATCCAGCGCCGCCCTTAACCGAATGGAAGAGACGAAAAACACCATTCAGGGTTTCTTTGTCGTCATCGGTCAAATCCTGCCCGGTCATCTCCTCCATCCCTATAATGGTGGGCTCGAGATCATTGATTATGTCTCTGGTCTCGTTGATGAACTCATGGATTATTTCTAATTGTTCATTATTATTCTGGTCGGCCATGATTTTTATGGTTAAAAATTAGGTAACTTCAGCTGCAAAAAGTTTAAGGCGGGGAACGTTATTTTAAAAAATTATGGCATAGGTAAATATCTCCTGTCAAATATATTTACTAACAATAAAAAATTAATTTTAATGTGAAAATACCAGGTACTGGCAGTCTTGCGAATAATAGGAATAGGCACTTTAAATGCTAAAAAATTAGATTCAGGGTATAAAAATAGATGTTTGAGCGCTTAGTTGGCTTAGCTGTTTACGAGCCCATCATTTTTAACTCACCAATCGAAAATGTCTATTCGTCGAAAAATTATAATTTCTCTATTTTTGATAATTTTTATTATTGCTGGATTGTTATCCTTTAATACCATCATGGCTGCTCGGGAGGGCCGTTATGTTAAGAGACTGTTATTGATTCATCATCAATATACCGCTCTGCTGAATCTTAAAATTCATGTTAACCGTCAACTGAGTGAGGCTCAGGATGTTTTTATTTACGGTAAGGGGGTTGATATGGCGGGGTTTGACCGCCTTGGGGGGCTGATAAAGGGGGAGGGCAGGAAGCTGGCTGATGCTCTGCGTGCCGAGGATGTGCTTTTAAAGGGGGCCGGAGGCCGGGGAAAAAATTCCGGGAACGAGCGCCGTCTGTTACGGTTGGATCATGACTGCGAGGATCTGCAGCGTCAGTTGCTGTTAATGGCATCTCTGGTCAATATGGGGCGTAAGGTTAAGGCTCAGGAACATTTCAAGCGGGTTATTTCACGTCGGTTTGGTGATTTTTTCACTGAGATTGATAACTGGATCGCCATTAAACGGGCGGAATTACAGACCACGGAGTCTGGTTTCAGCCGTATTAATCGTCGTAATAATTATTCCACTATTGCTGCTTTAAGCGCAATCCTGCTTCTGGCGGTTATCTTTGCCGGCGCTCTGGTCTATATCCTGGAATCCCGGATGCGGGAATTATTGCGGGTAACAGAGAGGATAAGTGCCGGTGATCTGCGAACCATGGCTCCGGTGCGGGGGCATGATGAGTTCAGTCAGTTTGCCGGGGCCATGAATACCATGATTTCGGGTCTGGCCTCTTCCCGCAAGCGTCTGTTGGAGCAGTCATATTATTCAGGTATGGCGGATATGGTGGCCGGTACCATTCATAATCTGCGTAATTCTCTGGCTCCGGTGGTGGTAGATCTGGAGACGGTGCAGGGGCGGCTGGGCAATGTCCGCTCCAGGCAGTTATGCCAGGCCATAGATGAAATTAACAGGTCGGCGGCCGGGGAGGGGGATAATACCAGGCGGCGTGATTTGCTTGAATTTATTAAACTCAGCTCTCTGGAGCTTGAGCGGCAATTACCCTTGGTCAGGAGCGGTCTGGGGGAAATTAGTGCCAAAATAGCTCTTCTGATTGAGGTGATGAATCAAACCAGTCGTTATACGGTTGCCGAACGGACTCTGGAGACAGTAACCCTGTCCGAGGTGATAAAAGATGCCCTGGCGCTGATTGGTGCAGGAGAGGATGAGCCGATAATAATAGAGGTGGCCCCGGAGGTGGAAAATCTGGCCGCTTTCAGGAGCCATAGGATTGTTCTGGTGCAAATTCTGGTAAATTTGATTGATAACGGCTTAGAGGCTGTAAGAAAGAGCGGCCGCGCAGATGGCCGGCTTACAATTAATGCGGTGAGCAGGGAATCGGAGGAGGGCAGAAAACTGGCGGTTATGGTAACTGATAATGGAGTTGGTATCAGGAAGGAGATGTTGGGGAGGATATTTCAACGTGGTATATCCAGCAAATCCGGCAGTTATGGCTTGGGTCTTCATTGGTGTGCCAATGCGGCCTCCTCTCTGAATGGCAGTCTGCGGGCCGCGAGTGATGGCGAAGGGCGGGGGGCAGTTATGACCTTGGCCTTAAGTGCTTAACCGCTTGCGGGTAAGATCCCCTGCCGTTAGAGCGGTGCTTTAGCTATGGATGACTCCTGATTGGGACTCCGTGGGGGTAAATTCTTCACCCAAATCTTTGAGTACGGTCTTCAGGCTGGCCCTGGAATTTTTTATGCCCATCTTCTGGCGGATGCGATCTCGGTAAAAATCAATATTACGTTTGCTGGTATTTAAGGCCTTGGCGATTTGAATGGTGGTTTTACCTTGGCGGATGAGGTTGACAATCTGAATCTCATCTGGGGTGAGGCGAAAATATCTCTGGGCCAGACCCTTCATGAAGGGTGCGGTAATCTCTTGCAGATTGTCTTCGACAATCTTAATAAATGATTGCTGGGCTTCATCAAGGCTGGTGGCGTGGAGCTTTTTGAGATATGGTTCCACCATTTCATGTACCGTGAACAATACCTTATCTTCTACCTGGCGCTGGATCTCTTTTTCCCGGGCCATCATTTGTTGAAGAGCCAGATTACTGCCGGCCAGATCATCGGCCTTTGTTCTTAATTCGGCTTCGGCGGCTTGTAATCCCTGGGCGGCCCGGCGGTACTGCTGATTTGATTTCTCCAGGGCCTCGATGGTCAAAGCCAACTCCCTGGTGCGGGTCTCTACCTGCTCTTCAAGCCTGGTATTGGTTGCTCTGAGTTCTCTTTCAGCCTGCCATTTGGCAGAGAGGGCGGCGGCAAATTGCCTGATTTCGTGGCTGTGAAATGGCTTCTGAATATAGAGCAGGTTCTCTAACGGCGGGATGCGGCGGGCAATCTCCACGGGGCTGACATCGGAGTGAGCGGTGACGATGACAATATTTATCATCTCGTCTAACTGGCGAATTTGGCTGGCCGTCCATATCCCGTCCGGGCCGGGCGGCATTCTAACATCTATAAAGGCGGCGCTGAAGGGGAGTTGGGTCTTTAAGGATTCCCGCACCGCGGCCAGCGCTTCTTCTCCCTGCCGGCAGCAGGTAAGCTGGAAGCTGGGCCAGATCTCCGGGCCACGCGGCCGGGGACTGGAAAACAATTTACCGGCCAACTGGTCAAGGCGGGCATCGGAGGCGGGTAAATCCTTCGGTGACAGAATATCCTGGTAGGCCTTGATTATGTCCCTTTCATCGTCAACAATCAGGATACGGATTTGGGGAACGCTGCTCATGGCTTACCTTTAATGCTCCTGCTCCTCTGTTTTCGGGGTGATGCTGTTGAGGATATTGCGCAGGTGGTTGAGATATTGTTCCTGGTTGTCTAAGTCGTCCGTGGCATTTATGCTTTTGATCAGGGCTTTGATCCTCGCGGGCAGGGTAATATGATATTTGTTTTCTTTTTTCTTTATGGCTCGGTCGACAATCAGGATGGAATAATATCTGATCAGGGTACGCAGGCGGGAATCGCGGCGAAAAAGATATGACTGGCCGCCCAGGGTGTTCAGGAAAAAAGCGGCATGCTCGTAAAGTTTAGGCAGGGGTAGCCGCAGGTTAAGGCCGTTAGCCTTACAGTTCGGTAATTTTGACCAGCTGTAGAAGAGATTCAGCAGGTGCTCAATGTTATCATTCTCGTATTTCAAAATATCGCGGAGCAGAGAAAGATCCTTGGGGCCCAGGACGCGGTAGAAATGGGCGGTATTCTTTAATACTGTAAAGAGATTATTGGTTTCCCCGGCTACTATGGGCGGATTGTTCAGTAATTTAATGAGAATCTTGTTCAGGTGGACGGCTATGGGTTCATGGAGTTCATAGGCTTTGATATATTCCTGTTTTTCAAGATGTTTGAAAAAGGTGTCAATGTCAGCGGAGGTCATTTCACAGGGAGTTAACTCCTTTTTGGCGGCCGTCTGCACGGGGGGCGGCGGTTCCCCGGTAGTTTGGGGAGAAACAGAACTGATAACAGCGGGCTTGACGGCTGTCGGCGGGGTTTTGATTTTATGGACGAACCAGTTTTGGGGAACGGCCTGATTCTTAAAGGCTGTTTTGTAGAGGACAAATATAAGCAGCAGGGCCAGAATGACTAAGGCCAGAATTTTAATGCTCCCGCCCTTACCGGTTTTAAGCTGTCGTTTGTTTTTGGGCATGGCGTTAAGCCTTCTTTTGATAGGAAAAGTTCATAGGTTGATGAGGATAACGGATAATATCTTGCTTGTCAGTTAAGGTCAAATAAAATATCTTGATCTAACTGACCAACGAAGTTGGTGGTGGATTATGAACTTAAAAGGAGGAGGTGTGTTATGAAGATTTTGGCTATAAGCGGCAGTGCCAGGAAGGGTGGTAATACCGCGCAATTATTAAGCATGGTTTTAGACGGTCTGGCAGCTGAGGGGGGTGAAACCGAGCTCTTTGAATTAGCCGGCCGCCCGATACAGGGCTGTATTGCCTGTTATAAATGTTTTGAGCGGAAAAATGGTAAATGCGCCGTGGATGATGACGTGGTTAATGAGTGCTTAAGCAAGATGCGGGCCGCTGATGCCATTATCCTGGGCTCGCCGACCTATTTTGCCGATGTCTCGGCCGGCATGAAGGCCTTGATAGAACGTTGTGGTATGGTAGCCCGGGCCAACGATAATATGCTGAAACGTAAATTAGGGGCCGGGGTGGTGGCTGTGCGCCGGGCCGGGGCCTATCACGTCTTCAGCAGTTTGAACAGCTTTTTCCTCATTGGCGAAATGATAGTCGTCGGTTCCTCATACTGGAATATCGGCCTGGGTCGGGACAAGGGCGAGGTGCAGAAGGATGAGGAGGGGGTAAAAACGATGCGGGATCTGGCTGAAAATATGGCCTGGCTGTTGAAGAAGATAAAATAGAAGTAAGAGTTTGGCGCCAGAGAATTAACTGGTTAAGAAAACCTTTAAGGCAGATTGCCTTTTCTTTTGTGATTAATCGGGGATATCTATGATAAGTAAAGTTAATAGGAAAACGGAGATTTCCTGTCCTCCCAGTGGTATGCTCCAGTACTCAACAAAAGGCTTGTGACCAGACATCTATTTGCAGTATCAGGCTATTCACCATCACAGAAGATTGAGTTTGGATCAAAACCTGTCGATCTTTAAACAGACTATAGGGCCACACTGCCGCGAGCCAATAAGTGCAACTACGGGAAACATAGCCAGTAGTTTATTGATTTTTGGTGCAAGATATCGAGTTATATCCATGATATTTACAAGTGACTCGTAAATATCATGGGTGTCAACAGGTAGTTACAGTACCTCTTTTACACTCTTTAGCGGCCAAGGCGTTGACTCATGACTCATGCTGCAAATTGATTAACCAGGCCATAATGGGTGCAGCAGGGTATTCATGGAGCGCTTGTTTAATGTCCCTCTCCTTTCCGCTCCTGTTCCGCGGCAATATCATCAAAGGCGCGTCGAACTTCCTCAAGCTTCCGGCGATATTCTTCTCCGTCGCCATAATCAAAGAAATATTTATAGCGGTTGTGAATTGAGTTGAGTCGGCGGGCATGTTTGATGGGGCACCAGTACTGTTCGGTGCGGGCGGCAATCTCCTGGATATAACTGATCAGGCCGTTAAAATATCCACAGTAGAGGCAGTTTATTTTCTCGATAATATTCAGATAACCCAGGGCATGCCTGTCAATGATGATGTATTGGCGGCGTCTGACCCTGGGAATGCCATAGACGGGAAAGCAGACAATCTGGTAAATTGTGGCGGTGAAATCCATGAGCAGGGCGGGTGGCAGACAGCCCCATATTAAAGGTACTGTCAGAATGTTAAGAAGTGAGGCTTCTGAGATATAGCTGCGCAGCCTCTTTATGAGTTTTTTGTGCCGCTTTCTGACTTCTTCTTCAAAGTGAACTGTGCCGCGGTCAAGCCGGTAAAGGAAGGCCTCCTGTTTGCCGGCTAATTTATCACGCAATTCATGTTCAAGCTCTTTGATTCGGATGATCAGCCGTTCAATGTTTTCGTCCATTAGTGAACACCTGTTAATTTTTAATGAGCTTTATGCCCGGAGATGCCCTGACCATGATCCAATCATGCAGCAGGACGTGGAATATGGGTTAAACAGCGGTGAGATGATACTCTTTGATCTTGTTCAGCAGGGTCTGGCGGGTGATGCCCAGGCTCTTTGCCGTCTGCGTTTTGTTGCCCCCGGCCTCTTTAAGGGTGGCCTTGATAAGTTCACGTTCCATATCCTTTAAACTTATGCCATGAGAGATAGTAGTTCGCGGCTCATTTGCTTCAGGAGCCTGGACAGAGGGGAAATGAACCGGTAGCTCGGCCGGGGTGATTTGTTCGCCGAGACAGAGAATAACCGCCCTTTCCATGGTGTTTTCCAGTTCGCGGATATTGCCGGGCCAGTCATATTCGGTGAGGGCTTTTATGGCCGCCGGGTGCAGGCCGCGCAGGTTTTTGCGGTTCTGGGCGGCAAATTTTTTGAGAAAATGTCTGGCCAGGACGGGAATATCCTCCTGCCTCTCACGCAGGGGCGGCAGATGCACCGGTACCACATTCAATCTGAAAAAAAGATCCTGCCGGAAACTGCCCTCTGCCGCCATCTCCTCCAGGTTTTTATGGGTGGCGGTGAGCAGCCGGACATCAACCTTGATGGTCTTGTCACCGCCCAGGCGGCTGCATTCGCCCTCCTGCAGTACCCGCAGAATCTTGGCCTGGGTCGTCAGCGCCATATCACCTATTTCATCTAAAAAGAGAGTACCGCCGCTGGCCCGTTCAAAATGCCCCTGCCGCAGCTTGTCTGCCCCGGTAAAGGCCCCCTTCTCATGGCCGAAGAGCTCACTTTCCAGCAGATTTTCATGCAGGGCGGCACAGTTAACCTTAATAAAGGGGCCGTTCTTTCGGGGGCTGTTTTCATGGATAATGTTGGCCACCAGCTCTTTACCGGTGCCGGACTCTCCCTGGATCAGGACAGTGGCGGCAGAGGGGGAGACCAGGGCCAGGGTCTCAAACAATTCCCGCATGGGGCGGCTGCGGCCGATTATATTGCCGTAGTTGAATTTATGATCCAGGCGTTTCCTGAGCAGGGCGTTTTCGGTCTGCAGCCGCTCGTAATTCAAAACCCTGTCGATCATTATCTTCAGCTCGTCAATATCCACTGGCTTGGTGATATAGTCGGCGGCCCCCTCCTTCATGGCGGCCACCGCTGAATTCACCGAGGAGAAGGCCGTGAGGACGATGACCGGCAGGTAACGCCCCGCCTCCTTTAAGGCCGTCAGGGTCTCAAGACCGCCTAAACGGCGCATCTTGAGATCCAGGATGAGCAGATCGACCGAGGTTTCGGAGAGAATGGGCAGCACCTCATCGCCGTCTTCGGCCTCAATAATCTCAAAATCTGATTTTAAATTGGCCTTCAACATGAGACGGTGGGCGGAATCATCATCGACCAGCAGGATGGTTTTTTTCTTCATGTCTCTTGATCCGCTCCTTGCGGGAATATGATTGTGAAACTGCAGCCCCGGCCAGGGGCTGTCTCCACCTCAAGGCTGGCACCGTGCTGGGTGATAATCTGATGAACCACTGCCAGTCCCAGGCCGGTGCCGGTTTTTTTGGTAGTGAAAAACGGGTCAAACATTCGTTCTTTGTCTTTTAAGGGCAGGCCGCGGCCGTTATCGGCTACCCACAGGACGGCATCTTTACCCCGGCGGGCGGCGCCAAGCACAACGCGGCCGTTGCTCTCAGTGGCCTCTAAGGCGTTATGGAGCAGGTTAAGAATTATCTGCAGGAGGAGATCGCTGTCAGCCTTTATGATAAGCTCCTCCCGCGGCAGTTCAAGCTCAAAATTAATGGACTGGTTTTTAAAATCATCCTCCATAAATGATTGGGTTTTTTGCAGCAGCTTGTTGAGGTTTACGGCCTTAAACTCTGGTTCCCGCGGGCGGGAGAACTGGAGAAGGGCGGAGATGGTACGGTTTAAACGGTCAACCTCGGCAACCATCATCTCAGCGTATTGCCTTTCTTCCGGCTGCGTTTTGAATTTATTGACAAAGAGCTGGGCGAAACCGCGTATGGTGCCCAAGGGGTTCCTGATTTCATGGACGATACCTGCCGCCATGCGGCCCAGGGCGGCGAGACGGCGTGATTGTTCCAGTTTCTGCTCAATTTCGGCAATTTCCCGCACATCCCGGATAATAATAACC
>JAJRZN010000035.1 GCA_024275235.1 Deltaproteobacteria bacterium
AGTTACGAAAATCATAAAAATCCCCATGTGGGTGCCCAAAATAGAACGGAGCGTCAATCAATCATTAAAACCAACCTGATTAATCATAATCATAAAAATCCGTCTGATATTTTGATCCAGCTCCGGGGCGCTGAAGCCGGTGGCGTAAAAATCCGGATTCACGTCCCCGGCACACCACATACTGTGGGCCTCAAAAATCACCTGACGCTCGGGGCAATACTCCTCGGGCATCATCATCCGCAGCCTGAAATCTTTATCCGCCGGGATCTTTTCTTTACTGATTAGTTTAAGACCGTTCACTGTTAAATCCACGAGATAACCAAGGAGGGTGCCGGTTTTATCATCAAAAACCTCAAGATAATAAATAAGGTGCCGTCGTTTAAATTTACGCATCTCTTCGTTCTGGTCTGCCATCTTTACCCCTCCAGTAAAATAAGTGGATCTTCAACCCGCCGCCGCGGAAACCCTGCTCAGCATCAAGTTCAGCACAGCGGGGATATCCATCTTCGTGCAGTCAATAAGCAGGGCGTCTGCCGCCGGCTGTAACGGGGCCAGCTTCCGGCCGCTGTCATCCGCGTCACGTTTTTTGATCTGGGCCAGAATATCATCATAGTCGGCACTCATGCCCTGTTGCCGCAGCTGCTCCGTCCGCCGCCGGGCCCGCTCCTCAGCCGCGGCCTCAAGAAAAAATTTACAGCGGGCCGTGGGAAAAACAACGGTGCCGGTATCCCGCCCTTCGGCTACCACCCGGCCCCTGGCTGCCATCTGACGCTGCAAAGCCGTGAGCCGCTCCCGCACCAGGGACTTGCCGGAAACCCTGGAGGCCATCATTCCCATCTCCGCCGAGCGAATAGCACGCGAGACATCCCGGCCGTTCAGAATCACCACACTATCCCCGCCGCCGGGCAACAGCTCCAGCTCTAAGCCGGTCAACAACTCGTTCAGACTCCTGTCATCCTTTAAGTCAATACGCCTGTTTTTGACCTGAAGCCCCACGGCCCGGTACATGGCACCGGTATCGAGATAGGTATAACCGAGTTCAGCCGCCAACAGACGGCTCAAGGTACTTTTTCCTGAACCGGAAGGCCCGTCAATAGTAATAATATCAGACCGTTGGCTCACTTCCGCATCTCCAGTAACACCTTATCCACCGCCCTTATCAGGCGCTCGTTTTCGGCCGCGGTTCCCACCGTTATCCGGATATAATCCGGATAACCATAGGCCGTCATCGGGCGGATAATCACTCCCCGGCGCAGCATGGCATCGTAAAATTTTCGCCCATCCAAATCGCCAAGGTGAACCAGAAAGAAATTGGTCTCAGTAGGCAGGGGCCGCAGATCAAGCGCTCGCAATCCTTCACTGAGCCAGGCAATGCCATCCCTGGTCATGGTCAGGGTACGCTGGTAATGGTCATCATCCCCCAAAGCGGCCAAGGCCCCAATCTGGGCCAGCATATTGACGTTAAACGGCCCCCGCACCCGGTGCAGACAATCAGCGATCTCCTCCGGCATCAGCCCATAACCCACCCGCAGACCGGCCAGACCATAAGCCTTGGAAAAGGTACGCAGCCCCACCACTGCCTGAGGCCCGGCCAAATATTTTCGCACCTCAAGCTGTTTATCCGGACTGACAAAATCCCAATAGGCCTCATCAGCCACCACAATCACTCCTTCCGGCACCTCTGTTAAAAAGGCCTCAAACTCTTGCGGAGTAAAGACCGTGCCGGTGGGATTATTGGGATTATCCAGAAAAATCAACCTGGTACGGGAAGTTACCGCTTGCAGAACAGCGTCTAAATCATGGCGCATATCTCTCAGCGGCACAACACGGTTAATCCCGCCCTGGGCCTGAGTAACCTTGGTATAGACCAGAAAAGAGGGGGAACTGCTCACCGCCTCGTCACCAGGGGTTATAAAGGCCGCCGCGAGGAGGGCCAGAATTTCATCGGAACCGTTCCCAAAAACCAGCTGCCGCGGATTCACCCCGAGACGCTCTGCCACAGCCTGGCTCAGATAATAGCTGCTGCCATCGGGATAACGGTGCAGATTGGTCAGGACCTTGCTGACGGCCGCCACCGCAAGGGGCGAGGGGCCGAGAGAATTTTCGTTGGAGGCCATTTTGATGGAGCCCTTAACCCCATACTCCCGCTCCAGTTCCTCTATGGGCTTACCCGGCGGGTAAGGTACCAGGTTCTTTATATAATCAGGAATAATCAGTTTCATTATCAGGCGATCTCCGGCCGCCGTTCAACAATACCAGCCCGCTGCTCCAGGTTATAGGCCGCCCGAAACAGACGCTCTTCCTGAAAATGAGGGGCCTGGATCTGAAAACCGATGGGCAGACCGGCGGAACTGAAACCACAGGGCACCGAAATTCCGGGGAGTCCGGCCAGATTGGTGCAGATAGTCAGGACATCTGAAAGATACATACTGAGGGGATCATCCATTCGGGCTCCCAGTTCCCAGGCCGGAGCCGGGGTTACCGGCGAGACCAGGAGATCACATTTTTCAAAGGCCTGACGATAATCATCCATAATCAGAGTACGAACCTGTGATGCCTTTTTGTAGTAAGCGTCATAATAGCCCGATGACAGGGCGTAGGTGCCGATTAATATGCGTCGTTTAACCTCCGGGCCAAAGCCCTGGGAGCGGCTGTTCATATACATCTCGGCCAGGCTCTCGGCATCCATATCCCGATAACCGTATTTTACCCCGTCATAACGGGCCAGATTGGAGCTGGCCTCAGCCGGGGCGATAATATAATAGGCCGCCACCCCGTATTCGGTATGGGGCAGCGAGACCTCTACCGCCTCAGCACCAGCCTCGGTGAGCAGTTTAATGCCGTTATTAACCGCCTCCTCAACTTCCGGCGCCAAACCACTGGCAAAATATTCACTCGGAATACCAAGCTTCAGGCCTTGAAGACCATCCCGCAGGGCCAGAGTGTAATCGGGCACTACCTGACGTATCGAGGTAGAATCGCGGGGATCATAACCGGCAATGACATTAAGCATCAGGGCGGAATCACGAACATCACGGGTTAAGGGCCCCACCTGATCGAGGGAGGAGGCAAAGGCCAGCAGACCGAAACGGGAAACCCGGCCGTAGGTTGGTTTCAGACCCACCACTCCGCAATGGGAGGCCGGCTGGCGCACTGAACCACCGGTATCGGAACCGAGAGAGGCAACCGCCTCACCCGCCGCCACAGCCGCGGCGGAACCGCCGCTGGAGCCGCCGCAGATATGGGCGGTATTCCAGGGATTGCGGGGCACGCAATAGGGGCAGGTCTCATTGGAATAGCCCATGGCAAACTCATCCATACTGACCTTGCCTAACAAAACCGCGCCCTCCGCCTTTATCCGGCTGATTACCGTGGCATCGTAAGGCGGTACAAAGGGCTCCAGAATTTTAGAGCCGCAGGTTGTCCGTACTCCCCTGGTGCAAAGAACATCCTTAATGGCCAGAGGAATACCGGTAAGGGCCGAGGCATCGCCCGCGGCTATTATCTTATCGGCGCGCGCCGCCTGCGCCAGGGCCTCGTCTCTGGTCTCGGTTATATGGGCCGTAATCCGCCCCTCCACCGCGTCCATCCGGGCCAGAATATTTTCAGTTAATTCAACCGCTGAAATCTCGCCCCGGTCGAGAAGCTCACGCAGTTGGTGAATTGTCTGTTCAAATAATTCCATTTTACATTTCCTTTAAAATCATAAGCGCTCGATAAACTACACTCTTGACTTTAAACATCTAACATCTCGAAGTGTAGCGGTACGACTAAGATCGTATGTAAACGTTTCAGCCGACGACCTTAGGCACCACAAAGGCCTCGCCATTCTGAGCTGGAGCATTGGCCAGAGCCTCATCCTGCGCTAGCGAAGGCTGCACCTCATCCTCCCGCAGGGCGTTATGAATATCAATGGCATGATTGGCGGGCTTAACTCCGGTGGTATCCAATTCATTTAATTTGGCAATATAACCTAAAATCGGGTCTAACTGACCGGCCATATCACTCACCTCATCATCGCTCATGGCCAGACGGGCCAAGGCGGCGGTCTTTCTTATTTCATCATGGCTTATCCGCATTTTCTACCATTCTCCATACCAGGGAACACACCCATAGACGACTCGGTAACGGGATCTTGTTCCTTCAGAATCTTAACAAAAACATCGACTATTTCAGGATCAAACTGGGAGCCGGCACAGGCATACAGCTCAACAACAGCCTCCTCCATACTCTTATTCCTTTTATAACTGCGCATTGAAGTCATGGCGTCATAACTGTCCGCCACAATGAGAATCCTGGTTAAGGGATCAAGCTCATCACCTCGCAGCCCATCAGGATAGCCCTTGCCATCCAACCGTTCATGATGGTGCCGGACGATTAAACCCTCTCGCTTCAGAAAGGTCAAGGGCTTTAGAATGGTCTGACCTATGGTGGGATGTTTAGTGACCAGCTCCCATTCCGCCGTTGTCAAGGGGCCGGGTTTCTGAATACAGCTCACATCAATGACCAGTTTGCCGATATCATGAACCTGGCTGGCCCAGGTCAGGGTATGGAGATCTGAACCGCTGATATTCAAGGCCTGACCGATGAGCCGTCCATATTGGGTAACCCGCCTGGTATGACCCGCCGTGTATTGATCCTTCTCCTCCAAAGCCACCTGCAGGGTGGATATGGTATTTAAGGTGTTTTCTTCCAGCTGACGGTTATAATTATCCAGCAGAATATTTTTTTCCTTCAGCTCCCTCGTTTTACTCTTGACCTCAAATTTCAGGTTTTCATTGTAGGCCTTACTTTTGAGGACAAACATCCTCTTTTCCACCGCCCTTTTTATCTTAACGGCAAAAAGATCAAGATCGCTTATGGGCTTGGTCAGGAAATCGTAGGCCCCCAGATTAACCGCCTTGATAGCATAATCCATGGAACTGGCGCCGGTGAAAAAAAGTACCGGGATATCCAGCCGGGTTCGATTCAGGGCCTCCAGGGTAGCAAAACCATCCATTATCGGCATATTGATGTCCAGAATAATAGTCGAAAAGGTTTCATCAACTACCGCCATTACCTCCTGGCCGTTAACGACGGGAACTACCTGATAACCAAAGATTTCCAGAATCTTCTGAACCGCGTCCCGCACTAAGGGATCATCGTCCGCTATGAGAATTTTAGATTTAGCCATGGAAACAGTTTATAAATTCCAAATTCTTTTTGCAACATTTCTTACCTTTTCAATGGCCATTAAAGGCATAGAGACGGTGCTGAACTCCATTATCGTCTTATCGGCCATAATGGACTGACCCCGCATCTCAGCCAGAGTAGCCATAACCCCGTTCTTTAACCCCCCCAGATCATAACCGCCCTCAAGACAGGCAATTACAGGGCAGCCGCAAACCGCCGCCGCGTCTAACAACACCTTGGTCATATAGGCAAAACCGGTCTCGGTGACCATCATGCCGCCCAGCGGATCATCCCGATGAATATCATAACCAGCCGAGATAATAATCAATTCCGGCCGATATTGCAGGGCGATGGGCCCCGCCAGTTCATTATAGATGGAGGCAAAAGCTTCATCATTTAAACCCACGGGCAGGGGAACATTCACCGTACAGCCCTTGCCAAGTTTAATACCGGTCTCCCCGAAATCACCGGTTCCGGGATAGCAGGGGAATTGATGGGTTGAAAAATAAAGGACGCGATCGGTTCCATAAAAGCTGTGCTGGGTGCCGTTACCATGATGAAGATCCCAGTCAACAATCATCACCCGCCTTAAGCCCATTTTTTTAAGGGCGAAGCGGGCGGCCAGAGCGGCGTTATTAAGGAGGCAGAAGCCCATGGCCTTACCGGCCTCGGCGTGATGGCCGGGAGGCCGCACCAAGCAAAAGGCATTATCCGCCCCGCCGGTTAAGACCAGTTCCACGGCCCCGACAGCGGCCCCGGCAGCGAGGCAGGCGGCCTCATAGGAACGGGCCGTGGTTTGAGTATCGGCATCAAGAAAGGCGCAGGGCTTACCCTTGGTGGCTGCCAGTCGTTTTATATAGGCAGTATCATGGTTAAGCCTTAAAACATCCTCCTCCGCGGCCTGGAAGTCTGGATTAATAAAGGCCCCTTCATACTCCGGACGATCAATTTCATCATATATCACCCGCAGACGTTCAGCCGATTCAGGGTGGTCAACATTCTTCATATGCTCCATAAAAAGATCAGAACGAAATATGGCGGTTTTTTTCATCGTCTTGTCTCCGGTCTTTGGCGCTCTTTATAAATCGTAACTGAATAGTTACTATAAATCCAATTGAGGAGGCATTATCCGCCCCACCCGCAATTGCCTTGGCTGACAATCAACCATCATCTGTTATTCATTACATTGCCGCGTTGCGGACTCCGACAACAAATATTGAAGCCGTATGTCATGGGCCATGAGAGGCACCTCGTCAACTATCTGGAGATCAAAGGCCAGGCCGACCCGCAGGGCATGAGGGGCCTCCAGGGCCAGGAAGCGGTCATAATAACCGCCGCCGTAACCCAAGCGGCCGCCTGATCTATCAAAGACTGAACCGGGCAGAACCACAATATCAATTTCCCGGGGGGCAATACACTCAGTCTTGGAGATATCCGGCTCCGGAATCTGACAATATCCCGGCCGCAATTCATCCTCAGGGTTCGTGAGCCGGCAGGCGGCAAGCCGCCGGCCGGCCGTTAAGGTCACGGGGACACAGAGCCGTTTACCAAGTTGCAGGCATTTATCGGCCAGGCTCAGGGTCTCGACCTCACTGCGAAAATTAATATAGGTAAATATGGTTCCCGCCCGTTTAAATTCAGGCATAGCGAGGAAGCGCCCGGTGATCAAGATGCTCTTGGTCCGGCGCTCTTCGGCGGACATCTGGCCGCGGCGGGCCAGAATCCGGCGGCGCAATTCATTTCGTCTCTGATCCACGGCCCGCCCCGGCTCAAGCCTTGCCAAAGGAGGCGGCAAAAAGGGCTTTGATGGCCTCCCGGCCGGCATCAGAGAGATTCCGGCTCCCGGAACAGGCGATGGTATCAAATTCCAGCCGTGGCTCGTCCTCCTGCCAGGCCCCATGCCGCCAGACAAACCACGCGTTCCGCTCCTGATCAAAGACGGACAACGGCCGGTTGAAGAGCTTGGCCAGTTCCACGGCCCAGCCGGTGCCGCCCTTTACGGTGTCATCAGCCATAATCGTTCCCACCACCACTACCTGATGGCCGCGGTTAACAACATGAAAGATGCATTGCAGCACCTTACGAATCTTTTCGGCCTCATAATAACTGCGGTTCATCATTTTGGAAACAATCTCCATGCTGATATTACCGCGTCCCAGCTCCTCATCACTGAGCTCCACCACCTTGGCCTTGCCATCCCGTGCCGTGGTGTGCCCCGCAAAGGTAAAAACCGTTTCCCTGATGCCGTAACCTTCCGCCTCCTCGCCAAAGGCGGCCTCAGCGCCACGCAGACCACTGCTGAAAACTTGACAATCTTCCTTTTTAAGCATAGCTCTCTCTCCTTTCTAACCTTAACAGCCCTTAAACATTCACCCTGAACTGCCAGTTCTTATATTGCAGAACCACCCCGGATGGAGTAATCCACACTAATTTCAAATCACCATCAATTATGTTACCCTCCCGGAATATTTTACCATCAATACTCACCATGCGCCGGGCCGCGTCAAAAAAATAGGCGTGGTATGATATATGGATTTCCGGAATCCTGGCCCTTACTTCGGCCGGTAACTGCCGCAGAAAGGGGATTTTAGCAAGAGCCGCGGCCTTCTTCCGGCGCCGTTGTTCAATTAAATGATCATCTTGCCCAAAGGCCGGAAGTGGAGTACCGCCAATCCGTTCCATGGCCGCGGGATGAGCTGCCGGACTCTTAACCGCTGGAACCGGCACCGTCGGTTGCGAAGCGGCTTTCCTTACCTCGGCAGGCTCAGGCTTCCGGGGGGCTGGAGCAGGATGATTCAACTGCCCGGCGTCTGCAATTCTAACTGTTTTTCTCCCCCCGGCCAGGGCCTGAGTCCCGGCCTTCGGCCCCGGTAACGACTGTTTCTCCGCCCGTCGTTGCACTATTCTGACGGCTGCCTCTTGAACAGCAACGGCTTTTGGCGTTGACGGCGAGACGGTCTTAAGCACTGTCCTCTTAACAGGACGGAGCGCGACAGCCACAGATTCCCGCTTAGTCGTTTTCTGCGCCGCAGGCGGCGTCAAAACGCCGGCTGCGGCAGCCGGTTTTTTAAGCGGCACCACCACGGTCACCGCCTTCTCTACCGCCGGGGCCTCCCAGGGATGCAGCCACCAGGTAATGAGAGCAACATTAACAAACAGGCCAGCGGCCACGATATAAGGCCAAAACAACCTTCTTGCCGCCACGGGCGGCATTTCATGGATAGTATGCACATCCGGCACACTGCCCAGCTTGCGCTTCTGATCCGCCTTTTTTATCGCCTCAAGGATATATGACATGAGCTTATGATTTCCCCATGATAAAGCCAGCAGATTCAGGACGCCGCAATTCCGGCCCCCCAGCCCCAGTCAGGGTATTAAGCAGAATAATAGTTTCTTTGCCGACGATACCGTCCGGGATTAGATTATATCTAAACTGCAGCCGCCTGACCCGCCGCACAAGACCGGAATCATAAACCGCCCTCCCCGCCTGTTTATTGTACTCCTCTCCATCTGCGAGGGCAAGACGTTCAGCAAGCCATTTTACCATGGGGCCGCGATAACCGGGCCGGATGGAATCTCCATAGCCCGCTGGAGGCCGCCAGATAAGAATATAAGCCCCCTGCCAGTGTTGAGCCAGATCGGCGGGCGAAACCCGCCACTGCCGGCCGTCAAGACGCAGGTCAAGCCAACGACCATGATCAGCCGCCAGCACCACAAAGGACTTCCCGCCCTGACCCTCTCCCCGCATACGCAGCACAGCAGGACGATTAAGCCGCCTTAAAGCCGCCATGCCGCTGACAGCGCTCAGACAACGCAGACCATGCTTTTCGGCATATTGGCAGCCCCGGTCTTCAGCCGGAGAGAAACCCTTCACCCCCCACAAACGCAGCAACTCACCCATGGCCGCCCGTTTATCACGACCGGAGGCCGCCATATCCTGCCATTCAACGGCTGACAAAAAGGGCTCAGCCGCTTCATATTTGAGATTAAAAGACAGATGGCCCTTATCTTTATTATTTTTATTATTTTTATTCCCCTTCCCGCCCTTCGGCATCTCAAGGGCGGCAGAAGCCGCAGGCTTGGCAGAAGAGGCGCTCTGCCGCGGCCTGGAGCCCCGAAGCAAAAGCGCCAAAGCCGCGAGACAGACTACAAACACAATTACCGCCACCAGCCAGGGAGAAAAGGGCCGAAAGCCCCCTCGTCCCTTTTTCCGCAGGCCTAAAACCTCACCCGCGGCCGCGGTTAGAAGCCTGGTGTCTACGAGGTGGATACCCTTAGTATAGGCGGCCAGCAAAGCCCGGTCACAAACCATATTAATCAGGCGGGGAATACCGGCACTTAAAGAGAATAATTTTTTCAGGCTTCCGTCCGAGAAAACATCCGGACTCATCCCGGCCACGGTCAGACGGTGCCGGACATAGGCCGTGGTCTCCTCTCTGTTCAGCGGCCCGAGATGATGACGGGCCGATATCCGCTGCGCCAGCTGCTTGAGCTGGGGATCAGCCAGTTTTTCCTGCAATTCAGGCTGCCCCAGCATGATAATCTGTAATAATTTACGTTCATTGGTCTCCAGATTGGTCAGCAGCCTGATCTGCTCCAGCACCTCAAAATCCAGATTCTGGGCCTCATCAATTATCAATACCGTACGTCCCCCCCCGGCATGAGCGGCAAGGAGATAGTCATTAACGGCATCAACCAGCTCCTTACCACCGGCATCCCGATGATACTCAATCTTCAGTTCATCGCAAATAGAGGCCAGAAGCTCAAGGGGCGTAAGTTTAGGATTGATGATAAAGGCGATATTGGTATCAGCCGGCACCTGCTCCAGGAGACAGCGGCAAACCGTGGTCTTACCCGCCCCCACCTCCCCGGTGAGCAGGACAAAACCACCGTCATTCTCCAGGCCGTAACGTAAATGAGCCAGGGCCTCACGATGACCGTCACTCATATAAAGAAAAGCCGGATCAGGGGTGATGGAGAACGGCTTTTGAGAAATATTGAAAAATTGCTGGTACACCAGTAGAATATATCTATTTAATTTAACGGCTAAAAGAGAAAGGGGACAAGCAGTATCACAAGCACTCAACAAACATAAGTGGTACGACTACGATCCCATGGCCTCAAGATAAGGCCCGAATAAATCATCATAATCCTGACGCCCCTTCTTAAAAATAATCTCAAGATAGGCGGCCTCAGCATCATTTACCACCAGATTGGCGTTATTGACCAGGGCCTCAAGGTCATAAAGGGTATGAAACTCCGGCCCCATGAGAATATAATAAAGGCCCCGGCGCCGGGCCATGGGCATGCGGCTCAGATATTGATGAAACTCAGACTCTGCCGGCGGCCCGGCAAAGCCGGTATGGAGAACCACATAGGTAAAATCCGTAAAACGCATGCGGGCAATGGCATCAGAGGCAGATTCAGGGAATTCCGTCTGGCAGCCCTGCTCGAGAAAGGCCTTACTCACCGCCTCACGGGCCGCGCCTTCCGGCATCATCACCAGGGCTTTGTCAACATCGGGAGCAACCGCCATTTCCTCGTACATATCATTGGCCATCCAGCTTATATCCGGATAATGAGGCGGCTTGATCCCGCTCTTAACACCAGCCCCGGAATTCAGCCCCGACTCCCGCGGAGTGTCGGCACAAGAGCCGTCCGCCCGCAGATGAATGGTCTTTTTACAATGCGGGCAACCCATTTTCAGGGTACCTTTTTTCAGCCCCGCCAGGGCTGTCCGGATCTTGGCCTGCTGAGCCTCATTAAAATTCAAGGCCTGCCGGCAATGCGGGCATTGACTTATCATCTTCTATCTCCTTTTTAGCGGCATTCTCTATCTGAAATTAGCAAAGGGGTCCTCTTCCTCAGCGTCCATGGCCAGCCCCGTAATACCGGTGGTAGATTCCCCCTTGGCCGCCTTGATCTGATCCAGCCCCCGATTAACCGCGCTGCGGTGGGAACAATAGCCCAGGGCCGTCTGTTCTTCAATCAAGCCCTCTTTGTAAAGCTCCAGAATATGCTGATCAAAGGTCTGCATCCCCAGGGCGTGACCATCACTGATAATATCATAAAAGGTCTTACCCTCCGACTCCCCATGCAGAATGGCATCGGCAACCCGCAGGTTTTTACGCATAACCTCCAGAGCCGCCACCCGGCCGCCGCCGACCTTGGGCAGCAGGCGTTGGCCCACCACCCAGCGAATGGTATCCACCAGCCGGTTCCTGATCTGCCCCTGCTCGCGGGCGTCAAACATGCCAAGGCAGCGGTTAATGGCCTGCCCGGCATCCACCGTATGCAGAGTGCTCATGACCAGATGGCCTGTTTCCGCCGCCGTCAGACCTATCTCCATGGTTTCCCGATCCCGCATCTCGCCCACCAGAATGACCCTGGGGGCCTGGCGGAGAGCGGCTCGCAAACCATTGGGAAAGGTATCAAAATCATTACCCAGCTCCCGTTGGTTAAAGGTGGCCTTAATCTGGGGATGTTCAAACTCAATGGGGTCTTCCAGGGTGACTACATGCACCTGACGTTCCCGGTTTATCTGATGCAGGAGGGCGGCAAGGGTGGTTGATTTTCCGGAGCCGGTGGCACCGGTAACCAGAATAATACCGTTCAGTTCCTGAGGCATCTTATGAAAAATCGGCGGCAGATTAAGGGAATCAATGGTGGGAATAGTTGTGGGTAAAATACGGAGAACGGTGGAGAGATGCCCCTTCTGCGAGAATATATTTACCCGGAAGCGAGCCTTGTTCCCGAGAGAATAAGAGAGATCACAGGAGCCGTTTTCCACTAAATCCTTGAGCAGCCGTTTATTGCCGCCGATAATATTCAAGGCAAAAACCTCAGCCTGAAAGGGGGTCAGCTGCTTAACCTCCGGTTCAACCCCCACCGGGATCAAAACCCCGGATGACTCCACCTGCAGCGGCTTACCCACGGTTATATTAAGATCCGAGACATAACCCGGACTGGCCAGCATGCTGGCAATCCAATAATCTATTTCAGCGCGTTTCATAATATATCTCCAGGTTCGGCACAAAACCCTATAGCTCTATAGCTATAGCTTTTACTTCGACATTCAACATTCAATTAAACCCAAATAAACTCATCACTGTCTTGTCTTACCCCCCTCAGGCATTAACAGATACAGACGACCGGCCTCCTTCATATGACCAGCCTCTGCGGCGGCTCCTGCCCCTGTCCCCATAAAAAGATACAGCCGACCGGAGCCCCTGATAGCCGCCCCGCTGTCCTGCTGAAAGACAAAACGCCGCAACGACCGCCGCCCGCGAAGCCGGCCATGAGCAAACTCCGGCACCGTGGTCTCAAGATAATAAAGTCCGCCCATGGGGAAGCAGCGTGGATCAAGGGCCGCTGAGCGTCCGGCAACCAGGGCCTCACCCATGCTGCCCACCGGCCCGGCCGCCGGATCATCATCAAGACGAAAAAATATATACCTGTCATTATAATGCAGGATTAGACGGCGCTCGTCAAGATGGGAGCTCAGATAGGCACGGATGGCCTCCATACTGACCGCTTTTAAAGACATTTTACCCTCATCCACCAGCAGGCGGCCAATACTTTTATAATCCCGGCCATTTGAACCGGCATAACGAACCCCCAGCAGACGGCCGTCCGGCAACCGGATGAGACCGGAGCCCTGTACCTGGAGAACAAATACATCCACCGGATCACGGAGATATAATAATTCATGGCCGGCCAGCAGCTGTTTATCCTCTATGACGGCCCGCCGCCAATAGGGCAGCAGACGATTATTCTCCAGACGGCCGATAAATGGCCGGCTGCTCCCGGCGGCCTCATAATGACGGGCCTTGACCAGATCAGAGGGCAGGCCATAGATGGGGTAAATAAAAGGGGGCTGCTTTATAAGACTGCCCTTAAAAACCGGCTGGTAATAACCGGTTACCAGAATATCGTCCCCGCCCCTGCTGTTCAGAGCCTCGCAGACCTTAAAATTCGCCGCCACGGCATCCGGCAGAGCAATATCCGGCAAGGTTTTAAGCAGTTTCTGAAACTTTAATAAAGAGGCCAGAATATCCCCGGCCGTCTCGGATTCCGCCCCGCACATTTTTAACCTCACGGCACCATCCCGCCGCCGCCAATAGGCGATACTGTTTGTTAGAGCCGCCTCAAGAGAGAGCCTTGAGCCATCATCTACCATATCCGGTGCCGTCTTCAGCGCCCTCATCCGGCACCCTCCCGTAAGCCGCGGCAGCCGCGGACGACAGCCACTGACAAGAAGCAAAGCAAAAACAATAACCAGCAGCAGGAATTTATTCTTCATGTAATTTTCAGGTTCACGAAATACAAAAGATACAAAAAATAGTATTTTTACCTATTTTTCTTCTTGACCACTCTCTTTTCAAACTGTTTATATACACTAATAAATTGTTGGCCAAAAGTTTACCTTAATTTATGAGTCTGTTGATTTATAAAGATTTTCGTCCCTGTTCAGGCGAAAGGAGCATAATGAGAGGGACTTTTATTAATCCGAACCTCAGTGCACGGTTCAAATTATTCTGTTCACCGCATGATTGAAAAGGAGACACAATGAGCGAAGAAAAAATTGAGAGCATGTCAACCGAAAAAAGAGTCTTCAATCCCCCCACCGAAGGCCGGGACACGGCCTGTATCAAGAGCATGGAGGAATACGAAGCCCAATATAAACGTTCCATGGATGACCCCGAAGGCTACTGGGGAGAGCGAGCCGGGGAGCTTCTCACCTGGGACAAAAAATGGGATACCGTCCTTGATGCCGATATGTACAAGCCGGAGATCAAATGGTTTGTAAACGGGAAGTTAAATGTCTCCTACAACTGCCTTGACCGCCATCTCACCAACGGCCGCCGCAATAAGGCCGCTATCATCTGGCAGGGCGAACCGGAAGAGGATGTCAAGGTTTATACCTACCAGATGCTCCACTCCGCGGTCTGCCGCTGTGCCAACGCCCTTAAAAATCTGGGAATCAAAAAAGGCGACCGGGTCGCCGTCTATCTGCCCATGATCCCGGAACTGGCCATTACCCTCCTGGCCTGCAGCCGGATAGGGGCCATTCATTCAGTAGTATTTGCCGGTTTCTCCGCCCCCAGCCTGCAGAGCCGGATTAAGGACTGTGAGGCCAAGGTTCTTATTACCGCCGATGCCGTCATCCGGGCCGGCAAAACCATCCCCTTAAAGAGCAATGCCGATGCCGCCTTAGAGGGCTGCGACAGCGTGACGAACACCATTGTCGTCAAAAGGGGCGGCAACGACATAAATTTTAAAGAGGGCTTTGACCTCTGGTGGCACGAAGTAATGGCCGCCGATGAGGTCAGCGGCCCCTGCGAGCCGGAGTCCATGGATGCCGAAGATCCGCTTTTCATCCTCTACACCTCCGGCAGTACCGGCAAGCCCAAGGGCGTGGTTCATACCACCGGCGGTTATCTTACTTACGCCGCCCATACCTGTCAGACCGTATTCGACATAAAGGATGATGATGTCTACTGGTGTACCGCCGATATCGGCTGGATTACCGGCCACAGTTATATCCTTTACGGGCCTCTGGCTCTCGGCGCCACCTCCCTGATGTTTGAAGGCGTACCAACCTATCCGGCCCCTAACCGATTCTGGCATATTGTTGAAAAATTCAAGGTCAATATTTTCTATACCGCCCCCACCGCCGTCCGGGCCCTCATGAGATTCGGCGATGCTCACACCAAGAAGAACGATCTTTCCTCCCTGCGCGTTCTCGGTACCGTGGGCGAGCCCATCAATCCCGAGGCCTGGATGTGGTATTACGAGCATATCGGTGCCAGCCGGCTGCCCATTGTGGACACCTGGTGGCAGACCGAGACCGGCGGAATTCTCATCTCCGCCCTGCCCTACGCCACGCCTCTGAAACCCGGCTCCGCCACCCGGCCCCTGCCCGGTATCGAGGCGGCAATCTATAACGAAGAAGGCAGGGAAGCGGGGGTCAACGAGGGCGGCCGCTTAGTCATCAAAAGGCCGTGGCCCGGCATGCTGCGCGGTATTTACGGCGACCCGGAACGTTACAAAAAGACCTATTTCAGCCGTTTCCCCGGTATTTATGATCCTGAAGACGGGGCCAGGAAAGATGAAGACGGCTATTTCTGGATTATGGGCCGCTTAGACGATGTCATTAACGTCTCCGGCCACCGAATGGGTACGGCCGAGATTGAATCGGCCCTGGTATCTCATAAAGATGTGGCCGAGGCCGCGGTGGTGGGCGCCCCCCATGAAATCAAGGGCCAGAGCATCTATGCCTATGTTACTCTGAAGGCCGACATTGAGCCCAGCGAAGAACTGCGGGCCGCCCTGAGGGCCTGGGTAAGAACACAGATCGGCCCCATTGCCACCCCGGAACACATCCAGTTTGCCGATGGCCTGCCCAAAACCAGATCCGGTAAGATCATGCGCCGAATCCTGCGCAAGATTGCCGCCGGCATGCACGAAGAACACGATTTTGGTGACACCTCCACTCTGGCCGACCCCGGGGTTGTTGACCTGCTGGTTAAAGGTAATCTCAAACTGATTGCCTGACATTACCGGCAAAATAATCAAAAAAGGGCGGCGGCAAATTTATTGCCGCCGCCCTTTTTTTTTGCTGAATTTTATCCCAAAAACGTTATTGACCAGTCCATGAAAAGGTACTAATACTTTCAGTTGCAGTTAAGTTCTTTCAATCTGCCGTCTCTAAAGCAATAAAGACCGGGACAGCCATCTGAGATCATAACAATTAAAGAGGAGGAGAGACAATGAGCACTCAAAATCTGGTCACCATGGAAGTAGGCATAAAACTACCCGCGGAATTAGCTGAAGAATTGCAGGAGGTCGTCAAGGTTACGGGCAGATCGCAGGAGGACTTAATCAGCCAGTATGTTGCGGAAGGTATTTCTACCGCCATGCCGCAGGTAAAACGGAAACTCTTTTTCACCCACACCAAAAAAATTCTCCAGCAGCATAATATATCTGATGATGTTGTGAACGAGATTGTTGACAAATTCCTCTATTAATGGACTCATAAAAAGCGAAAAAGGCTATTGAGCACTTACAAAAATGACAAGGAAATGACAAATACTTAACGAAATAAAAGGGGTACGTTATGGCAAAAGTAATTCTGTCCTTAGACGGCGGCGGCATCCGCGGTGCCGCTACCACTCAATTCCTGGCCAAAATCGAAGAACAATTACAGACAAAACATAACAAATCCATTCGAGACTGCGTTGATTTTTACGCCGGTACAAGTACCGGCAGCATTATCGCTCTTTGCCTTGCCACCACTGACATGAGCATGGATAAAATTAACGAGCTGTATAATTACCAGAATGCCCGGAAAATTTTCTCCGAGCATAAAGGTTTGCTGGCATTTGACGGCATAAACGTCCCTAAATTCGAGGCCAGAGGTAAGACCGAGATTCTTAAAAAGAATCTCGGTAAAGCCAGAATCAAAGACGTTCCAGCCAACAAGCACGTTCTCGCCGTTACCTACGCAATTGAAAAGCGCAGACCGGTGGTCATCAAATCCACCAAAAAGGATTATCTTAATCTCTTTTCATACCAGGCGGCCGATGCTTCAAGCGCGGCCCCCACCTATTTCCCCACTAAAGAGATACAGCTTTCCCCCGGGCAGGATGAATCATGGCTGGTTGACGGCGGGGTCATTGCCAACAACCCCACCATGTGCGCCATAACTGAGGCCAAGCGGGTCTGGCGAGATGTACCGTTAAGTGAAATGCGCGTACTTTCCATAGGAACGGGCTTTATGACCAGAAAAATAAATGGCCCGGAATCACAGAGATGGGGAGGCATACAGTGGATGACAGAGGGGCACATCATGGAAGTACTCTCCGATGAGCGTATCGTGGCCTATCAGGCCATGACTATCATTGATTCCGGCAATTATATCAGGGTCAATGCCAAACTCAAAGAACAGGCCGGACTGCCACAGCCCCCTGATGATGCCATGGATGACGTAAGTAAGGCCAACATCAAGCGCCTCAAAAGGCTGGGCAATTTCTGGTTCGAGAAATATGGTGAAGCCGCAGTCCAGCTACTCTTAGACACCTACGAAGGCCCCTCCTTAGACCGTATTGACTGGCAGTCCGGCAAACCGATAACCAACTGACAGCCAACCGGTAATCACCCCAAACTTCAGCGCCATCAGCAGCGATGGCCCAGGCATCTAAATGGCGGCACCAATAAATTTCTGGTGCCGTCATTTTTTTATGGCAAATTCTCCCAAAAACGAATAGTTGTTATTATCAAATAAGTTTCGGTTCTGCTTAGCGTTGAAGTCTTAACCGATCACGGGGGGGGATCCGCCGAAATTCAGCACCCCCTTAGAACTGTAAAACCAAAAGATAAAAAATAAGGAGGCGAAAGGTGAAAAACAGGCAGACAAGATTATTATCAAAGATTGAACTGGTGCTTTTACTCGTGACCGCCATGTTATGCCTCACACCGCGAGCCGGTGAGGCCCGGAATTACAACGGCCAGCCCCTCATCCGTTTTACCAGCCCCTGGTTTACCGGTTCCGCGGACTGCGCCATATGCCATGACCTGCTGGTGGACGAGAAGGGCAGCAGCGTCTCCATTAAATCACATTGGCGCAGCACCATGATGGCCAATGCCGCCAACGATCCGCTCTGGATGACTAAGGTAATCTCCGAGATCCGCCGTAATCCGGCCCTCAAAAAGCTCATTGAAAAGAAATGCGCCGCCTGCCATATGCCCATGGCCGAGTTAGAAGCCGAGAGAACCGAGGGGCCTATTGCCATAAAACCAGGCTTTGCCGACCCGGATAATAAACTGCATAAAGCGGCCATGGACGGGGTCTCCTGCAGTCTCTGCCATCAGATCAAGGCCGATAATTTAGGCCTACCGGCGAGCTTCAGCGGCCAATACGTCATTGACAGAAAGAGTGCCAAACCCGAACGTAAAATATACGGCCCCCACCACAATCCTGCCCAGCAGATAATGCGTTCCAGCGTTGGTTATACCGTTGTCCAGGGCAAACAAATGACGGATTCCGGCCTCTGCGCCACCTGCCATACCCTTTATACCCCCTTTGTGGATGCTAAAGGTACAGTGGCTGGAACCTTCCCGGAGCAGACGCCCTACCTTGAATGGCAGGCCAGTGTCTTCAGCCGGCAGGGAGACAAATCCACCTGCCAGGGCTGCCACATGCCCATGGCCCAGGGCCGGGTACAGGTAGCGGCCCCATCCGGCGCCCCGGCCAGAGCGAATTTTGCTCAGCATCATTTTGTGGGCGGTAATATCACCATGCTCCGTCTTATGCGCCAAAATATCCAGGCTCTCAAGCTCACCGCCTCCAGCGCTGATTTCAGCGCCACTATCAAGAGAACAATCAAACAGCTCCAGGATAAAACGGCCCAGGTTAAAATTATCAAAGTCAAGCGCGAGGGAACCATGTTGACCGCCGAGGTTGAGGTCAAAAACCTGGCAGGTCATAAATTCCCCACCGGCATTCCCGGCCGCCGGGCCTGGATTCATTTCTCTGTGCGTGATAAGGCCGGGAATATACTCTTTGAATCCGGCCGGGCGCTTAAAGGTGACTTAATCGCCGGCAATGACAACGATGTGAATATAAACACCTACGAGCCGCACTATGAGGTAATAACCAAACCGAAACAGGTGCAGATATATGAGACTATCATGGCCAACAGTGACGGCAAGGTGACCTATACCCTGTTACGGGCCGCAAGTTTTTTAAAGGATGACCGCCTGCTGCCACGGGGCTTTAACAAGGACAAGGTGACGGCTGACATCAAGGTCTACGGCCGGGCGGCGACCGACAAAAACTTCACCGGCAAGGGAGATATAACCACCTATAAGGTGAGGCTGAAAACATCATCCCCAGGCCTTATCCAGGCGGAATTACTCTATAGTCCGGTTTCACCGGCCTTTGTCATGGATTTGGAAAAAGACGCGGCTGATCCCCAGGTGAAAAATTTTATTGAACGCTGGCAGGAGACTGACCGCTCACCGGTACAGGTGGCAGTGGCAGAGCGTGAAATGCTTTAATTGAAGCCAGGCTGGAGTCATAGCAACGCCCACTTCGGGATGGGAAACAAGCACAGCAGGATGTTCATGGAGCGCTTACTTTAAAAACGCAATAATTGCCAGCCGTATATCACGGTGATGATCAAGGTGTACAGCATGAGAGCGTAATACCATCGACCGGCAAATTTGGGGGTTTTAATCGAGGCCACATTTAAAGCGGCCAGCAGCATAAGCAGGATATAGAGAAAGACAGAAAAAGCCGTTTGGCTGATTAGTCCATTAAACAGAAACGCAAAGACCAGAATGATAACGTTATTGTCCAGCGCCAGCCCCATGTAGGTCGATTTTTCAACCAGGCCGAAGACATTAAAGTAGCTGAGGCGGAGCACTCCGGTCGCCACAATAATAAAGGCTCCAGGTAAGAACCAGGGGCTGAAATGGCCGTAACTTAACAGGATAATTGCCGGGCAGATACTGAAGCTGACAATGTCGATCAGGGAATCAAGCTGCCCTCCGACCTCCCGCTGTTTATCGTTTCGCCCTTTCAGGTGCCGGGCAATAATGCCATCACTCCAATCAAAGAACACCGCCCAGATCAAGCCGATCATCGCGGCCGGAAAGAGGCCCAGGATTGCATAATAAATAGCAAGAACCGTGCAGAGAAGCCCGGTCAGGGAACAGATGTTGGGCAGGTCTCCGGCAAAAGAGAGTATGGAAACAGGTGAGTTCGCTGAATTGGGCCTTGCCATTATTTTCCTTCCCGGCCAATAATGCCGTCCAGGGCCTCGACCAATCGCTTGTTTTCTGCCTCGGTACGGCTGGCTATACGGAGATAACGGTCAGATTCCGGCATGGTCTTGCCCTGGCAGTGTTTAATATAGATATTGTGCTGAATAAACAGTGAACGGGTAACCTGCGGGCCGGATGCCGCGTGGTGAGGCAGGCGGCAGAAAATATAATTAGCCTCAGGCCGGTAGACGGTCATTCCTGGAATCGTCTGGAGTTGTTCATAAAAATAATCACGATCCGCCTTGACCTTATTACAGCTCGCACTAAACTCCTGGCGATACTGCGGAGCAAGACGCAGAAATTCTTCCGCGAAACCATTAATATTCCAAATATGGAGTCCTTGTCGAACCTTTGCCGCAAAATCAGCGTTCGCGGTAAGCATATAACCGATTCGAATACCGCAGATACCATAGGCCTTGCTCATGCTTTTGAAAATTACCAAATTCGGATATCTGTCAAGCTCTGTTGCCAGGGTCTCCTGATCGCGGTTTCGCGCAAAATCAATGAAAGATTCATCAACAATGAGCATACAGTCGTGGTCTGCCAGCCTCTTCAGCAGGCGGATAAGTTCAACCTTCGGGACAAGCAGTGAGGTGGGATTATTCGGAGAGACCACCACGGCCAAACCGGCCTGACAGCGGATGGCCTCGTCTGCGAATTTGTCCACATCCAACTGAAATGAAGGGGCTTCAAGGGCAAACTCAACTACACTGCCGGCGGGGGCGGCATTGACGTATTCATTGAATGACGGAACCGGGACAATCAATTTGCGGCCCATGCCGGAGATAATCTTGATAAGCTCTGCCGCCCCATTGCCAACGACAAGACGTTCCGGCGGCTGATTGATCAAATCGCCCACCAGACCTGCCAGATCCTGCTGGGCAACAGGGTAGTTTAACACCAACTGATGAATTTTCCTAATAAGATGGTTGAAAAACTCCTCCGGCGGGAAATAGAGGTTATAGAGGTAATTATGATCAATGAAATCATGACGCCAATAACCGCCATGCTGGTTGGAAACAAAATCGTAGCGCTCTTGAATGGTAGAGTATTGATTGGTCATTTTTTTGATAACTAAATAGAGGATGATTCTAAGAGTAAAACCGGCATCATGGAAGCGGGCTCCCTGCTCCCGGGGTAAGGGTCAGGCCCACCTTTGGTTCGAGTAATGGCTGGTAACCGCTTGACGGTGTGGAGAAAGTCCAAGACGACCCGGCTGCGTGCCCTCGTGGACAACATGTACAGCCGGCAGGTGATGAAGGCTGCACATGAGGGCCGCGGCGTGCAGATCTGCAATAGTATCAATCTCATACCAACGATCGGCATCAAAGAGAACCGGCGTAAAAGAGAGACAACCCTCTGCGACCATATCCGCAAAAACCGTCTCATAATAACCATTTACCATATTATTTGAAATACGGCGGTCTAATCTTTTACAAACTAATTCCCAGGTTTGTAAGGAGAGGCTGTAAATATTGACAGTTTTATACTGTCTCTCATCCGTTTTCTGGATGTCCTTATGAAATGCTTTAATCTTCTGGTGAGTGTTAATGGTTACCGTAGTGCCGTTCATCCAGGGCTGCAATGTGGAGACTGCGATTCGATCTGGATGGAGCATATCCTTGAGCATTTCGGGCTTGAAAACCAGATCACTCTCAATCAGCAGAAAGGGTTCATCTATTTCCTGTCTTGCCAGCCATAGCGAATAAATATTGTTGGTTGTTTTATATACCGGGCTGATAATATAAGTTATTTCCATACCCCCAGCCCGAGTTCCAAGAAAATCACGGATAGAGTCCGCCTGATGGCCGACAACTATAACCAGACGTTTAAAGTTATGTAAACGCAAGCTATCAACCAACCTCTCAAGAATAGATATTTTATCGACGAGAACACGGCATTTGGCTGTTCTGTCGGTCAGCGGCGCCAAACGGCTGCCTGTACCCGCGGCCAGTAACAGGGCCGTTCGTACTTGTTCTTCCTCTAATCCTGGATGGGCCGGTAGATTCTTCATATTCTACGTCCTTTGTATTTGTCTGATTGTAGCTGTTCAGCTGCACCTCATCTCGGAGCCTGGCCTTCCTGAACAGTTACGCTTACGGGTTGAGGGCAATTTGCAGCCCTCGCGGAATAGCTGTTATCAAATAACGGTGATGGCGTTGTGCAAAGTCCGATCTTCTGCGTCATGGCGTTTCGACAGGCCTCGCTGTCTACGCTCAGCCGCTTAACCATCTTGTAGAGAGTGACGGACTTTTGTTGAGTTCATCAATGATAGAAAGACTACACCCGTAAAAACCACAGGGGGTGCAAATGAACATGGAGTAGTTATTTTCCGGCCAGCTGTCTCAAATAAACAACTGAGGAGGGGAATAAACAGTAAGTGGGGAAATCTCGACGAGAAAAAAAAGGGGATTACCGTAGAGGATTAGGTACTATACAGAAATAGTACAATTAAGTCAAGGTACTGTTGATTTTTGTTGTATTTACCAGTAGTTGTTTCGGCCGTTCCTATCAGGCAAGACCGACACCCTCTTGCCTGACCCCCCATCAACCAACTTATTCAGGGGCAATCAGACGCTGAGCTAATTCACTCACTGCCATGGCGTAGCGGTTGGAATTATTCCACTTGGTAATGGCCTGAAAATTGGGGTAGCCGGCCAGGTAACGCATACCGTTGTCCGGCAGTTCCAGGCCGACAATGGTTAACAGACCGTTATGGGGTGAAGGTGGGATATCCACCTGCTGGAGTTTTTGCACCTGCTGGCGGGACACCAGGCCCTTACGACCCTTTTTATAAGCCGCTATGAGGGCCGGGGCCTTTAATTCATGCCCTATATCGGCATAGACCGGGCCCTTTAAAGTCCAGTGGAAATGGTGCAGGTAATTGGCGATACTGGCCAGAACATCGGGTACTGAATTCCAGACATCACGACGACCGTCATGATCAAAATCAACGGCGTATTCCCGAAAACTTGAGGGAATAAACTGGGTCTGGCCAAAGGCCGCCCCGTAGGAGCCGTTGATGGACAGGGGATTCACCTTGTCTTCCCGACAGAGCAGGAGATAACTTATCAACTGTTGGCGATAAAAGGCCCGGCGGCGGGGGTAGGCGTCAAACATGGTATTTAAGGTCTGAAAGATCTTGAACCTGCCCTGATGACGGCCATAGCGGGATTCCATTCCCCAGACGGCCACCACAATCTGCCGGTCAACCCCGATCTTCTTCTCGATCCGATTCAACAGGGTCCGGTGAAGAATTAACATCCGGCGCCCTTCGTCAATCATCCGCTGATTAACAAAAATGGGATAGTATTTATAATAGGGCAGGGCCTCATACTGCTTATCCATTAACTCCAGCACCCGGCGGCTGATCGTAACCCCGTAAAAGAGACGCAGCAGCTGGCGGTGAGTAAATTTATATTTAGTAACCAGCTCCTCAAAAAGAGCCGTGTAACGGGGGCTGGCCAGATTAATAGCCTGTCCGTCTTTTACCATGTCGGCGGCCTTTAAACCAGCGGCCGCGGCCCCCTTGAAACTGCCCGGCCCCAGAATGAGGCAGAGCGCCATGACAACCCCGGTTAATTTCATTTTCATGACGCGAAGACCTCAATAAATTTCCTGGCAAAACGATGACTCTGCTCTTCGGGCAAGGCGTTAATCCCGGCCGCCGCCCGCCGCCCGCCGCCGGTGGGGAAGTTCAGGCAGAGGTCATCAGCCCCCTGACGATTGGTAAGCGGGGCACGGACACTGACCATCAAAGTATTATCACCGTTATCCACCAGCAGGGCATGGGCCAGATCCTCACGTTCCCTGGCCCGTTCATTGATAAAGACCCCGGCAACCCGCTTACTCCAGGAAGCCGCCGGGAATTGATAGATCCGGCCGGCATCATTTTCCTCCAGGGGAGCGCGGGCCCTGGCCAGAGCCATATCACTCTCAAACCCCTGCCGCAGACGATCCAGAATCTCTGATTTTGTGATAAAATCGAAGGGATCAGTAAAGGGATGAAGAGCCTGATACAACTCATCGGGCCGAAAATGCAGATCATCCAGAGAGGCCCCGTAACCGTTGTAATTCAGCAGTTCCCCTAACTCACGCAGGGCGCCGAGGTCTGATTCAGAAAGATTCAGCCCGGCCGCGGTCTCGCGGGCGGCCTCATGGAGATTATCACCAAAGGCGGCCGCCACGGCCCAGGGCCGGTAACGGCCGTTTAACAGCCGGTCTACAATCATGGAGGTACAAACCTCCGGGGCCGGATCAATATGGGCACTGAGCAAAGGATTATCCGGAACATCACCGCTGAAATGATGATCAACATAAAACACCAGACAGCCACACTGCAGGAGCTCCAGCAGTGAAGCATGATTAGAGGACATGGAGACATCCAGCACCGTTATCTCATCACCGGCCACGGCCTCGAGCGGCACTCTCTCTAATAATTTAATATCCCGCTTAACCCCGGTAATCAAATGAGCCGTCGGGCGCGGCGCGGCCAGCCGCAGTTGATGCAGAGCGCAAATGCCATCCGCGTCGCCGTTAAAGACATCAAAATACTGCATACTTTTTCCGCCTCCCCTACTTCATGGCTTTATTAAAGCCGATTATATTCCCCACCCCTTCAAGACTGAAGAGTACAGTAAAGCGGTAATCCTCATCAGTAGCGGTGGCGGCCAGGACTTCCATGGACCAGCAGGCCGGATTATAAAAGAGACGCAATGAGGCATCCGAGGTCTCATCGGTACTCAACGAGTGATCAAATATCGCCTGAGCCGAGAGAACGTGGCTGAAATTCTTGATCATATTGATATTAACCTGATTAATGGTCTGAGTCGGATAATAGCGGTAGCCGAAACCCACGCTATCCTTATTGGCATTACTGTAGTTAGAGGTCAGCTCGTAATTTAATATCCCGCGGCCATAGACATTCCACTGGGTCTTGTAGATCATGCTCCAGGCCGGCAGGGGATAAAGCCCCAGCTCAATGGCAATATCAGACAGGGGACGATGATGATCGTCCGGGCCGCTCAAATCCCGGTGGGCCTCCCGGATATTATAGGACTGCGTGATCTTGCTGTAGGCCAGTCTCCGGCTCTGGCTGTCATCACCCTGCCGCCCCAGGTCAAAATCATTATCCAGACCATAGGTTATCAGATTTTTGGCGGCAATACGATCTATACCGTCCATACTCGGCAGATATCTCTGGTCTCTGTAGGGGATATAATCATATGAAACCCGCGGGCGGATTATATGAGTAAGACGCCGCTGGCCGGCGAGAGAAAAATCCCGCATGAAGATGGTGGAGGTGGCCAGATTAAAATCATAGAGATAACGGTTTAAGATGCCGCTGCCGTACTTTGACGGGCCGCCGCTCTTATCATCCACATCATAGAAAGTCTCCCGCACCCCCACAGTAGCGGTGGTCTCAAGATAGGGACTGATGGATAAAGGGGCGGTCAGCTGCGGATGGAGGTCAAGGCGCTGCCCCCCTACTCCGGCCTCCTGCCAGTAATATACAAAATCCGTATTCCAGAGAATATCCGTGGACTCCGCGAAGGAGCGCAGAGCCCCAACCCCGGCCTGATAGCGCAGCAGAGGGGTGCGGCCGTCAAAGGTAATATGAGGCAGACTCCAGAGATGATGGGTGGAGGGGGTTGAAGTAGTATCATCCACCGTTCGCAGTTCCCCGTTCAGGCTCATATTAGACCAGGATTTGGAAAGCTGCAGGGTGTTGGAACGAACGAGGGTGGTTTTTGATTCAAAACCGCGTTTAAAAACCTTGTTAAAGCGTTGATCGCTCTTGGTAAAGCCCAGAAGCCCGTCACTGTACTCCTGAAGATAATCCCGGTCGGAGACCAGATCAATATCGGCCCGGCCCTGCCAGCCATCAGGAAAGGCGTGATCTATCTTGCCGCGCAGCCAGTAACGGTTCTTGACGGTGCGGTAAATTCCATCCGATTTATAATCATCCGCCGCGGTATCTTTTAAACGGTCATGAAGATAATTCAAGGCCACCATGCCTTTTGAGTTTTTATCATGGACATAGCGGTATTCCATGCCGCCCAAGACCCCTCTTTTACTTAAACCGCCGCCATAGAGAGTAATATCCTGGCTCGGTGAAAGATTTATAAAAAAGGGCACCAGAACCCCGCTGCCGTCACGGCTTCCCTGGGAAAACTCCGGCATCAGAAGACCGGTCTTACGATGCTGGTTGGTGGAAAAGGCGAAATAGGGAGAATAGAGCACCGGTACATCCTTTACCCGCAGAGTGGCGTTAACGAAATGAGCAAAACCCTCCTCGGTAATATGAGCCCGGCTCCAGCCAAAGCGCCAGGGCGGAGACTTACCGGCCTCCGGGTCGCATTTGGTAATCCAGCCGTCACGCAGATAATAGGTCAACTCTCCGGTTTTAGTCACCTCTTCCCCGGCAAGATAAACATGACGTTTGGGGAAGTAGAGAGTGGCATGGCGCAGGGTGCCGGTATGGTTACGCAAGTTGAGATCGGCCATTTCGGCGGTGATATGTTCAGCAGCGGAATCAAGCACCACATGGCCCCGTACCTTGATAAGATTCCCCTTTTCAAGACGCAGCCAGTCCCCATGAATGGTAAGGGGCTTAGGGGCGGCGGCAGTCGGTGCCGGAGTTATGCCGCTCACCATCCCCTGTTTACGGGTCATAATCACATGCCCCTCGGCCACGAGACATTCAGGATTGGTGAAACGGGACATTTTATCCGCCTTCACCTCCCATGGCGTATCAGCCATCCCGGCCCATAGCGGAACGGCTGACAAAACAAAATATCCCAGGCCGATAAAGGCATATATGAAAGTAATCAGACGCACGTCATATTTTTAAATAATTGTAACTTCAGGTACAAACGAAAAGCTGCTCTCAACAGTGAGCCGTTCAGGAAAGCGCAGACTCCAAACAAGCACAGGCCGCGGGCTGCGGCAAAGCTGCTGCTATTACGAATCCTTTAACACCGCGCCGGTACTTCCGGAGGTTACCATTTTGGCATAACGGGCCGCGTATCCCGTCTTTATCCGGGGTTCCGGGGGCTGCCACTGCTGCCGGCGGCGGGCTAATTCATCCTCCGCCACCTCCATATCCAAGCTGTGCTCTTTGATGTTAATCTTAATTATATCCCCCTCACGCAACAGGGCGATGGGGCCGCCCAGGGCCGCCTCCGGCGAGACATGACCGATACAGGCCCCCTGAGTGCCGCCGGAGAAACGACCATCGGTAATCAGGGCGACGGAATTCCCCAGACCCATGCCGATAATAGCCGAGGTGGGGGAGAGCATCTCCGGCATTCCGGGGCCGCCCCTGGGGCCGAGATAACGCAGCACCACCACGTCACCGGGCTGAATCTGACCGCCGAGAATAGCCTCCTGGGCCTCTTCCTCGGAGTCAAAAACCCGGGCCGGGCCGGAATGCACCAGCATCTCCGGGCTGACGGCGGACTGTTTAACCGCCCCGCCATCGGGGGCCAGAGAGCCAAAGAGAATGGCAATGCCGCCAATCTTGTGATAGGGGGCGGCGGCCGGTTTAATAATCTCACGATCCCGCACCGCCGCCGTCTTCAGATTCTCACCCATGGTTCTGCCGGTGGCAGTCATCACCTCAAGGTTAATGGTATCAGGCAGGGTGGCAAGTTCCGCCATTACCGCCTGCACCCCGCCGGCCTCATTTAACTGCTGCATACTGTGACTGCCGCCGGGTATCAGACTGCAGACATGCGGTACCCTGGAGCTTACTTCATTAAAGGTTTCCAGGGGCAGATCGACCTCCGCCTCCCTGGCAATGGCCGGGATATGAAGGACGGTATTGGTGGAGCAGCCCAGGGCCATATCAACAGCCATGGCATTCTCAAAAGCCTGGCGAGTGGCAATGTCACGGGGTTTAATATCCTTGGCCAGCAGATCCATCACCGCCATGCCGGCCATCTTGGCCAGCCTGATACGGGCCGCGTCCACCGCCGGGATGGTGCCGTTACCCGGCAGACCCAGACCAAGGGCTTCGGTTAGGCAGTTCATGGAATTAGCGGTAAAAAGTCCGGCGCAGGAGCCGCAGCCCGGACAGGCCGCATTTTCCAGCTCAGTCAGCTCACTCTCATCCATCTGGCCGGATTTAACCTTGCCAATACCCTCAAAGACCGTAACGAGGTGAGTATCCTGCCCCCGGAAACGGCCGGTGAGCATGGGGCCGCCGCTGACCATGAGGGCCGGAATATTCAAGCGCAGCATAGCCATGAGCATGCCGGGAACGATCTTATCACAATTAGGAATAAGAACCATGGCATCAAAGGGATGAGCCATACCCATAATCTCCACCGAATCGGCAATAATCTCCCGGCTGGCCAGGGAATATTTCATGCCGGTATGACCCATGGCGATACCATCACAGACGCCTATGGTGGCAAAGGCAATGGGAGTGCCGCCGGCCATACGGATACCGGTCTTCACCGCCTCCAGAATCTTATCGAGATGAATGTGGCCGGGAATAATCTCATTATGGGCATGGGCAACGCCGATGAGCGGCCGGGATATTTCCTCGTCGGTATACCCCATGGCCTTCATCAATGAACGATGCGGAGCCCGTTCCAACCCTTTTTTAATAATATCACTACGCATATCTAACTTCTCCCTGTGATTATATGAATGATGGCCAAGACTCTAATGTTTCGTTATATCCGGGCAGCCAGGCATGATGATTAATCAAATCGTCTTAATTTACGTGCCATCCCGGTCAGTGTCAAGCGCTAAATCTTGACATCCCCAGGAAATAATGGTAGTTTCTTGACTTTTAATTTTGAGTGAAAATTAATAATTGGCAGTTTATCGCCTGATGTTGATCAGCGGCATGCGGATTACCCTTTTTAGACTATATCCGGGTTCAAGGCCTTACTGCTTTATAGATAAATCATGAATATATTCGGGCCAGTTAACTCACGCCGCCTCGGTCTCTCCTTAGGCATTGATCTCGTCCCCGGCTTCTGTACCTTCAACTGTGTGTATTGTGAAATAAACCGCCAAAAGATAAGAACCTGCCAACGACGGGAATATATCCCCACCGTCGATATTATCACTGAATTAGACCAGCACCTGGCAGATGAGGACAAAGCGGAATTAGACATATATACGATTACGGCCAGCGGCGAGCCTACCCTGCATAACGGCATCGGCCGGATTATCCGCCATATCAAAGATCACAGCTCCAAACCGGTGGCTGTACTCACCAATGGTTCACTGCTTCATATGCCGGAAGTCAGACGGGAACTCATGGCGGCCGATATAATCATCCCCTCCCTTGACGCGGCCCGCCCGGCAGGCTTTCTGGCCCTGAATCGGCCGGCAGCGGGACTTGGTATAGATACTATTATCAAAGGGATTAAAAATTTTAAAGAAGAATATCCAGGGAAATTATGGCTGGAGATTCTTCTCTGTCAGGGAATAAATGACAGTGAAGATGATATTAAAGCCCTGGAACATGCCGTTGACAGCATCGTCCCGGATAAAATACAGCTTAACACCGTTGACCGTCCGCCCCTTGAGGCCAATGCCCGGCCTTTAAGCCGCCCGCGGTTAAAACAGATTGCGGCAAGATTACCTGGCGAAGTTGAAATTATCGCCAGGGGGCACTCCGACCCGGCGGCGCATAAGACCGTCAGGCCAAATGATCCACATGAAATAATTGAACTTTTAAAGCGTCGGCCCTGCACCAGCGAGGATATCTGTCTAACCCTGAATTATGAAAAGACATGGGTTTTGACCACCCTTGAAAAACTGGCCGAAGCTGAACAAATTACCCCAACGAGACATCGTGACCTGAAATATTGGACGATGACAAAGGAAACCAATGAGCGAAGAAAAGGAAACAAAGAACAAAGAGCAGAATGAAGAACAACAGACTAAGCCGGTAAAAAACCAAAAGCGGCCAGCCGCTTCCGGGGCCCGCAAATCTTCCAGCAGCCGCGCTAAACCAAAGGGCCGGGCGACCAACAAAAAGACCAGCAGACAGCCCGCCCCGGCCGAGCCCGTCCTTGAAGCGGACACAGACTCCAGCTCACCAGAGCCAACCACCAAAACCAAAGAAAAAACCAAAGCAAAACCAAAATCCCGGCCCAAAGCGGATAAAGCTCCCAAAGAGCCCAAATCCCGGCCGGCCAAAGAGGCAGCCAAGGGCAGAAACGCAGCCCCAAAGGCCTCCAAAACCACCTCCGCCAAGGCCAGGGAGGATGTATATAAACTACTGATCAACGCCGAGGAACCGGAAGAATGCCGCATCGCCATGCTGGAGAATGGCCGTTTAGAGGCCTTCTATATTGAGACTGTCTCCCGTGAACGTACCAAGGGTAATATTTACAAGGGCCGGGTGGTCTCAGTGGAAACCAATCTGCAGGCCGCCTTTATTGATATCGGCACCGGCAAAAACGCCTTCCTGCCCTTCAGCGAAATCCACCCCGAATACTACAGCGCCGAGCTCCCCAACGACCGGCACTGGAAGGATATCAACTTCAAGGAATCTCTCAAGATCGGTCAGGAAATGCTGGTGGAGGTAATCAAAGAGACCACGGGTAATAAAGGGGCCAACATCACCACCTTTTTATCCCTGCCGGGGCGTTATGTGGTGCTGATGCCGGGTAGCGACTCCCATGGTATCTCACGCCAGATTGAGTCCCAGGAACAACGCAAAAAGCTGCGGGAGATGCTGGAGAGCTGCAAGCTGCCGGAGGGCGTGGGTTATATAATCCGTACCGCCAGCAAGGGAATTACCAAGACCGCTCTCACCAAGGATGTCCGTTTTCTCATTAAACTATGGGACGACATCCGCAAGCGGGGACAAAGCGAAAAGGCCCCGGCCCTGGTCTATGGCGAACAGAATATCGTTACCCGTTTCTTAAGGGATCACTTCACCGCCGACATCAAGGAAATTCAGGTAGACAGTGAGGACTCCTACCGCCAGGTCAAGGATTTCATGGAATTACTACCGGCCGCCCAGCAGAAAAAGACCACGGTACATCTCCATAAGGGGCCGCGCCCCCTGTTGAACTCCCATAATATTGAGGAACAGATCGAGCAGATCTACCGGCCGACAGTCAAACTGCCATCGGGCGGTTCCATCGTTATTAACCCCACCGAGGCTCTGGTGGCCATTGATGTCAACTCAGGCAGTACCGGACGGGATAAAAAATTCGCCGAGACCATCTTTCTCGCCAATATGGAGGCTGCGGAGGAACTGGCCCGCCAGGTGCGGCTCCGGGATCTGGGCGGGCTGATTGTCATTGATTTCATTGATATGCGTTCTGCCGCCAATATCCGCGAGGTGGAGAAGAAGGTCAAGAGCAGCATGAAGCGGGATAAAGCCAAGATTGATTTCGCCCGCATCTCCAAATTCGGCCTGATGCAGATTTCCCGTCAGCGTATGGGCTCACCCATCGCCGCCCGCAATTACGTGACCTGCGAATGCTGTAAGGGACGGGGCATTATTCGTTCGGTGGAGACCCAGGCCTTAAGCTGCCTGCGCCAGATCCAAACCGGAATTTCCCGCAAAAACATCAAGACCGTTCAATGCCGTCTGCCCATGCACGTCAGTCAATATCTCTTAAACCGCAAACGCACCGAGCTGGCAGAACTGGAAAAGCACTACGGAGCGGCCATCAATATTGAGATTGATCCGGCCATGCTGCCGGCTGACAGCGAGATAGACTTTCTGAAAAAGTAGATAAAAAGCTGTCCTTTTTATTATTGATGGACTTCTTACGAGTCCATCAATAATAATTGTCAATTTTTTCAATACCTACTCTTGTGTATATTCCCTTGACATATCCACAGCGCACTTACGCCCCCACTCCTGCGGCCATAAAAACTGCCCACACTGCCAGAGTCACGAAAACCAGCGCCGGATTGAAAACCAATTGAAGAAACTTTCTATATGGTTTCAAGGACGTACTTGTCCAACAAACGGTTATATTGTGGTTCAACAAACGGTTATATTGTGGTTCGTTCCTCACACAATATAATCTTATTCGTTGTTTATATGATTTCAACAACTTATTGATTTGTGTTGCACAATATTCTAATCTTTAGAGCAACGAATTTGCTGTTTTAATTTCTTGTAGTTTGTTCATTGGAAACAGTGTGCTTAAGAAAAGATAATTTTAAATTTTCTTCTCCCTTTAATGCGGTAAATTGAGAAGTCGCGGTCTATTGTCGCAATGGTATTTAGATTCAGTTTTTCTGCAAGATAAACCAGGCAGGAATCTGCAAAATCCATTGGCAAATCACGGTATTTTTCTGTTAATTCTTTTAGTCTCCCGAAATCGTTGTTTTCAATGTTTTGGATTTCAACGGCTCCTCTATGTATCCACTCAATAAAATCGATTTGGGCATTTCGATTAAAATCTAACAGGTGCAGAGTTTCGGTGACCGACGAAATGGTTGTAACAAGTGGAAATTTATTTGTTTTTATAAAATTCACTGAATCAGAGTGGTATTTGTCTGATGCGTCAAATAAAGCTATTAATGGCCCAGAATCAAGTAAGATTTTTTTCATTTTCTCTTAGCTTTAATTTTGTGCTTTAACAATTCTTTTCTATTGGCTGATAAGTTCCCAAGACCACTCGAATATTTACCAAATAATGTTTCCCCTGTTTTCCATGCACTTGGTGATTCGAGTTTGCCAAGATATTCACTAATGCTTTTCCTGATTAGTTCGGATTTGGTCAAACCGAGATTTTTAGCTGTATTATTAATGGACTGCTCAAGTTTTGAATCTAATCTTAATGTGATCATTTTGCCACCTCCGTATTACATACTGTAGTGCAAAATAGTAAAAGTGTCAACTTTAGTGTCAACTTTAATTTCTGACACACCGGGTAGGGCAGGAGCCTTGCGGCTCCCTTCCCCCCTAAGAACCGTGCGTGATAGTTTCCCATCACACGGCTCAAGCATTTCAAAGGCAACCCTGTGAGGTGGCCCGACTATGTTACTTCCTTAA
>JAJRZN010000036.1 GCA_024275235.1 Deltaproteobacteria bacterium
CCCTGCCCCGGAAATCCTTTCACTCAGCAGCCCCTCTTCCTTAAAATACCTTAATATTTCAGTTACATCTCTTGCGGCTGTAGATTCAGCCACCTTAAATCTTGCAATTAGTCCGTTAATGAGATCTTGCACGCACCCCGCTTCATCAAGCAGGCACCAGACAACGGCTGCCGTATGGTTTAATACCCACAGACGGCGTGTGCCGGCTTTAAATAAAACACAACCCCCTGAAAATGGAAATAAACTTACATCTTCAGGGGGTTGGATTAGATGAAATTCTTCAGGGGATGGCATTAGGAGAACGCGGTGAGACAAACTTGATCTCTGCTCAATACAGCGGATAAGTAAACACAGATTGTGACAGTTATCTTCTAACCGTTGGGGCCTTGCCATGGCGGCGGCGGAGAGCCCCAGGGGGGTTGCCCCGGCCCCGGTACTTTTCCATGATTGGGATCCCATGATTCGGCAGCATTGGCCTTATTAACCAGCAAAGAAATGATTACAGGAGTAGCATAGGCAGCATAAAGACTCTTACGCAGAAATTCACGGCGCTCTTCATATTTTTGATCATGCTGTTCCTGATTTCCATCTTCGGTAATTTCTTTTTTATGATCAGTCATTTACCTTACCTCGCTGAATTATAATGGGGTATATTTTATATTTTATCACTTTTGTTTCCTTCTGCCAAGCCCGGCCATACCAATAAGTCCGAGGCCTAAGAGAACAACAGTCGCAGGTTCAGGCACCGGAACTGTGCCGTAAATGGCATCACTGCAACCAGTATCTCCAGCCCAGAAAACATTAAAGGGCTTATCGAATACTCCAATACTATCGGCATCAATACTGAAAGAATAGATGTATGCGGGGTTAACCCATCCTGTCCCGGTTGTCTGCTGAACGTTTAGGAGTTCCTTAAGCTGTATCCCGGTAGCCATGGCAACCGGAGGTACATAAACATTGTTACCAACAGCATAATATTCACCATATTCAGCTCCGCCATTAGTATAAGCGGTATCGTTAAGCTTATGCTCTTCTTCAAAAAAATGTGCCGAGTTATCCCAACTACTCACAGAGTAAAGACCGACTCCAAGACCCGGCGCGGTTGGCGAATTACCGTTTGGATTATCAGGGCTCCACTCACTATGTTTTTTCAACACAACCCCGTAATTAAACTGACCGTCCCGATTTGAGTCAATTGCAAAGTCAGCCAGGTAAGAAAAGTAATAATCGCTGCCAGCCTTTAATGCGTTAGATCCGTTGAAATTCGTATACAGATCAAACTTAATATTATGACCTGACCGAGTCACATTAATACCATAAACATTAAATACAGAACTCTTTCCAACAACATCCATCCAGGCAGTGCCATTAATACCATCTGTACTCATTGCATCACTGCGGCTATGCCCGGCGGCAACATAGGTATGATCACTAATCGTATAGGGTGAAGCCAAGGCATTGCCGCAGGTTCCAAAAGCAAGAACCGTAAATACAGATGCTAATATAAAGGAATTTTCTTTCACCTTTTATCTCCTCATTTTTCCAGCCGTTAATCTTATTCGCAATACCAAATTCAGCAAAGCAGGCATTTACGATACATTTTAAACAGCCATGGCGCCAAAGGTAATAAAGCAGGGGCATAGACCCAAAATTTCAAGAGCTCAAGGCAGACCACCTGATAATAACGACTTAATCCTCAGTCTGCCACAATACTGCTACCTTGGATGATTAACCCAAAAATATAGAAAACGCAATATTTATTTCCCCCCAACAATCCGCTATTTAAATAAAAAAACCACCGGTTAAATAGCAGAAATAAGGTATTAGCGGGTTTATCATAATTTATTGTGGAATAACCAGTAATTACCTACCACAATGTGCCCACTGCCCAAATTTCCCACCAGCGGCAACCGATCACATCCTGATTTTCGCCCTGCTTCTTTTACTGAGCGTCTTTTTTAAAAAATACCCGAGACGCCGGGCGGTATTGCCTTTTCCATCGGTGTAGCAGACATTCTTCCACACCCAGACGGGAAGATGCAGATAATAATATGAATTGACAACCAGGGAGGTCAGCTGCCGAATACAGTATTTAAGCGAGATTCGCGGGCGGCCCCCCTCCCCCGCGGGAAGCATTCCGGCAGCTATAATACGGCGGACGTGCAGACTGGTTGCTGTCGAACGGGGAAGAGTGACCAGCAGAGGCATTCCCATGAGCCGATGTGCCAGCTCATGGTATACCAGCATCTGCCTTACGATTCCGGCCTGTTTTCCTGCCTCAAGCCAGACATCCCAGGCAATATCCTTTTCATATCTTTTGGCCAAATAGGCAAATTCCACCAGTTGCTGCAACGAGATGGCGGCGCGAATAAATTCACAATGCGGCAGCAGGGCATGGAGGGCGTTCTGTTGCAGACGTTCAGTGGGATTAAGAATTGTCGTTGGGTGCTGGTTTAATAATGCCGACTGCCTCTGTTTCCATGCTGTTGCCGTGGAAAGCCCGCGGTTTGCCTGACCGTAAATCAGTTTAAAATGAATTTCAACTCCAGCGGCAGCATCGGGCTTACAGTACATGGGAAGATGGTGGTGCCGGGCATCAGTGGGCAGCCCGTCCGGGGCCATCGCGGGAGCAATAATCTCCCGGTAGCCAAGCCCGATGAGTATTTTTATTATTTTGCACTTATGTTCAGGCGGCTGCAGAATATCGACATCAAGCATCATGCGGGCTCCAGAATCACCATAAAGATCATCGCAGAAGGCAGCGGCTCCCTTCATCAGCAGAGAGTCTATCCCCTCTTTTTTAAAGGCTGGGAGAAGCTCCTCAAGCATGGCGGTTATCCCGTTATTCCGTTCAACATTCAGACAATAGAGGCTGTACAGATATTCCTCCAGCCCCTGCGGCAGCACAGCAAGTAAATCGTCCTGCCGCAGGCGGACATACAACAACGGCGAGCAGAGGTGAAAATTAGCGAGATACAGCAAAGCGCCCCAGTCAACACGCTTACCCTGAAGTGAGCGGCGCAGCTGGTCAATGGTTGCCCGGCCCTTCCAGGGCGAGAGGAACAGGGCAAGCAGCAAATAAGGATTTTTGAAAATTCCGGAATTCATAAAATGTGACTATTCAGGTAATGTCAAAGCCCGCAAGCGCTTTGCCGCCTGCCGCTGGCCGGGCTTCAACCTGAGCACTTTACGGTAGACGGCAACGGCCTTATCGCTGTCCCCCCGTTGTTCATAAAATCCTGCCAGCTTCAACCGCAGACCAACATCATCCGGCAGTAAAACCAGCCCACGCCGCAACACGGCAAGGGCCTTTACGGGCTGCTGCCGCCTCTGATAAAATTTAAAAGGGGCGTTGAAGAACCAGGCCCGCAACTTTGGTTCCTTTGCCGCCAGCTCCAGGGCGCGCCCATAGAGCTTATCCGCCTCTTGTCCCCGACCCTTGTCCGCGAGGCGCCCGGCCAGAAGCTCATAGGGCCGCATTCGCTCCGGCAGTATTGCCGCAATAGCCGGCGGAACAAAGCCCGCCACCATTAAATAGGGGATTATGGTTTTAGCCGCCCTGGGAGCAGCCCGCATGGCCCGGCCGAAAATCTCAAGCGCCTTTTTGCGCCTGGCGATTGTCAACAGCCAGCGGCCATAGCGCTCGTATCTCTTCGCGTCAGCACGGTCATGCCGAACCGCCAGAGCCAAAAAACGATCAGCCTGTTCGTTCCGCCCCTCCCCGGCCAGGAAAAAGCCAAATTTCTCCAGAAAAACGGGCATGGCAGGATCAAGCCGAACAGCTTGCCGATACTGCTCTCCGGCCTCCTCATTACGACCAAGCAGAGCGGCGGTATCGGCCCGGGCGAAATGATAATACGCCTGCAGCGGCATGAGCCGGGAGGCCCTTAGCGCCCGACTGTGGATTACTTCAAGTTCAGTTGCCGGGGTATCCCGGGTCCAGCTGATGGAGCCGGGCAGGATATTATAGGCCGAGATGGTGGAAATATTCCAATACAGACTGCCAATGAGCAGCACCCCACTGACAATGGCCAGAGACGACATACAAACAAAACCACCTTCAGGCAGAGAAGAGGCGGCTCCATGACCGTGAAACCGGGTATGCCCCCCGGAGATCAGCAGCGCCAGGATGGTAAAAAACGTCAGACCGACCGCGCCGCTTTCCATATTATATTCAACCGTCAAATGAAGAAACTGGGCGAAAAGCCCCGCGGCGGCGGCAATAAAGAGATACCTGGCAAACAGATCGCGTCTCTCTCTGTATCCCGCATAGGCGCTGCGGCCCACACTGTAAAAGAAACATCCCAAAAGCGTCAAGCCGATCAAACCAAGGTCAGAGAGCGCCTCAAGATACTCATTATGGGGATGATAAATAAAAGTACGGCCGCCGACAATGAATGATGAACTGTAGGTGGGAAAAATATTGCCATAGGTGCCAAGACCGGAACCAGTCAGGAGGTAATCTTTGATGAGGGGCAGGCCATCCTTCCAAAACGCCAGGCGGCCATCGGTTATCTGGTTAAGATTTTTATTAAAAAAATCAAAACGGGCCAATATGGCCTCCAGACTGATACCACCTGTCAAAAAGGCTATACATAGAAAAATTATCAGCAGATAAGTAGAATGATGTTTTCCCTCGGGGTATCGTTTCAGAATAAATGTCAAGAATATACAGGCTGTAAAGACCGATATAATACCCGCCCGCGAGGTACTCAACACAATAGAAGTAATCATCAAAACAGCCGCGAAAGCGAGCAGTAACTGGAGATTACCCCGGGGGTGACTGAAAAACACCGCCAAACGCCCACGCCATGACGTCCACCCCTTTAAAGAAGGATGATAAAAAAAACAGAAAGCCAGAGCCAGAGGGACAAGCATCTCCATATAGGCGGCAAACTGGTTTCGATAGGCGAAAGAACCGACAAACTGACTGCCACCATCCGGAGGCAGCCGCAGCCATAGCAGTCTGCCGTTCCCGATTCCCTTCTGCAAAATAGCCTGAAAGGCGATAATCGCCCCAAGAACGATGAGCAGCGAGACAACCTGGCGGCACCGCCGTCTGTCCGCCAATAAAGAAGAGGCCAGGATATAGCATGCCATAAACGAGGTATAGCTGAAAATTCTGGTAAAAGTGACCCGGCTGTTGATGGTCAGAGGCGCCCATGCGCCTGACGGTGTAACACCCGGCATTTCCGCCCTGATCTTATAAGCGGCCGGTGAAAGTATCTTCAGGATTTCCGGCGGTAAGGGCATGGTCTGCAGCAGGAGAAATCCCAGCAGCAACAGAAGGGGAATAAGCCCCGGAGGCCGGCTGCTTCCGCGCTTGCCTGGCAATAAATGAGCCAGGGAATACAAAAAAAGACCGCCAAAAGAGGCGGCCTGGGTCAGCATCCGCGGCATGGTATCAACCGTCCCGAAGGCCAGAGGGCTGAAAATCAGCAAGAAGAGAAGGAGATAATAGCTGACTGTAATCATTTTTCAGGTTGTTATCCCTTCACTTTCAGGCAGACATCTCTGCCATACTGCCATTTGTAATGGCCCGGATCCTGGCATTGGTGAGAATCATAAACCGGCTTACGGGCCAGCAGCAGAATAACAGTCAACGTAACAATTATAATGATGAGCATCGGAAACAGGTTCATCGTCAGCGCGACATGCCCCCCCCTGAAACGCTGACTTCTCGAAGGAGAATCGCCATGCAGAGGGTGTTTTGCTGATCGTTTACGTTTCATCGGCCGGATCACTCAAAGCCCTTGGGGTTCTGCGACTGCCAGCGCCAGGTGTCTTCACACATTTCATCAATGCCTCTTGCCGCCTGCCAGCCAAGTTCCCGCCTGGCCTTGCCGGGGTCGGCGTAACACTGGGCAATATCCCCCGGCCGGCGGGCCACGATTTTATAAGGTACTTGGCGGCCGGAAATCTTCTCAAAACTTTTAACCAGCTCAAGAACACTGCACCCCTTGCCGGTACCAAGGTTATAGACGACCACACCGGGGGTGACGGCCAGATTATCAAGCGCTTTAAGATGGCCCAGGGCAAGATCAACAACATGGATATAATCCCGCACCCCGGTGCCGTCCGGAGTCGGGTAGTCATTACCAAAAACGGACAACTCCTGTAATTTACCCACCGCTACCTGAGATATATAGGGCATCAGGTTATTTGGTATTTCATTGGGGCTTTCGCCGATTCGCCCGCTTTTATGAGCCCCCACGGGATTAAAATAGCGCAGCAGGATAACATTCCAGGCCGCGTCCGAGGTGTGGAGATCCCGCAGGATGTATTCGATAAACAATTTAGAGTTCCCATACGGGTTGGTAGCGGACAGGGGAAAATCCTCGGTGATGGGTACGGAAGCCGGATCCCCGTAAACCGTGGCCGAGGAGCTGAAGACGATATTTTTCACCTGGTGTTCGGCCATAACCCGGCACAGGTTTAACGTGCCGCCGATATTATTTTCATAATAGCGCAACGGCATACTCACCGACTCACCAACGGCCTTCAGCCCGGCAAAATGAATAACCGCCTCAATTTTATTTTCACTGAAAACGCCCCTGAGCTGTTCGATGTTCCGCAAATCGACCTTATAGAACTTAACTGTTTTACCAGTTACCTCCTCCACCCGCCGCAGAGATTCTTTCCGGCTGTTCACCAGACTGTCAACGATTACCACCTCATGCCCGGCTTCCAGCAGCTCAAGGCAGGTATGACTGCCGATATAACCCGCGCCGCCTGTCACTAAGATTCGCATACAGATTTCCTTTTTTTTAAGTTTTCGGCCCGCAGCCATTAACCTTACATTTTACACCATAATATATTGATAGCATTGAGCGCTGATTTTGTCACGGTCAAAGCGTAAGCAATTACAGGGCACCGAATCCGCCTCGTTATCGGGCCGCTCACCTACCGCCGCACGACTCACCGGCCGCCGCCTCGCACAATATAATTCTGCCTTTAAAGAAATTAACAAAATAATATTCTTGACACAGGCAAATAAAAAGAATATTATGCACTATAATCAACTTTCAACAAAACAAAAAACTATGCAGCCGAATCAACAAAACGAAGTGGAATTAGATAATATCGACATGGCGATTATTACTTATCTCCAGGAAGACGCCACTATCAGCAATGCTGAGCTGGCCAAAAAAATCGACCTGTCGCCTTCCGCCTGCCTGGGACGCTGCAAACGCCTGAAACAATCAGGCGTTATCCGGCAGTTCGCGGCCATAGTCGATGAGCGCAAGGTAGGACTGGATGTAATAACCTATGTCTTTGTCTCACTCTCACCCCATAACCGGGTAACCACGGAGGCCTTTTTAAAAAGCATCCGTCGGATTCCCAATGTCATGGAATGCCATAACATCTCCGGCATCCACGATTATCTTTTAAAGATTATATCACCATCCATCAACGATTACCGAAATTTCGTTATCGACACCCTCATTGAGGTGCCGGGGGTAGGCAAGGTTGAAACCTCGGTAGTTTTGAGTACGGAAAAACTAAGTTATAAATTACCTCTGGCAGGCAGGAAACCGGTAGAACCCAAAAATCATTAATCAGGGAGAGTACAAGCATGCGAATCATTATAAATGGCGAAGCGGAAGAGATTAACGAGGCGGAATTGACTGTCAGCCGCTTATTAAACATAAAAAATATTGAATCTCCGGACATGGTTTCGGTACAGGTTAATGATACCATTGTTGACCGCGCCGACTACGACCACAAACAAATCAGCCAGGATGATGAGGTGGAGTTCCTCTATTTCATGGGCGGCGGAGCCTGTTCATGAATGGTTTTACCACCAGGGCGATCCACGGCGGCGGCCGCGGACGGCGGGATGTCCATGGCTCTCTGCGGGTGCCGGTCTATGACAGCGTCGCCTTTGAGCATGAGAACTCCAGCTCTCTGCGGGATGCCTTCATGGGCAGGAAACCAGCCCATATTTACAGCCGCATTACCAACCCGACGGTGCAGGATTTTGAGGCCCGCATCCAGGCTCTCACCGGGGCGCTCTCGGTGCTGGCCGTTTCATCGGGTATGGCGGCCATCAGCAATACCCTCATCACCCTGGGCGGGGCCGGTAAGAATATAGTTACCAGCAGATATCTCTTCGGCAATACCCTGTCACTCTTTGAAAAGACCTTTGCCGCCTGGGGCCTTGAAGCCCGCTATGTCTCCATGCTCAACCCGGACGAACTGGCCAGGGCCATTGATGATGAGACCTGCGCCGTGTTTCTTGAGAGTATAACCAACCCCCAGCTTGAGGTTGCCGACTGCCGGGCATTAAGCGCCGTCACCAGAGAACGGGGAGTGCCGCTGATAGTTGACAACACCCTCATGACCCCCTATCTGTTCAATTGCGCCAAGGCCAGAGTTGACATAGAGATAATATCCAGCACCAAATATATCTCCGGCGGCGCGACCTCGGTGGGCGGCCTGGTCATTGACCACGGCAGCTTTGACTGGTCACGGGCCGCGAAATTCAGGAAGCGGGCCGCGAAATTCGGCAAAATGGCCTTTATTGCCGCCCTGCGTCAGGAGGTTTACCGCGACACGGGGGCCTGCCTGTCTCCACATAACGCCTATCTGCAGAGCCTGGGCCTGGAGACCATGGCTCTGCGGATTGACAAAAGCTGCCAGAACGCCCAGTATCTCGCTGAATGTCTTGCCCAAAAACCAGCAGTAACCAAGGTTAATTATCCAGGGCTGACAGATTCACCATCCCGGCTCACCGCCGGCCGCCAGTTCAACCATAAATACGGCGGCGTTTTAACCTTTGACCTGAGCAGCATTGAAGAATGTTTTTCCTTCATGGACGCCCTGCGGGTCATCCGCCGGGCAACCAATATAAATGACAATAAATCGCTTATACTCCACCCGGCCTCAACCATTTTCGCGGAATATTCCGACCAAGAGAAAAAGCGTATGGCTATCCGGCCCACAATGCTGCGCCTGTCGGCCGGAATTGAGGATTATGAGGATTTAATTATTGATTTACAAAAGGGGTTTGCATCATTATGAGAGATTTCAGCACCGAAGAACTTGATCGTTACAGCCGTCATATCCTGTTAAGTGACGTGGGAGTGGAGGGCCAGGAAAAATTACTATCCGCCAGGGTCTTAATCATCGGAGCGGGCGGCCTGGGCTGCCCCGCCGCCCTCTATCTCGCGGCGGCCGGAGTGGGGAAAATAGGCATTGTCGATAACGATGTGGTGGAAATTTCAAATCTCCAGCGCCAGATTGCCCATTTCACCTATGATATCGGCCGTTCCAAGGTGGAATCAGCCAGGGACAAAATGCTGCAAATTAATCCAGGGCTTAACATAGAGACCTACCAGCTGTTTTTACAGGCCGCGAACATAAGAGAGATAATCAGAGACTATGATTTTGTGATTGACGGCACCGATAATTTTCCCACTAAATTTCTGGTGAACGATGCCTGCGTCATGGAAAACATTCCCCTGTCCCACGGCGGTATCCTCCGTTTTGACGGCCAGACCATGACCATCGTGCCTGGTGAATCATCCTGCTACCGCTGCTCGTTTAGATCTCCGCCGCCGCCCGATGCCGTCCCCACCTGCTCACAGGCCGGGGTTCTGGGGGCCATTGCCGGTATGTTAGGTACCATCCAGGCGGCCGAGGCCCTTAAATTTATCACCGGAGCCGGCAGTTTATTGACCAATACCCTGCTCACCTTTAACGCCAAAACCATGGCCTTCCGCAAGATAAATTTGAAGAAACAGGATGACTGCCCGGTCTGCGGCTCAAAGCCCACTATTACCGAGTTAACTGACGCAGAACAGACGACCTGTGATTTAAAACAGTTAAAAAAGGATGGTAACTATGTTGCTGAATAAAGAGGTATTTGAGGCTATCATCACCCACGCCCGCCAGGGGCTGCCCCACGAGGTCTGCGGCTACCTTGCCGGCAGGGAAGATAAGATCATCAGGCATTACGAATTAACCAATCTGGACAAAGCGGCTGACCATTTCACCATGAGCCCCAAGGAACAATTCGCCGTTATCAAAGAGACACGCCGCCAGGGCCTGACCATAAAGGCCGTTTACCACAGCCACCCGGATACCCCGGCCCGTCCCTCGGATGAAGATATCAAACTGGCCTATGATCCTGATATCAGTTATGTAATTATCTCGCTGGCCGCGCCGGAAGCGACGGTTAAATCCTTTCGGATTCAACAGGGTGAGGTTAGCAGCGAAGAGATTACCCTGGTCTAATTAATTGAGAGAAAACTGAAATGACAGAGACAATAAAAGCCGATGCCAGAAAGGACTGCCGGGGAGTAAGCTGCCCCATGAACATGGTTTACACCAAGGTCGGCCTCTCAAAACTGACGGCGGGAGATATCCTTGAGGTGTTGCTTGACGATGGCCCTCCCATCAACAACGTCCCCGGCTCGGTGCAAAGAGAGGGCCACGAAATACTCTCTAAACACCAGTTGGAAGATGGGAGCTGGCAGCTTATGATCCGCAAAGCTTAGGCCCATGGGAATAGACCCCCAATTACAAAGCTGTGTTTCCTGTCCCCGGCACTGCCGGGTAAACAGGTATAAAAAAATTGGTTTCTGCGGCCTGGGGGCGGAGCTTCTAATCTCTCATATCGGCCTTCACCATGGTGAGGAGCCACCCATCTCCGGCACCAGGGGCTCCGGGGCCATCTTCTTCAGCGGCTGTAATCTGCGCTGCGTCTTCTGCCAGAATTTTCAGATCAGCCAGGCCTTTCAGCGGCGAAGTCGACAGGTCGGCAGAGAGGAACTCGTAGACGAAATGCTCCATCTTCAGGAGCAGGGAGCCCATAATATAAATCTGGTTTCGCCCTCCCACATCCTGCCTCAGCTCACCGCCGCCCTGAGCCTGGCAAAAAACAACGGGCTAACCATCCCGGTGGTTTACAACAGCAACGGCTATGATTCGGTCACGGCCCTTAAGAAAATGCGGGGCCTGGTGGACATATACCTGCCGGACATAAAATATCACGGCAATGATCCGGGTCGCAGATATTCCGGGGTACCGGATTATGGCGACATAATTCCAGGGGTACTTGCCGAAATGCTTGCCCAGGTCGGAATGCTGCAGACTGACGAGGATGGTATTGCCCGCCGCGGACTTCTGGTTCGCCATCTCGTACTGCCTAATCATTTGACCAACAGCCGGGAGTGCCTGCGCCTGATAAAAAAACTCTCGCCCGCCATTACGCTGAGCATCATGTCGCAATACACCCCCTGCCACCGGAGCCATAAATTCCCGGAAATCAACCGCCCCTTAAACGCCGCGGAATATGACGAGATAACTAATTACGCCCTTGATCTCGGCTTAGAGCATGCCTTTGTCCAGGAGATGAGCAGCCAGGGCAGCTCCATGCCTGATTTCGACCGGCCCCAGCCCTTTGCGGATATATAGCGCAAAACGAAAAATCCAGTCCCCCTGGCTCCCGCCCCTTACCACAAGCCCCATGATTTGGAATAGAGAATATAAAACACAAGAAGCAGATTACTGATGCCGTGAGCGACGATGCAGTTCCAGAGATCCCGCCGCCAATAGAGCAGGATATTGAGGATAGCGCCATAAACAGCCGCCGCCAGCCACTCAGGATGAGCAAGAGTAAAGAGCAGAGTTACCCAGAGAAAAGATCTCCAGGTGAAAATCCCGATTTCCTGTTCCTGCCAGTCCGGCGAAATAACCCATCTTAGCAGAAAGCCGCGCCAGAAGACCTCTTCCACCACCGGAACCAGCACGGCAAGGCCCATGGTTCTGACCATAATAAACGCCCATTGCCAGGCCGGATGGGCAATAGACTGAAAGGGATCAAACGAAACCCTTTTCTGAGGGGCAAGCCAGGCCGGCATTAGCGAGAAAATATGTTGTTCCAAATGCAGACGGCAGAGAAAAATCCACAGCACTATCCCGCCAATACCAACGATAACTCCAGGGGCAACGTGTCGGTGCACCTTGATTATGCCCCGGCCGCGTAACAACAAAATCGTTGCCGTTCCCACCACCATAACGGTGCACAAATAAATAAGCGGATAAAAATCAGGGAATTGAGCCGCGAACAGACTGAAGACGAGATAAAGGATAAAGGGCAGGATAAAGGGCAGCATATTAGTTTGGAATTTCCAGGGTGGACTGCCGCCCCAGGCCTTCATCTTTATTTTGTTTGATATTTATTTTTTTTGCTCAAACCGGCTGATATTAAAAATACCAGTAAACTCAAATTTAACTGAGTCAAAGAGGAAAGTACAGGTCTAATTATCTTTCATCTTGACATAGATGCTTTTTACCCTTATTAGTTAACGTGTTAATTAATAAGGAGCCAACTAAATGAGCATCTGCGATTCCAATCCCCTGCCCCGCCTGATTTATCTGACCTCAATAGAGTTGCAGGCCCATGCCGATGATGTCTTGCGGCCCTACGAATTAACCCTTGAGCAGTTTCATCCCCTGAAAATTGTCTTCCTCGAAGGCGGCGCCGTGGGCCAGAGTTCCCTTTGCGGCCTGGCTGCCAAGACCCCGGCCAATATGACCCGCATCCTTGACCGGCTGGCGGCCAAAAATTTTATCGAACGGCGTCCCGATCCCCTTGACCGGCGGGCCTTTATCATCCATCTCACTTCGGACGGCGAAAAGCTGGTAAATGAGGTGGCCGAGCTCTTTAGCAGTTATCTCAATAAGATAGTTATGAATGGCATCAGCAGCGAGGATGAAGAATGCTGCCGCCGGGTATTAAAACAGATTAATGACAATTTAGGCCGGATTACTCCGGACGCCGTATAAAATAAGGAGAACGCCATGTTGAAGATATTTAATTTTCTCATCCCCCTGCTGGCTGTGCTTATTTTACCGACCACGGCGGCCCTGGCCGGGCCCATGGGGCCAAGAAGACCACCCACGGTGATAACAGCCAGAATCCGCCAGGCCGACGTGGTACCGGCGGCCCGCTACGTGGGCCATGTGGAAGCCATACAGGCCGTTGACCTCCGGGCCAGGGTAGAAGGTTTTCTGGAACAGATAAAATTCAAGGAGGGAAGTTTGGTCAAGGCCGGGGATACCCTGTTTATCATTGAGCAGTCGGCCTATAAGGCCTCTCTGGCGGCAGCAACCGCCAGAGAGGCCCAGGCCGAAGCCGAGCTTGACAGGGCCGCCGCCCATCTGAAACGACTGCGCCGGGCCCGCCCCGAATCCATCCCGGCCACCGCTCTGGATGACGCCGTGGCCGCCGAGCTTACGGCCAAAGCCGCTTTATCACTAACGAGAGCCGACCTGACCACGGCCCGGCTCAATCTCTCCTACACCGTCATCAAGGCTCCCATCTCCGGCCGAATCGGACGGACGACGTACACAACGGGCAATCTGGTAAATCCCGCCTCCGGCACCCTGGCCCGTATCGTTGAGGTTAATCCCGTCCGGGTATTATATTCCGTCAGCGAAAACGATTTAAGCGCCGTTCAGGCCGCCATGACACACAGCGGCAGCGGCCTGGCCCCCAGATTAAAACTGAATAACGGCAGTATTTATCCCCTGGCGGGGCGAATGGACTTTATTGACAACGAGATAGACCCGGCCACCGGCACCATTGCCGTCCGGGCCATATTCCCCAACCCCAAAGGCATCCTTATTCCCGGCGAATACGTCACCGTCATGCTCAAGACCGCCGCCCCCAGAATAATGCCCGTTGTCCCCCAGGGCGCGGTGCTCACCGGCAAGGACGGCCGCTTTGTTCTCATGGTGGAGCATGGCCGGGCCGTTCCCCGCCCCATCAGTACGGGAATCGCGGTGGGCAACAGCTGGGCCGTAAAATCAGGCCTTAAAACCGGGGATACCATCATCGTCTCCGGCATCCAGAAGGTACGGCCCGGTATGCCGGTTACCGCGGTTCCGGCCCGCGGCGGGGAGACGGAGAAATGATCGCCCGCCTCTTTATCAACCGGCCGCGGCTGGCGGCGGTGCTCTCCATCGTCATCACCATCGCCGGTTTAATCGCCATGCAGAAAATCCCGGTGGCCCAATATCCCCGCATCACCCCGCCGGAAATTCAGGTTACCGCCGTCTACCCCGGAGCCAGCGCCGAGGTTCTGGCCAACACCGTGGCCGCCCCCCTGGAAAAAGAGGTGAACGGCGTGGAGAAAATGCTCTATATGTCATCCACCTGTTCCAATTCCGGGCTCTACAAATTATCCGTCACCTTTGCCGTGGGTACCAACCCCGACATCGACCAGGTCAACCTCCAGAACCGCATCCAGTTAGCCACTCCCAAGCTGCCGGCCGCGGTGGTGGCCCAGGGCATCCAGGTACGTAAACGCTCTTCGGACATGATGGCGGTGGTGGCCTTTTATTCCCCGGACAAGAGCCGCAACATGCTCTTTTTAAGTAATTACGTCAGCAATGAGGTCAAGGATTCTCTGGTACGTTTAAAGGGAGTGAGCGACGCCTTTATCTTTGGAGAAAAGGAGTACGCCGTCCGCGTCTGGATGAATCCCGATCGCCTCACCGCTTTAGGCATGACCGCCGATGACATTATCACCGCCATCAGGAGCCAGAATATTCAGGCCGCGGTGGGAGCGGTGGGCCAGGAACCCCTGACTCATAAAAGAGAGGTACAGTACACCCTGCGGGCCAAAGGCCGCCTGAGCACGGTGCGGGATTTCAAAAACATCATTATCAGGGCCAACAAAGATGGCGGTCTGGTGCGTTTAAGCGATGTAGCCACCGTGGAACTGGCCGCCAAGTCCTACGGCCATACCGATATGCTGAACGGCCGCCAGGCGGCGGTAATGGCCCTTTACCGGGCCACCGGGGCCAACGCCATGGACACCATGAAGGCGGTAAAGGCCGAGCTTGTCCGCCTGCAGCGCAATATGCCGCCGGGGGTGAAATACAAGATGATTCTTGACACCACCCGTTATGTGTCGGCCGCCATTAATGAGATTATCAAGACCCTGGGCCTCACCTCGCTCCTCGTTATCCTTGTCGTCTTTGTTTTTTTACAGGACTGGCGGGCCACGCTGGTACCGGCGGTGGCCATTCCGGTTTCCCTGATCGGCACCTTCGCGGTTCTCCTTGTCCTGGGCTATTCGGCCAACACCATATCCTTATTCGCCCTCATAATGGCCATCGGCCTGGTGGTGGATGACGCCATTGTGGTGGTGGAAAACGTCCACCGGGTGATGAATGAAGAGGGCCTGCCGCCGAGAGAAGCATCCATCAGGGCCATGAAACAGGTCACCGGGCCCATCATCGCCACCACTCTGGTTCTACTGGCTGTCTTTGTACCGGTGGGTTTCATGCCCGGCATCACGGGCCAGCTTTACCGCCAGTTCGCGGTAACCATCTGTACCTCGGTGCTGATTTCATCCATCTGCGCCCTGTCCCTGTCACCGGCCATGTGCGCCACCGTACTCCGCCGGCCGCGTCCCCACACCAGGGGGCCGCTGGGCTGGTTCAACCGTTTTCTCGAGGCCTCCCGGCGCGGTTATATCCGCGGCTCGTCATTTCTGATCCGCCGGGTTGTCCTGGCCCTGATCCTCCTGGCAGCCATCTTCGGAGCAGCGGGTTTTCTCTTTACCCACAGCCCCACCTCTTTTCTGCCCCAGGAAGATCAGGGTTATTTCTTTATGAACCTCCAGCTGCCGGAGGCGGCCACCCTCTCCCGCACCACCAGTATTATGCACCGCCTGACCGCTGATATAAAGAGCATTGACGGGGTGAAGGATGTGATTGGCATCTCCGGCTTCAGTATCCTGGCCGGTGACGCCGATAATGTCGGCTTCGCCGTCGCCATCCTCCAGCCCTGGGATAAACGCCGCCGTCCCAATGAACAGTTAGGGGCCATAGTGGGGCAGGCCCAGGGACGGCTGGCGGCTATCACCGGGGCCAACGCCTTTGCCTTCGCGCCGCCGCCTATTATGGGAATCGGCAACAGCGGCGGCTTTGATTTCCGCCTCCAGGCCAAGGAGGGCCAGAGCCCGCAACAGTTATTCGGGGCGGCCATGGGCCTGATGATGGCGGCCAATAAAGATCCACGCCTGGCACGGGTCTTTACCACCTTCACCGCCAATACCCCGCAGATTTTTGTCAATATCAACCGCGCCAAAGCCGAGGACATGGGCGTACCGGTTTCCCGGATATTCTCCACCCTGCAGAGTCAGTTGGGCTCGGCCTATGTTAATGACTTTAACATGGCAGGCCACACCTATCAGGTTAAGATTCAGGCCCGGGCGGCTGACCGAGACACCATTGCCGCCATCAACCAGCTGTACGTCCGCAGTAATTCCGGGGCCATGATCCCCCTGCCCAGTTTAGTGAGCCTGAAGACCATCCTCGGGCCGCAGCTCATCAGCCGCTACAATCAATTTGCCAGCGCCCGGTTCAACGGTCAGGGAGCACCCGGTGTCTCCTCGAGTGAGGCCATGTCCATTATGGAAAAGCTGGCCAAAAACCTGCCGCCCGGCTTTGGTTACGACTGGTCGTCCATGTCTTTTCAGGAGCAAAAAGCGGGCGGCCAGGTGGCGGGCCTCTTCGCCCTGGCCCTGATTTTCGCCTATCTCTTTCTGGTGGGGCAGTATGAAAGCTGGAATATTCCACTCGCCGTCATTGTCTCCATCCCCATCGCCACTCTCGGGGCATTGGCCGGGCTCTTCTTCATGCACATGCCGCTTTCCATCTACGCCCAGATCGGCCTGGTACTGCTGGTGGGGCTGGCGGCCAAAAATGCCATCCTCATTGTCGAATTCGCCCGCGAACGGCACGAGGACGGCCTGACCACCGCCGAGGCCGCCGTGGACGGAGCCCGCATCCGTTTCCGGCCGGTGTTGATGACTGCCTTCACCTTTATCCTCGGCGTTCTGCCCATGGTTATCGCCACCGGGGCCGGGGCCGGCAGCAGACGGGCCATCGGCACCACGGTTTTCGCCGGTATGCTGTTCTCCACCATGTTCGGGATCTTTCTGATTCCGGTACTTTATTATATTTTTCAGTCAATGCGTGAACGTGGTACTGCCTGGCGGCGCGGGCACCAGAGAACAGAAGACAGAGGACAGAAAACAGAATAAGCAAGAGATACCAGCCGCCTGGGTGTATAGCAGTACGCTCAGGCAGCCGATGTCCGGAGGATATAAAA
>JAJRZN010000037.1 GCA_024275235.1 Deltaproteobacteria bacterium
AGTCGTTATGAAGGTTAATAGACCGCTGGAAACGGGGAGCAACACCGGTATAATGTGACCTTTTCAATGCCTTTGCCATTAGGCACCCCCCCGACGATAATAACTATCCAACAGCTGATCCTCATCTTCCAAGCTAACATTACAATGGATCTGTGCTATTCCCGCGGACTCTGTAAAATTAAATTGAGCCCCCCACTCCTGGCTCTCATGGAGTTCCTGGACAGCCTCAACCAATGTGTTTTCGTCAAGCATAAAAGCCTGCCCAGGGCTATACTCTCTGTACAGCACCCGCTGAATTGTCATCGCATTCTTTTTTTCTTTGCCAAGATATTCACATATTGCATAACCGATGACTTCGGGGGGCAGAGAAGTCTTTCTGCCAATTGAGAACCTGAACATCCCTCCATCGTTCATTGGCTGAATAAGATTCAGCTCCTGCAGCGGGCACTCGAAAGACTCTTCCCCGGCCTTTTTCTTTGCAAAACGCCGAGTACCGCAATAGGAACGGATATAGCAATCAACATCCCGCATGATAATGCTGTCGGATGGTGCTTTCTTCCCCGAATCGACCAAACGCAGAGCGGCCTCAGCAACATCCCGTTTTGAAAACTCGGGTTTTCGCAGATAAGAAAAAAGTGCTGTCCCAGCGGTCTGAAAAGCGGGATTAGTAACAAGCTTCCAATGCAAAAGCCACCAAGATGCATTATCCTCTATGTATGGATCCCATCCGTTTCCTTCATCAAGCAGTTTCCGCCCAAAGCTTGATACCGTTCCATCCTCAATAATACCGGTCATTTCACACCAATACTTGATGCTGTCGACCATGTTTTTGCCAACCCCCAAATCCACAATGGCATTGCTATCGGAGAAATATTTTCCCCCGTTAATAAATTCAAATCCCTTTTCCAACCATCCAAACCTCAAAACAAAGGTCTGGTGTCCAGAAAATTTGCATCTATTTTTAAAGCTTTTCATTTATTAGCTGTCCGATTTTTTGATGCACTCGCGCCGCCAGTCTTTACCCACTCGTCCACCTCTGAAAGCTTGAATCGAAAAAGCCTCCCAAGGCGATGGGCCGGCAAACCCATCTTCTCTATCCAGCGATATACTGAGTCTTTATTCACGTCTAGATGCGCAGCCACATCTTCGACGCCAACCCATCGTTCTTCCGTTGCCATTTAGTCCCTCTTCGCCAGTTGTCGGTCAAACACCTATAAACACCAATGAAACCAGATTATAATCTACATCTCCGAGCCAATGCCGTCAAGGACAAAACAAAGCGGTTTTCTCTGTTGATTTATTGAAAAAAGCAGCGGTATCAAGGAGTTACTCTGGCTGCGTCGGCGTCCAGGATGGTCGGAGCGGGGCATAGATGACAACTCGGTACCAGCGGTGAATCTGCAGCCCGAGTGCTTTGTTCCCCTTGAGTACGAGGATGGTTTCGGGGGCATTACTGGAAGCGAACATATCTGTCATCTGGCACCTGCAAAGTTCAAGACAAGCCTTGAACCCGTCAATATCGATCCAGTCGTTCACATAGCATCCTCCTTGCTTGCCAGGTAAGCGCTCAACAAACCACACTCTTGATTTTTGATAACATTTCGGAATGTAGCTGTGCGATTAGGGGCGTATACGAGCGTTTCTGGGACACACCCTGGGATCTTCTGCCAGTCTTGCAGATCCTCAGTGTACAAAAATTCAACAACTAAAGGCACATTTTCCGTCCTAAAAACAGAATAGCGACCAGGATAATCACCCCTAACAGCCGCTGCATGGCACGCGGCGAAAAACGATTTGCCCCCAGAAAAGAACCGGCGTAGCCGCCTGCAGCCACCGCAAGCAGCAGGGGTAAAAGCACACTGAGAGACGGTATCGGCTGGCTGCTCAGGCGGGCGGTCAGGCCGGCGGTGGAATTTACCCAGATGAAGAAGGCGGCGCAGGCGGCGGCCTCCTTCTGGCTGCCAAGGCCGAAGAGGACAATAAGCGGGATGAGATAAATACCGCCGCCCAGGCCCAGGGCGCCGCTTATAAACCCGAGACCGGAGCCGATGAGCAGGGAGATAATAAGTGCCACCCTCTTTCCCGGCCGGGCCAGGGGCTGGAAGGAGGAAAAGCAGTAAATCCGCAGGGCGACGATGGCCAGAAAAATCATCAGCAGGATATCAAAGGTCTGGGCCGGCAGTCGTACTGTGCCGCCAATCCAGGCCAGAGGAATGGCGGAGACGAGAAAGGGCCAGATAAGCTGCAGCCGAACATGACGGCCCCGAAAAAAATTCCATGCCCCCAGGGTACTGACCATAATATTCATGGACAGGGCGACCGTGGGAATAGCTACATAATCCACCCCGAAAATGGTTAACAGGGCGATGTAGGAGGAACCGCCGGCCAGCCCCACGGAGGAGTAAAGAAAGGCCACGCCCCCGAAAAGAATGGCCAGGAGCCAGGGTGCTATGAGTAAATGTTCCAAGGTTTAGACTCCGGAATTGTTCGCCGCACCACGCTGACCGGCGAGGTTAACCTTATAGAGGGGATCGCCAATCAACACCATCTGCCACGATAAGAAGGGCAGGCTGAGCATGTAAGATTCTGCCAGATCAAACCTGCCATCCGTCAGCAGATCAAAAAACATGGCCGGCGGCGGGAAGGCCTGGACGTAAGGCTCATTAACCGGGCCAAGAGTGGCACAGATTCCCTTTTCCAGCATAACCTTGCACCAGACACGGCTGCCGGGCCTCTTTAGGGTGGCGCATTCACTGCTGGCGATATGATAACCGACGGAACCAACCTGCCAGTCAAAGGCATTGATATATTTGCCGAGACTGTACCAGCCGCAGTATAAAGCGGCCGGCAAATGGGCACCAGCCGGGAAGAGGGCGGGGCGGTCGTCAAGCACCACGGGCATTTTCTTCCTGAGCAGAGCGGCAGCCTGGTGAATAGAGTTATCATACAGGGTATAGCCGGTCAATTTTGCCCCAGGCGC
>JAJRZN010000038.1 GCA_024275235.1 Deltaproteobacteria bacterium
ACGAAATTACCTCGGCCCTGCAGATACAATTACAGAATCTTCTCCATCAGGCCGGATTAAGCCCGGAATCTCTACGGCCAAGCTACAGGCCAACCCTGGACAAGAACAAGGTTTACGGGGAGGTCGTGGTGAAAATAAGGCTCACCGGCAGACTTGACAATATTGTCAAATTTATGGCCCTGGTTTACAAATCAAACTATTTTTTAAAGATAGACAATTTTACCTTTAAGGCCTTCAGGAACGATCAGCTGAAGGTCTTCCTCGCGGTAAAGGGGTTTTACCGCCTGGCCAAGCCCAGGGTTAGAGACCGTAAAATGAGGGCCAAAAGATGATAAAGCTCGCCATAAGCGCCATTTTACTCATCACCGTCTTTGTCATGATGCGGGGTATTGCCACTACCTGGCGGCAAAATAAAATGGCAGAACCAACAGCGGTGCAACAGGCAAAGAGGCCCGTTACCCCGCCGCCCGCCGTTCCCCCCCCCTCTTCGACTGCGACCACGGCCCTGCCGGATCTTGAAAAGGGTTATCTTTTTAACCCGGAACGGAGTCTGACCGGCGCCGAGAATACGGCAGCCGATACACTCAACTCCGCCAACGATCTGGGGATTCAGACCAATATCTCCAAGGTGACTTACACCGGCTCCATTATTGGCGATAATTTTAAAGTGGCCATCCTGACAATTCCGACCCCCAAGACCAGATTCCGGCGTCTGCCGGAAAATCGATTCAGGCCCCTGAACCGTTTTCGCCCCCCCCGCAATCGTTCAGCGGTCAAAAATCTGCGGGTCAAAGAGGGCGATCTGTTAAGCGGTTATAAAGTGGCGGCCATTACCCCTGAAAAGATTATCTTTGAAAAGGACGGCGACAAGGTAGAAAAATTATTATATGATCCAGGTAAAAAGCGGAATTATACCTTCCACGGCCGCCAGGCGCCTCATTTTGTCAGGCCGGCCGAATCCCCCCTGGTACCGGTTAACAGGACAAATTCCATTCTTCCCAGGGTGCAGACCACCGGCCGGAGCAGCGGCAGACGGCTGATAATTACCAGGAGGCCGCCGGTCAAACCAGATACCAGCCGGGTAGCGCGGCGCAGACGGGCGCGGTCAATTCCAGCTGCCGCGCCACCAATGCCCTTTGGACGTTAGGAATAAATTAGAGATGAGTTACAGTTCCATATTAAGGTGAAATATGAAAATATTTAATAGATTGTTGTTGATAGTCATGGCGATCCTACTGCCGCTGAACGGCTGTTCCTACCGGGGCAGTAATTTAGATCAGCATGAAACCTGGATGGATCTCCATGAGATCAGCCAGAAAGTAGCCAAGGCCACTGCCGGCAGAAAAAAAGAACCAAGCCTGCTGTCGGCGAAGAAGAAAGCAGCGCCGAAGAAACCGACCCCCGGCCCTGATGTCCGCGATTTATCCTCCAAAGAGGACACCATTAATCCTTATTTAAAGAGCATGACCGGTCAGAAGCCGCAGGAAAAAACCGCGGGCGTGGCCGGTGAGGGGGTAATGCTGAACTTCGATAATGCCGATATTTACGAGGTTATTCAGGTTATCGCCGAGACCTTAAATATCAGCTATATCATTGATCCGGCGGTAAAGGGAACGGTGAACATCCGCTCCGGCAAGAAAATCCCCACCAACCAGCTCTTCGTCATCTTCAAGAAAATCCTTAATATCAACGGCCTGGATATTCGCAACGAGGGGGATCATTATTATATATATGTGGCCGGTAAGCCCAGCCCCACGGCCATCTACAACAAGAACCAGGTCGGTGAGCTGAAACCATCCGCCCGCCTGATTACCCAGATTGTACCAATAATGCACCTGTCCTCTGCCGATGCCCAGAAACTCATTGAGCCTTACCTCTCCAAACATTCGGTGGTCTATAACCTGCCGGATCAAAACACCCTGATTATCTCCGACTTTGAGAGTCAGATCATTGATGCCCTGCGGATATTATCCCGCCTCGATGTCTCATCTCTATCATCCCTCGTCGTCGAGATGGTACGGGTGAAGCAGGCCCCGCTCTTTGATCTGCGGGATGAGCTGGTGGAGGTTTTGAAGGCCTTAAAGGTCAACAAAAAGTCCTTTGAGGGGGTACAGGTCATCCCCCTGGAACGGGTCAACTCCCTGCTTATTATCGGCTACGACAAGAGCCTGGTGGCAACCGCCATAAAATGGGTTAAGGAATTAGACCGGGCTCCCACCGCCGGCCGTGACTCCATCTATATCTATAATGTCAGAAATTCCGTGGCCTCGGATCTGGCTAACCTGGTATCCTCTCTGATTTCCGGTAAAGGGGTCAAAACTTCCCGCAGCAGCAAAAATAAACGCATGACCCCGCCCGGCTCGATAAGAAACAGCAAGAGCATGCGGGAACCGACAATATTTAAAAAATTCCGCCCCGGCCTTAACGCCGCCTCCATGCAGTTTGCCGGAGAACCGACCCTCATTCCCGATGACAGCCGCAATATTATTATGATCCGCGGCCTGTACCCCGATTATGTACGGGTCAGGAAGCTCCTGGAACGTCTTGACAATATGCCCATGCAGGTTCTAATTGAGGTTATGGTGGCCCAGGTATCCTTAGACGACAATCTGAAATACGGGGTGGAATGGGCCCTGAAGAATAACGCCGCCGAGATTCATGGTACGGGAATAAGTTTTAATGAAAGCGACGGCCTGAAATTTAATCTGGCCTTTGATGATCAGACCGATATCTTTAAATTATTTAATTTTCTGGCCACCAACAATAATTTCACTGTTCTTTCGTCACCACAGGTACTGGTCTTGAATAATGAGACAGCCACGGTAAATGTCGGCGAGCAGGTTCCCATTATAACCAGCGAGACCAGCGATACTACGAGCAGCACCACCTCCAACCGCACCGTACAATATAAGGATACCGGCGTTATTTTAAAAGTTACACCACGCATCAATAATGACGGGATTATCCTTTTAGATATCGACCAGCAGGTCAGTTCCGTCAAGGATCAAACCACCAGCGGCATTGACTCACCCACCATATCCACCAAGGAGATCAAAACCAAACTGGCGGTCAAAAACGGCCAGTCAATCCTCATGGGCGGCCTTATTGCCCACAACAAGACCAAAAACGTCAGCGGTGTTCCCCTCTTGAAGGACATCCCCGGTATTGGCTGGCTGTTCAAAACCCAATCTATTAAAAGCAGCAAAACCGAACTGATGGTAATGGTAACGCCCTATGTGATCTCTTCGGAAGATGTGCTGGATGAGTATATTAAGAATTTTAAAGAAAAACTCACCGGCCTGCGCCAGCAGTTGGAAAAATGAAAACTAATTCTCTTTGCCAGATTTCATAAAGGCCCGGGCCACGGAGCCGGGCAACAGATGACCGCTGTCACTCAGAACGATATAATCATCGGGGAGTTGCTTATTGTCAGCCTCTTGCAGACGTTTAACCTCACCCTTTAAAAAGGTTATCTCAGCTTGCAGATCTTTTGTCTCCTGTTGAAAAACGTCGATATCATGCTGAAATTTCTGGCGTTCTTCGGCACTGATGCCGGACTTCTGCGCTTTGACCCGCTCTAATTCCTCCGTCAGGATATTAATTCTCTCCCCAGCCTCAGCCAGGGCCGTGGCGGCTTTATCATCACTATCCGTATCCGGCTCCCGGGCTTCCAGCACTAACTGAGCCTCGGCCAGTCGCGTCTTATACGTCTCAATTTCCTCTTTATACTGCGCGCAGGCCGTCTCCCACTGGGCGTCAAGATCCTTGAGCATCTTGGCGGACTTGGCCCGTTCCGATTCTCCCATGGCCACCAGCAGCCGCCGCTCCCTGATAAACCGTTCCTGCAGATAAATCAGAGTCAGGCCCACGCCGAGAGAAAACCCCATTATTATATATAAGATAGCGTTCATGAGGTTGATTATCGCGGCTTAACCGGCAAAGCCGATTTTATCCCAATGCTGCGGCGGCAGATCCTGGGCCAGTCTCAAGGCTCCGGCACAGCCGGAATAATCCGGATCAGAGACACAGGTGACTCCGATCTCGCCATATTCATACAGGCGGTCAGCCACCATCTTATCTAGTCCCTTTATATTGGAACCACCGCCGGCAAGAACTATATTCTGCAGAACCTCGGGTTGATCCTCAGGGTCATAGCCCTTCATGATGGTGAGAATATTTTCAACGATATCCGGCACAATACTCTCGCATACGGCCCGCATCTCCGCGGTTATATCGTATTCTCCCGGACGGCCGTCACTGCGCAGGGTGACGGTCAGGGGCTGTTCAGGCGGCCCGACAAAGGCGTGCTGCTCCTTAATGGTGCGTACCAGGTTACGGGTAATCTGAACATCATAATATTTCTGTTGAATAGTGGACTCAAGGCGCTCATCAATATAATCACCACCCTTGATAATGGTGATCTGGTCCTTACTGCCGGGAATAGCGCCCTTAACACCGCAGATATCCACCGTACCGGCCCCGATATCGACAATAATGCAATTATTCAGTTTGTTGAGGTGATAGGCCACCATAAAGGGTTCAGAGACCACCATGGCCACCGGCATCACCTCACGGGCAATTTTTAAAAGCAGCTCCTTGTTCATTATCGAGGCCCTGGACGGCACCCCGATAATCCCGGCCACCTCCACGTCTTCACCCTGGCGGGCCTCATTAATAACGTGTTTTAAAAGCTCCAGAGCGGCGTTATAGTCCTTTTCACTGGCCTCCCGCACCACCCCGTCTTCCAGGGGGTGATAGAGGGTCAGAGCCGAGCGGTTCTTCAAGGCCTCATCACCAAAAACCTGGGACTTGCCCAAAAATTTTATACCGATAATATCCTTGGGATACCCGACAATGGAACGGGTAATCTTTTTATAGCCCCGATTAGACATTACCGCTGTTCTGGAGGTACCAAAATCAATACCCAACAATAATTGTGTTGTCTCCTGGTCGTCTGACATTATTCATCCCCAAGCAAAATTATCAATAAAACAACCTAACTACTTTAAATACAATGGCTGAACAAGGAATGTCAAGTGAATTAAGGCGATTAGACTGCCAGGCGGCCAAATCGGAACGAAAAGCGCCTTCTCCGGGCAATACTCCTTTGACGAATATTAACGACCATGATATACAGAAACAGCAGTAAGGCGCTATCATGTCTCTGAACCATGACCTGCGGCCAACGATATAACTAAAATAAACATGGAGTTTTTAAGATGAAAACAGATGTCTCACATAAATTTTTCCAGCAGGCGCAAATATTCATTCCCGGCGGGGTGAGCAGCCCGGTTCGGGCCTGTAAATCCGTGGGCTGTGAGCCGGTATTTATTGAACGGGCCAGCGGCTCCAAGGTCTATGACGTCGACAAAAATGAATATGTTGATTTTGTCTGCTCCTGGGGCCCCATGATCCTGGGCCATAATCCCCCGGCCGTCCAGGAGGCAGTTACCAGCGCCCTGGCCAACGGCACCAGCTTCGGTGCCCCCACTCCTCTTGAGGTTGAACTGGCCGAACTGGTCTGCGCCGCCATGCCCTCGGTGGATAAGGTGCGTTTTGTCAACTCCGGAACCGAGGCGACCATGAGCGCCATCCGCCTGGCCCGGGGCTATACCGGCCGCAATGTGGTGGTCAAATTTGACGGCTGCTATCACGGCCATGCCGACGCCTTCCTCGTCAAGGCCGGCAGCGGGGTAGTAACTCTCGGTATCCCCGGCAGTCCCGGGGTACCCGATGATGTGGTCAAGAATACCATATCCATCCCCTACAACGATTTCGAGACCCTGGAAAAAACCCTGACGGATACCGCCCTCGATATTGCCTGTGTCATTATTGAACCGGTGGCCGCCAATATGGGGGTTATTCCGCCGGCTCCCGGCTTCCTGGAAAAACTGCGGGAAATCACAACTGCCCAGGGAATTGTCCTCATCTTTGACGAGGTAATTACCGGCTTCCGCCTCAGCCTTGGCGGGGCGCAGGCCAAATTTAACGTCATGCCTGATCTGACCTGCATGGGCAAAATCATCGGCGGCGGCCTGCCGGTGGGGGCCTACGGCGGCAAAGGGGAAATAATGGATATGGTGGCCCCGGAGGGGCCGGTATATCAGGCCGGTACCCTGTCCGGCAACCCTTTGGCCATGGCAGCCGGTATCGCCACCCTCAAGGCCCTGGCCCAGCCGGGATTCTATGACAAATTAGACGCCAAAGCCGCCGCCTATGCCGCCGGGCTGGAGCGGCTCGCGGCTCAATACTCCATTGAGACCACTTTGAACCGTGAAGGTTCGGTGATGACCACCTTTTTCACCGCCCAACCGGTGACCGACTTCACCAGCGCCATGACCTCTGATACCGAAAAATTCGTCATTTTCTATCGAAATATGCTGAGTGAAGGGATATATCTGGCCCCCTCCCAGTTTGAGGCCTCTTTTATCTCCGCGGCCCACACTGAGGCTGATATTGCCCTGAGCCTGGAAAAAACTGAATTGTCATTCAGAAAGATGACCGCATAGCGAAAAAGCCGTTGACTTTGCCAATATACTGTGCTAATTGCAAAGGCGTATTTATTAATTTTTTTTTGTCGTGAATCATAAATAGAGAGGTAGATTATGGCTGGCGACAAAAAAGAGATGCTAAAGCTCATGACCGATTTTGGCACCCTTGGTTTAACCATGGCCGGTTCGGTGTTTATCGGTTTAGGAATTGGTTATTATCTTGACCATAAGGTATTTGACGGCCGGACTTCACCGTGGTTTACCTTTATTTTCCTCGGATTTGGAATTTTTGCCGGCTTTAAAAATATATACCAGATGGCCAAACGCAAGGATCTTTAAATATGGAACAGGAACAACAAAACGAATTCCCCATTCGCCGGGTAGAGCGTCTTAACTGGATTGTGGCTGTTGTTCTCGGCGCGGTTGCCGGACTTACATTGTCGCCTTTTATGTCTTTGAGTGTCTTTGTCGGCGGTTTTCTGGCTAATATCAGCTTTCTGTTTTTAAAGAGGGATTTAAAAAAATTTCTCCAGGGCAAATTAATTCAGAGCGGCAAAATAGAACAGGCCAAGCACCGTTTTTACCTGAATTACTATATAAGACTCAGCATTCTGGCGCTGATTATTTTCTTTCTTATCAGTCGTCATATTGTTCAGCCCTTAGCCTTTCTTGTCGGCATGTCGGCGATAGTTTTGAGCATTGGTATTACGATGTTAACTGTAGTTAAGAAATTTTATTTTCCGACCGTTGGCTGCCCCGGCAAGAGCTGAACAGCGGTTTAAAAAGATGGCATTAGTGCCACACAGGTAAGTGGAGATCTCTTATGCATGAACCTTTATTATTTATCTCGGTTATTTTACGGTTTTTTCATCTTCCGGTTCCCGAAGGGATGGTGGGACACACTGTCCTGGCCAAACTAGTCTCCCCCCATCTGACTTATACCTGGTTTGTCATGGCGGTATTAATTATTACCCCGAAGCTGACTCTTGGAAAGCTGGAGATGGTACCGGGCAGCAAGCAGAATTTCTGGGAGGCCTGTATCGGCGGTCTTGAAGATTTCATGGCTGACAATATGGGGCCCAAGCGAGCGGCCATGATGTTTCCCATGATGGCCACCTTCACTTTTTATATTTTAGTATCAAATCTTCTGGGCCTGATTCCCGGTTTCATGTCGCCCACCTCAAATTTGAATATCACCCTGGCCATGACCCTGATAGTATGGGTTACCCATCACTTTCTTGGTCTGCGTTATCATGGTCTTAAATATATCAAACATTTTCTGGGGCCGATGTGGTGGCTGGCACCGCTAATGTTTCCCATTGAGCTTATCAGTAACTTCGCCCGGATTTTATCCCTCTCCATCAGGCTTTTTGGTAATATGATGGCACATGAGATTCTGACGGCAATCCTTATGATGCTGGCCGGCGCATTTTTTATCCCGGTACCTATTTTCGTCCTCGGTGTTCTCGTTGCCGTAGTTCAAACCATGGTATTTGTGCTCCTGTCTGTTATCTACTGCGCGCAAGCGATGGAGAGCGCTCACAGTTAACGTCATTTACAACGTCATAAACCTATTCATTGGGAATTTGTTTATAATTTTTTGTTAAGCAAGAAGGCCAAATTAAAAACAGTTTAAGGAGGAAGTTGAAGAATGAAAAAGACACTTGGAATTTTAGTGACAGTAGCGGCGGTTTTGCTTTTAGCCGATGCAGCCTTCGCGGGTGAAGCGGGATCGGTATTCGCGAAATACATGCAGTTGGGCGGCAATAACTTTTCTCTGGTTTGTCTCGCTGCCGGACTGGCCGTTGGTGTTGCCGCTTCCGGTTGTGGTGCTGGTATGGGTCATTGTGCCGGCGGCGCCTGTACTGGTGTTGCCCGGAATCCTGAGGTTGCCGGTAAAATCACCGTAACCATGATTCTTGGTCTGGCCCTTATTGAGTCACTGACCATTTACGGCCTGGTTATCGGCCTGATTCTGCTTTACGCCAATCCTCTGCTCGGATAATTTACCACCGTAAAGCAGGATTGCAAAAGGCCGTGGGGGTTCTCCCCGCGGCCTTTTTTGGTCTTAAACCTCCCGCCTCGACTCTTAAAATGCCCTGTCTGATAAATCCCCGGCGTGAAAAAGGTGAGCCCCTTCTTAACGGCCCGGTATTGTTCTACATAAATCCAGCCGAGGCTAACTGGGCCTGTCGCCGGGCCAAGGAAACCGGAGGCAGACGCCATTTCCTTTTTAACAGCAACCTGTGGGAAGTTTCAGACACCAGGGGCCGCCCCCTGACGGTCTGCGGCCCGGCTCTCGGTGCCCCGGCGGCCGTCTTGATTCTGGAAAAGCTCATTGCCCTTGGGGGCAGAGAGTTTATAGTCTGCGGAACCTGCGGCTCGCTGAACAAGCGGTTAGAAATCGGTGATGTCCTGCTGCCCACCGGGGCAGAGAGCGCAGAGGGCACATCCCGCCATTATCCACTGTCCGCGCCGCCAGTCCCCGCCACCCGCCTGCTTAATATTTTACATACTTTTTTAAAGGCCGAGGATATACCCTGGCAGAATGGGCGGCTATGGACTACAGATGCCCCCTACCGTGAGACAAACAACGAGGTAAGGAGCTGCCAGGAATTGGATATTTATGGCGTAGATATGGAGTTTTCCGCCCTGCTCACCGTTGCCGCCTTCCGTGAGGTGAAATTGGCAGCCATTATGGTTGTATCTGATCAACTGGATGAAAATAATTGCTGGCAGCCGGGTTTTAAATCTTCCGTCTTTAAACAGAAAATGAGAACTGTCAGCCAGGGACTCTTTAACTATCTAACTGATGTTACAAAATCATGAACAAAAAACTATTTATGGTCAGTCTGGGCTGCCCCAAGAATTTAGTGGACTCCGAACTGATGCTGGCCTCCCTCAGCGCCCAGGGCTATGAAATCTGCCGCCAGGCAGAGGATGCCTCCCTTATCGTGGTCAATACCTGCGGCTTTATTCAATCCGCCGTTGAAGAGGCCATTGATGAAATTTTAAGTCTTGGCCGGCTCAAAAACGATAAACCAGACCTGCGCCTGGTGGTAACCGGCTGCCTGGTTCAGCGTTACGGTGAACGGCTGCGAACAGAGTTGCCGGAGGTGGATCTCTTCCTTGGTACTGACAATTTCCTTGATATAGCAGCCCGCCTGCATGCCCTTGACCACAAGAGCCAGCCGGAAAATTTTGAGCTCCCAACTCCCGCCTTCCTGATGGACAGCACCTGCCAGCGCCTGATTTCCACCCCAAGCCACCGAGCCTATCTGAAGATCAGCGAGGGCTGCTCCAACCGCTGTTCATATTGCCTTATTCCCCAGCTCAGAGGCCCGTTAAGAAGCCGTACGGTTAACGATTTGATAATCGAGGCCCAACGGCTTGAAGCGGCAGGGGTAAAGGAA
>JAJRZN010000001.1 GCA_024275235.1 Deltaproteobacteria bacterium
AAATACACCGCTAACCAGGCTGAAAAATCTTCCGCCATGCTTTATTCCGCTCTCCAGAGTGCCGATGTGGCCCAGGAATCTAAGATTCTGGGGCAGTTGAGTACGAAATATTCCCATACCGGCAGTGCCCTGTGGGCGAATATCGAGCTGGGGCATGTGGCCTTCAAGAAGGGTGATTTCAGTAAGGCGGCCGAATTTTACAGTAAAGCGCTGGCCAGAATCTCCAACACCCATCCCATTTATCCCCTGGTACTTTACAGTCTGGCCCAGGCCTATGAGAATATGGATAAGGTGGATAAGGCCAAGGAGGCCTTTTTAAAGCTCACGGATATTAATGGTTTTATCGGTGAAGGTGATCTGGGGCTGGCCCGGATCTATGAAAAACACGGTGATCCGGCTCAGGCCCTGACCTATTATCAGGAATATATAAAATTGCCGGAAACCCAGCCGGGGGCGATTAAGGATTGGGTTATGACCAGAATCGCCCAATTACAACAATAGATGGAAATTATTCACAATCCAGCTGCCATGACCGCCTGGTCAAAGGTGGAACGGGCCGGAGGCCGGAGTCTGGCTCTGGTGCCCACCATGGGCTGTCTGCATGCCGGGCATCTCAGCCTGATGGCCGCTGCCAGACGGCGGGCCGATCTGCTGGCGGTAAGTATTTTTGTCAACCCGGTTCAATTCGGCCCTGATGAGGATTTTGCCAGTTATCCCCGAATCTTTGAGGCCGATTGCCTCGCTGCCGAAGAGGCCGGAGTGGATGTCATCTTCGCCCCTGAAACGGAGGTCGTCTATCCGCCGGGATTCCAGACCAGGGTTCAAGTAACAGGGTTGAGTCAGGGGCTGTGCGGGGCGGGGCGGCCCGGTCATTTTGACGGGGTTGCCACGGTAGTGGCAAAATTATTTAATATTATCCAGCCCCAACTGGCTGTTTTCGGGGAGAAGGACTTTCAGCAATTAGCCGTGGTACGGGCCATGGTTCGAGACCTTAATTTCGCGGTGGAAATTGTCGGCCATCCCATTGTCCGGGAGGAAGATGGTCTGGCCATGAGTTCTCGTAACCGCTACTTGAGCCCCGCTGAACGGCAGGCGGCTCTATGTCTATATCGAGCTCTGAAATCGGCCCGGCGGCAGGCGGCAGAGGGGGAGCGGGACTGCGGCAGAATTATTGCCAGTCTGGTAACCGCAATTGCAGCTGAACCCAGGGCCTGTGTGGAGTATCTGCAAATCGTTAATGACTCAGATTTGCGGGAGCTGAAAAAGTTGACTGATACGGCGCGGTTAATGATGGCGGTGCATATTGGCAGAACCCGTTTAATTGATAACGGTTATCTGCTTTCAAAAAGATAGATCTTCCAGAACTCTATTAACTCAGCAGACTGTTGAACTGAAATTGGCGGTTTCTGCCTTAAAACAGAGATACAAAAATACGCCAATATATCAGGGTTAAAATTGTCACTATTCAAGGAATGATGGACTCGTAAAAAGTCCATCACTAACTAAAGATGGCTAAGTCAAAAAGTTTGATATATAAGGCGTGGTGGTTCGGCAGGGCTTCGGCCATACATATGGTATGCCGAAGGTCTGCCGAAACGCCACAACACTGTAGATCGGACTTTTTACGACGCCATCAAGGAGTAATACCATGCGAAGTGGACAATCAGGCGTTTCTGCCTTAATAATCTTAATGATGTTATTGGGGCAAGCCGGATTTTCACATGCCGCCAGTCCCCAAAAAACAAGTAAAACCAAAAAATGGCTTGAGTTGTTGCGTATAGATAAAGGTGTTGAACGGGAAATTGATAAAAACAAGGAACGTGTTCTTATTGGTCTGCCGGCCGACCTTAAAAAGGAATTTCAAAAATATTCAGCAATTATTTTTGACAAACAAAAGATCATGAGTGATCTTTTTGTGCCCTTTTTTTCAAAGCAGGTAACAGAGGCTGATTTAGACAGGTGGATTAGTTTTTATTCTTCGGATGTCGGTAAATCTATAATAGCTAAACAGGCGGATATAAAGAAAAGACAGAATGAAATCATAAAAAACACGATGGAGTCTATTAAAAAAGGCACTGCCGTAAAATTACCTTCTGTAAATTTAAATGACCCGAAATATGCCAAAAGTCTCAGACTTTTTAAGGTGCTGGACTATAAGAAAATTTACGGGCAAATGTTACGGGTGATATCTCGAGTTCTGCCGCCTTTTATGCTGACAAGATTCAAAAAGGTGTTCACCGAACATTATTATCTAAGCAGTATGGCCATTTCGACTGAAGAGGTTTATACGAATAAGGAACTGGATGCGGCAATAGATTTTTTCAGTTCAACGGCCTATAAGAATTTTATTAAAAAATTACCGGAAATAATAAAAAATCAACAAATTAAATATAGACAATATATACAATCACGCATAGAAAAGCTGCAAAAGGACGATAAATTACCGCAAGATCTCGCCAGTTATCTTTTGCGGAAGAAAGGTTGAAATCTACTATTTATAGAAATCAGGTAACTGCGGCAGCGCGCCATATTTGCTGCCCATGAGAGGAATATAATGCTGCGTCAAATGTTAAAGTGCAAAATTCATCGAGCCACTATTACCGAGGCTAATTTGAATTATGAGGGCAGTCTGACGGTGGACAGCGCCCTGATGGACAGAGCCGGTCTGCTGCCCTTTGAAAAAATTAATATCTATAATATTAATAACGGTGAACGTTTTAATACCTATGTTATTCCCGGCCCGCCAGATTCCGGGGTTATGTGCTTGAACGGTGCCGCGGCCCGCAAGGGGGTGGTGGGTGATCTGATTATCGTGGTCACCTTCGCTCTTCTGGACGAGACCGAGGTGCAGGGTTATGAACCGCAGATTGTGGTGCTGAACCCGGATAATTCGGTGAAGAGCGTTTAAGGTTGTTCGCGGTTGCCGCCTTATGCCGGATAATCATGAACAATTTATGCTTGCCGCCCTTGGAGAGGCGGAGGCGGCACTCGCCAGGGGTGAATTTCCCGTGGGCTGCGTTATTGTCTCTGCCGGTGAAATTATCGCCAGGGGCGGGCGGCAGCATAGCCGGCAGAGCCGCGAAAGGCTGGTCAGCGAACTGGAGCACGCCGAAATTAACGCCCTGCGCGCGCTTCGGCGGCAGCAGCCATTATTGCCCTTGGAGAGGATTACCGTTTATTCCACCATGGAACCCTGTCTGATGTGTTACTCTACCCTGCTGGTTAACGGCGTTCGCCGTTTCGTTTATGCCTACGAAGATATTATGGGTGGCGGCACTAATCTGCCTCTGGAACGTCTGTCTCCCCTGTATAAAAATATGCGGACGACGATTACCCCCGGCGTTTTGCGCTCTGCAAGTCTGGCCCTGTTTAAGAAATTTTTCGGCGGCCCACAGGCCTATCTGCACGACACCATTCTGGCCCAATATACCTTGGATGCTTGAACAAAATGACTTCCCCGATAGTTAGAACTCTGGCCTTTCAGCCCAATGAACGCAACATTTTTTTTCATATCCTTACGGCCTGTAATCTGTCCTGCCGCCATTGTTATATAAATCCAGCTCAGCACGGTAATAACACCCTTACCAAAGAGATCATTGCCGACTGGCTGACGATTTTTGCCGATCAGGATAAGGACTCCAACGTGATTTTTCTGGGCGGCGAGCCTACCCTTCATCCCGATCTGCCCTTTGCTGTCAAAAAGGCCAGGCAGCTGGGCTATCGCACGGTAACCATTGACACCAACGGTTATCTTCATCATGATCTGCTCAACAAAATAGGGCCGGAGGAGGCGGTGTTGAGCTTCAGTCTGGATGGCCCGGAGGCGGCGGTTAACGATCCCCTGCGCGGCAACGGGGTCTTTGAAGTCTGCACCGCCAATATCAGGCGGGCGGTGGCCCTGGGGTTTGAAACCAGTCTTATCTATACGGTAAGTTCTCTGAATATAGCCGCTCTGCGGCGTATGCCGGCCTTAGTTAAAGCCCTCGGAATCCGTAATTTTTTCATTCAGATTATCGGGTTGCGGGGTAATTCCGCCGGTGATGATTCTTCCGGTCTCCAGCTCAGCCCGGAGGAATGGCTGGCTCAGGTGCCGCCGGTGGCGGCGGAGGCGGCCGCTCTTGGCCTGCATGTTATCTATCCCAAAGTTTTTTTAGATGAGAGTGAGCCGTTTGTCTGTGCCGGGGAGGCGGCGGAGAACTTCTTTATCTTTCCCAACGGCCGGGTGTATCGCTGCCCCCTTTGTGAAGACTTTCCGGTTCATTCCTTTGAGATAACGGCGGACAGGTATCTGCGCCCGAACCCCGGGCTGCGTGAGGAACAATTTTTCAGTCTGCATATTCCTGAGGGCTGCGTGATGAATAAGATGCTGCAGCCCTCTAATCTCAGCTATAATAGTGATGGCCGGCCGAGGTATCGTATTTCCTGTTGTCTGCTTAAACAGGAAATAATGAGTTCAATGGTATAAAACCTCTTGACAATTTTCTGTTTACGAGCCATATTATTAAACTTTGTTGTGGCAAGCGGGCCTATAGCTCAGTTGGCTAGAGCCACCGGCTCATAACCGGTAGGTCCCTGGTTCGAGTCCAGGTGGGCCCACCAATTTATCAGTATGGCTGGATTGCCGAATTACCGGTGGTTTACCTTTTTTGGAATTTCTATTATCATGGCGCATTACATAAACTACGAAAAACCGTACCACTATGGTTTTTAAAAAGGTGTAACCTTGAATAAGGTTGCACCTTTTTTTATAACCTATCTGCTTTATTTAGCCCGCGTATGATGAGTACTGCTGAGATTAAACTTCGTAATATTGTTGATATTCTTGACCACGCCGTTCCACCGTCCTGCGCTGAGGACTGGGACAATGTCGGCCTCATGAGCGGCCATCCTGACCAGACTGTCAGGGGGGTTCTTGTGGCTCTTGATCCAACCATGGAGCTCTTGAAGGAGGCTGTTGCAGTAAATGCCAATCTGATTATCACCCACCATCCTGTAATCTTCAGGCCCTGGCGGCATATACGGCTTGACGAGCCGGAAGCCGCCTTTGTGGCCGGTGCCATTCGCAATGCCATAGCCGTATTTGCCTGTCATACCAATCTTGATGCCGTTCGCCACGGGATAAATGATGCCCTGGCCGGTGCCCTTGGCCTTCTTGACTGCCGGCCTTTACTACCTTCAAATGCAGAGGAACCGGCGGTTGGTTTAGGACTGAGCGGCAGGCTGCGTCGCCCCCTGCCGGGCAGAGAGTTTTTACAGATGCTTTGCACCGTGCTGAAACAGCCTGCGGTCAGGGTCTGCGGCCAGCTGCCTGAAATCATTCAACGGGCGGCGGTATGCGGTGGCAGCGGCTCAGAATTTGCTGCCGCGGCCCGGCGTTCCGGCGCTCAGGTCTATATAAGCGCTGAGATTAAGCACAGTACGGCACGCTGGGCGGAAGAGACGGACTTCTGCATAGTTGATGCCGGCCATTTTGGCACTGAAAATACGGGCATCCCCGTCTTCGCGGATTTACTGCGCGGCCAGTTTAAGGAACATGGGCTGGAATTACCAGTTAATGTCTCAACCCGGCAGTGTGACCCCCTGGGCCTGTTTGTGGCCCCAATTATAGACCAGGGTAAGTGATCACTGGGCGCCGAGGTTTAGTTGTATCCCGAATTTTCGCAGTCTTCGCTTCGTTGATTTAGCCATCGTAAGCGTGTGATGGACTTTTTATGAGTCTATCAACAGTTACATCGAAAAAATAAATACATCAATCAACACCCAGAGGTAGTCACATTGAAAGAGGAAATTAAAAATCTTATTGAATTGCAGACCATTGATCTTGAGGTCTATAAGATTAACGAAGAGATGCGGGACGGTCTGAGTAGTTTGGATCTCAGACGGAAAAGCATCGAGGATGATAAAAAAATCATTTCCGACTACCAGGAACAGCTTGAATCAGGGGCAAAACGCCGCCGTGAGCTTGAGGTCATGATCAGTGACGAGGAAGAACGGATTAAGGATCGGCAGTCAAAGATCATGAATATCCAGACTAATCGTGAATATCAAAGTATCCTTAAAGAAATTGAGGATACCAAGCTGGCCAATAAGCAGCGGGAAGACGAGCTGCTGCTCCTCATTGAGCAGCTTGAGGCCATGGAAAACAAGATCGAGGAAATTAAGAATAAATGCGCTGCTGAGGAGGAAAAGATAAAAAAAGACTCCACGGCTGTTGAACATAAGGCGGCTAAACTCGAGAAGAAAAAGAAGGATATTGTGAAGGCCAGAGAGGCGCAGGCTGCCAAGGTGAATAAAAAATATCTCAAGCGTTATGAGACCTTAAAGGAGCGCCGCAGCGGGCTGGCGGTGGCCGGGGTAGCTGCCGGGGTATGTCTGGGCTGTAATATGAATATTCCGCCCCAGATGTTTAACGAGTTGCTGCGGGAGGATGAGATCTTATCTTGCCCAACCTGCAATCGGATGATGTATCATCAACCGGAGGAAAGTACCGAAGAATAAATAATTACCAATGATGTAATAATTACCAATGATGTAAAATTTAAGGAGCGGATGCATGGCCGCCAGCCGCAGTCCGCGGCTGGAGGAAAGTCCGAACTCCGCAGGGCAGGGTGGTTCGTAACGCGAACTGGGGGTGACCCCGAGGAAAGTGCCACAGAAAATATACCGCCGGGCCGCAAGGCTCCGGTAAGGTTGAAATGGCGAGGTAAGAGCTCACCGCCCGTGTGGTGACACGCGGGGCATGGTAAACCCCACCTGGAGCAAAATCAAATAGGGAGACGTTTGAGGGCGGCCCGCCCGAAGTCTCCGGGTAGATTGCTAGAGGCAGCAGGCGACTGCTGTCCCAGATAAATGGTCATGGTTCACCGTCAGGTGAATACAGAATTCGGCTTATAGTCCGCTCCTTTTTCTTTTTTACCCCCCTCTCTTTTTCATCAGATGTCCATCTCAGGGGCGTCTGATGTGCCATCCTTTTACTCTGGAGAATTAATGACTGCGCGGGAGATCAATTTCAGGATAGGGCATGGCTATGACGCCCATCGTCTGACGGAGGGCCGTAAGCTGATTATGGGCGGGGTGCATATTCCCTGGGACAAAGGCCTGCTGGGGCATTCAGATGCCGATGTGGTGACTCATGCCCTTTGTGACGCCCTGCTTGGAGCCCTGGGGGCCGGCGATATAGGACGCCATTTCCCTGATTCAGCCCCGGAATATAAGGGGATAGACAGTCTTCGGCTGCTGGAGATGGTCATGGCTAAGGTCTGCCGGGCGGCATATAGGCTGGTTAATGCCGATCTGACCATCATCGCCCAACCACCCCGCCTGTCACCTTATATCTCTCAAATGCGCCGGAATCTGGCCGTGGTCTGCGGGGTCTCAGAGGCGGAGGTCAATGTGAAGGCCACCACGACGGAAGGAATGGGCTTTAGCGGCCGCCTGGAGGGAATAGCCTGTCATGCTGTAACTCTGCTTGGTTAGGAGGTGTTCAGGCCGAGGAGGCGGGGCAGGCGCAACAGGTCTTGCTGTCATTCTTGGGGCATGAGGGGGCCGGAGCAGCCGGGGTGGTACTTGAATCCGACTTTTTGGTATCCTTGCTCTTGCTGGCGGCGGTGTTAGTTGTGCTGCAGTAGCCGTCGGCGTACCAGCCGCCGCCTTTGAGCTGAAATGAGCTGCGGGAAATTAATTTTCTCAGAGCGCCGGAGCATTTAGGGCAGCTGGTTAACGGTTCATCGGCCAGATGCTGCCAGGCCTCGGTTATCTCATGGCAATTTTCACATTCGTATTCGTAAATAGGCATTTAATCAACTCCTTTGTACTCAGTGTGTTAGAGATTAACAAAAAACAGTTTGAAAATAATGCTGTCCGGCAGTGATGTCAATGGTCTTTGTGACAGCGGGGTTTAATTTATGCCTTTAAGCTCTTTGGCGGATGGATTAGGGTGTTGAATAATCCTTCTGATATAAGTTATAACGTAATTGTTCAGTCTGATGTTAAAAACAGCAATAAGCACCGGAGTGCTGTTGAACCGTTAGCAAAATTACCATGGGAGAGAAGTCATGCAGCAGATACTAAGTGCCCAGGCCAAAACCGGCATGGTGCTGGCCAAGGATGTAATGATGCCGGACGGCCGGGTTTTATGTGGCAGAGGGACAGTCATGACCGGGCCCCTGCTGGATCGTCTGATTAAGATGGATATTACGCAGATAACCGTGGACGGTCATCCGGTAAAGGTGGCGGGCGAAAAGACATTAAAGGAAGAACTGCGGGATATTGAAGATCGTTTCTCCCTCGTTACCAAGGTCGCGCCCCTGATGTATATAAAAAAGCGTATCATGCAAAAGATGATTGATTCCCGGAGATAAATATGAGCGATGACAGACGGCAGCAGTTTAAGGCGGCCCTGCGGGAGACCAAAAATCTTCCCACCCTGCCCGGCATTGTGACCAAACTGACTAAGATGGCCGATGATCCCGATACCACCACCGAGCAAATGGGCAAGGTTATCAGTAAGGATCATATCCTGGCCGCTAAATTATTAAAACTGGTTAATTCTGCTTTTTATGGCTTTCCGCAGCGTATCAGCTCTCTGAGCAGCGCCATTATCCTTCTGGGTTTTAACGTGGTTAAAAGCCTTATAATTTCGGCCTCTATCTTCGAGGTTATGGAGGATCAGGATGTGGAATTATGGGAGCATTCCTTAGGCTGCGCTGTGGTGTCCGGGGTTATTGCCAGGCGCTTGGAGATAAGTGAACCCGAGGAGATCAGTACCGCCGGTTTGATCCATGATCTTGGCAAGGTGGCAATCAAGATGGAGTTTTCCGAGGAATATCGGGCCGTGAACCGGCTGATGGCGGAGCGGGGGATTGCCATGCGGGAGGCGGAGATGGAGATTATGGGCATTAACCATGCCGAAGTCGGCGGCTGGCTGGCCAAAAACTGGAATCTGCCTGTTCGGCTGGTGGAACCAATAAGCTGCCATCATACCCCGGAGCAGGCTGTTAATGAGCCTGTATCCAGCGCGGTTGTCCATTTTGCCGATATCCTTATTCGTGGTATGGGCTATGGCCATGCCGGGGATAATAAAGTGCCCATGCTGCACAAAAAGGCTTGGGATCTGTTGAGTTTCGGCCCGGCTGATCTCGATGAGATTATTGATGAAGTAGAAGAAAAATTGTGGGATGTCAAGGGCTTCAGCCTGGAGATAACGGCGGATGCGGCACAGGATGACAGCGAGGAACAGGAGGCATAAATGGCGGTGAGGATTCTGGCTGTCGGCAATATTTTTTCCGGGCCTGAACAAAAGATTGTGCTTGAGGCCCAGGGCTATCAGGTGGTCAGCCGTAATGATCTGCAGGGGGCAAT